>NZ_NEVM01000005.1:614529-921793 GCF_002261225.1 Bordetella genomosp. 10
GGACGTGACGACACAGGCGCAGATCCTGCACCTGATCCACGACCTGCAACGGCGCAAGGGAACGGCGGTGCTGTTCATCACGCACGACTTCGGCGTGGTCGCGGAGATCGCCGACCGGGTGGCCGTCATGCGGCAAGGCAGGCTGGTGGAAATGGGCGCCGCCGACGCCGTCCTGAACCATCCGGCCGACGGCTATACGCGCGCGCTCATCGCCGCGGTGCCGCCGCTGCAACCCGCCACGCGCGAGCAGGCCGGCAACCCGCCGGCCGCGCTGGCGATCGCGGGCTTGTCCAAGACCTATGGCAAGCGCCACTGGCTCAAGCGCCATGCGCGCGTGACGCACGCGGTGAAGAACGTGTCGCTGACCTTGCCCGCGGGCCGCACCCTGGGCATCGTGGGCGAAAGCGGGTCCGGCAAGTCGACCCTGGCCCGCAACGTGCTGGGGCTCCTGACGCCGGACGCGGGCGAGATGCAGGTCTACGGCGAGACCGTGAACCTGAAGCATGCCGCCGATCGCCGCCGTCACGCGGCGCGGGTGCAGATGGTCTTCCAGGATCCGTATGGATCGCTCAACCCCCGCCATCGGGTGGGCGACATCGTCACGCAGGGCCCGCTCGCGCATGGCGTGCCGCGCCGGCAGGCCTGGGACAAGGCGCGCGAGCTGTTCGAGCTGGTGGGGCTGGGCGCCGACGCCCTCGACCGTTATCCGCACGAGTTCTCCGGCGGCCAGCGGCAGCGCATCGGCCTGGCGCGGGCGCTGGCGATGGAGCCGAGGATACTGGTCGCCGACGAACCGGTGTCGGCACTGGACGTCTCGGTGCAAGCCCAGGTCCTGGCGCTGCTGGCCCGCCTGCAGGCGCGGCTGAATCTTTCCATCCTGTTCATCACCCACGACCTGCGCGTGGCCGCGCAAGTCTGCGACCGGATCGCCGTCATGAAAGCGGGAGAAATCGTCGAACAGGGCGACAGCGCGCGCATCTTCCGCGCCCCCAGCCATCCCTATACCCGGGCGCTGCTGGCGGCCGTGCCGGGCCGCCTGTGGACGCCGCAAGGCAACGCGCAGCAGGTGGCCTGACGCTTCAGTCGTGGAGGCTGTTCAGTCCTGGAGGCTGGACAGCCACGCCAGGATCATTTCACACGCCAAGCCGCCGCTGCGCTCCTGCATGATGTTGTGGCCGGTATCGGCAAGGACGATGGCGCTGCCGCCGTACAGCGGCGCCAGTTGCATCGCGCCCGGCACGTCGGTGGCGTCCCGCGCGCCGGAAATGGAGAGCACCGGGCAGCGGATCCTGGCGGCGTCGACCACGGCGCGCCCGCCCGACGTGTTCAATGCGCCCGGCGATTCGGGAATCAGCCGGCGGATGGTGGCTTCCACCACGTCGGCGCTCGCGCTATGGAAATAGCGCTCGCGGGCCTCCTGGGCGATGCGCACCACGGGACGATCGGGGGGAAGCAGGCCGCGCCGCGTTCCCAGCGCCGCCGGCCCCGCGCTCGCCACCAGGACCAGCGCGCCGCAATCCAGTTGCTGGGCCGCCAGTTGCGCCGCGATGCCGCCCAGGCTATGGCCGATCAGGCAGGCGCGCGTCAAGCCGAGCGCCTTGCAGGCCTGCACGATATCCGCGCAATAGTCGTCGACGCTCAACGCGCAGAATTCGGCATCCGGCATCGGCCATGAGTCGCCGTGGCCACGCAGCGACAATGCATGGGCCGCGTAGCCCGCCGCCGCGAAAGCGCGCATCCAGGACTCGAATACCCACCAGTCCTGCCCGCCGCCGTGAATCATCAATACATTGCCGCGCGCTTCCCGCCTGAGGGGAAGGCTGCGAATACGCAGGAGGCCGGCCTCCTTGACCATGAATTCCATCACATTCGTCCTGGCGTCACCGCGCCGTCATTCCGCCTTGATCCCTGCCGTCTTCACGAACGTCGACCAGAACTTGACCTGCTGCGCGACGTAGGCGCTGAACGCCTCGCCGCCCATCGGTTCCTCGACGAAGCCCAATTCGGACAGGCGGTGGATGACTTCCGGCTTCTTCTGTACGTCCAGCGTTGCCTGCACGAGTTGCTCGCGTATGGGCGCCGGCACGCGGGCGGGCGCGAACAAGCCCATCCAGGACGTCATGTCGAAGTCGGGAACGCCTTGTTCCTGAATGCTGGGTATGTCCGGCACGCTGGGCCAGCGCTCGCGCGAGGTCACCCCCAGCGCGATCAACTTTCCCGCGCGGACGTGGGGCAGCAGGTCCGGCAGGTTGGCGAAACTGAGCTGCACCTGGTTGCCGAGCAGATCGGCCAGCATCGGGCCGCCTCCCTTGTAGGGAATATGCACCATGTCCGTGCCGGTCCGCTGCTTGAAAAGCTCCGCGCTCAGGTGCGGCGTCCCGCCTATGCCCGACGAGCCGTAGCTCAGCTTCCCGGGGTTGGCTTTCGCATAGGCGATCAATTCCGGCACCGACTTCACGCCCAGCGACGGATGAACGACGAGCAGATTCACCAGCTTGCCGGTATGGGCGATGGGCGCGAAATCCTTCAAGGGATCATAAGGAAGATCGGGATAAAGCCCCGCGCTGATGGCCTGCGTGGAAATATTGCCGAACAGCAAGGTGTACCCGTCCGGCTTCGCGCGCTTGGCCTGCGCCGTTCCTATGGTCCCGGCCGCGCCCGCGATATTCTCGACCACCATGTTCCCGCCGAGCGCCTGGGCCAGCGCTTGCGCAATGATGCGTCCATTCGCGTCGGTGGTGCCGCCGGGAGGGAAAGGCACGATCATGCGCACGGGGCCGGCGGGATATTTGTCGGCGGCCTTGCCGGGCAAGGTCCAGGCCAGCGGGAGCAGTCCCAATGCGCGAATCGCCGCGCGTCGGTGCATAGTCAACACGAGTCTCCTGAATAGTCTTGGAAGCATGCGCCGGCCCTTCCTTCAGACGGCCTCGCGCTTCCATCGGCGGGTAGTGTCCATGGAAGCACCGCCTCGACCAAGTCTGTTTGGCTATCCCGGATCGCTGGCCGAGGCCGCGCGCCGCCAATCGCTGACGCCGGCGGCGATCTCCCAGCAGATCAAGGCGCTGGAACGGGACATCGGCGTCACGCTCCTGCGGCGCGCCGGCCGGACCATGATGCCCACGGCCGCCGGACATCGTTTGCTTTCGAGCGCCCAAGCGCTGTTGCGCGAGGAAAGAGCGCTGCTCAATCTGGCCCATAGCGACACATCCTCAGGGGATTTGCGCTTGGGCACCATCAATACCGCCTTGCACGGGTTCCTGCCGGCCGCCCTGGGGCAATTCAATGCCGCGCATCCCCATGTCCGCGTCTTCATCCAATCGGGAACGACGCAGAATCTGGTGCAAGCATTGCGCGACGAGGTCATCGACGTCGCGGTTTGCCTGCACCCGTCTTTTCGCTTGCCCAAGTCGCTTAGCTGGGCCCAGTGGCGCGAGGAACCGCTCATCGTGCTGGCCCCCGCGCGGCTGGCGAAACAGCGCCCCCTGCAACTCCTGCGGGAGCAACCATTCCTGCGTTACGACCGCTCCCTGGGCGGCGGCCAGCAGGCCGAACGTTTCCTGCGTGACAACGACATCGCGCCACGGGAGCGATTCGAATTGAGTTCCCTGCTGGCGATCGCCTTGATGGTGGATCAAGGGCTGGGCGTCTCGTTGGTGCCCGACATCGACTCGCCGCTCCTGCACGGCTTGCGCATCGCCCGCTTGCCGGTCCCCGCGCCCCAGGCATTGCGGCGCTTCGGCGTGCTCTGGCATCGATCGGGACGCCGTTCCGACGTGGTCGAGGCATTCGTTCTCGAAGCAAACACGGCGCTCGGGACAGGCCATGAGGGCCGCGAAATTCCGACATCCACGTAATGGAAGATTACGGAACAGCATCATTGCAAAACCGAAATGTTCCGTGGCCCTGCCTATAGGCCCCATACGGATCAGCAAGGGAAAACGGCGGGGCTGGCAGGCCCGTTCATGCCCCGCTGAAGCAGACTATTTTTTGTATTACTTCTACTTAAATTTCTATATATAAATACCCATTGTGGCGATAGCGGTTACGTAGAATGGTTCATCGAGTTGATGTACGAAAGGCTTGGATTCCAGGCGCAGTGCTCAACGAACCGTACCCGCGCCGCAACAGTTGACGGTCGTGGTTCGCGAGGGAGTCCAGATGTCGAGTACTCCGCTGAAGCTGCGCTCCGTGCTGTTGGTTGGTGGCTCGGGCACCCGTTTATGGCCGTTGTCGCGGCTTGGCTACCCCAAGCAATTTCTGCCTTTGCTGGGAGATGTTTCGGCATTGCAGGCCACTTGGGAACGTGCTTCCCCGCTGGACGAACTTCCTCCGATCTTTGTCGCCAATGAAGCGCATCGCTTCATGGTGGCGGAGCAATTGCGCCAGATTGGGCTGCGCGAGCCGTCCATCCTGCTTGAACCCGTGGGCCGCAATACCGCGCCCGCCATCGCGCTGGCTGCCCTGCTCGCCACCGCAGACGGCGAAGATGCCTTGCTGCTGGTGTTGCCTTCCGACCATGCCGTGACCGACGGCGAGCGTTTCCGCGCGGCCGTGCGCGTCGCCCGCGGTGCCGCCGAGGCGGGCCGTCTGGTGACATTCGGCGTGCGGCCGGCCTATGCGGAGACGGGATACGGCTACATACGCGCCGGCGCCGCGCGGGACGGCGTGGCTTCTGTCGAGGCCTTCGTCGAAAAGCCGGACGCCGCCACTGCAGAGCAGTATCTCGCTAGCGGCCAGTATTTCTGGAACAGCGGCATGTTCCTGTTTCGCGCCTCGCGTTATCTGCAAGCCCTCCAGGCGCATCGGCCCGACATCCACGCCGCCTGCCGCGCCGCCATGGCCGGCCTGCGCCGCGACGGGGATTTCCTGCGTGTGGAGCAGGCCTCCTTCACCGCATGCCCGTCCGATTCCATCGATTACGCCGTCATGGAGCGCGACGCGGACGTGGTCATGGTGCCGCTGGACGCGGGCTGGAGCGATATCGGCTCCTTCGCCTCGCTGTGGCAACTGGCGCCGCACGATGCCGACGGCAACGCCTTGCGCGGCGACGTGTTGGCCGAGGACTGCCACGACGTGTACGCCTACGCCAGCCAGCGGCTGGTGGCCTTGCTGGGCGTCGATGACGTCGTGGTGGTGGAAACCGCCGACGCCGTGCTGGTGGCCGCCCGCGACAAGGTGCAGGAAGTCCGGCGCATCGTCGCCCGGTTGAACGCCGCGAAACGGCCTGAAGCGTCGGCGCACCGGATGATCTATCGCCCATGGGGCAGCTACGATTCGATCGACCGGGGCGACCGCTTCCAGGTCAAGCGCATACGCGTCGCGCCCGGCGCCCGCCTCTCGCTGCAGATGCACCATCACCGCGCCGAACACTGGATCGTGGTGACCGGCACCGCGCGAGTGACGCGCGGCGACGAGATTTTCCTGCTGACCGAAAACCAGTCGACCTATATCCCCCTGGGCGTCAAGCATCGGTTGGAGAACCCGGGCTCGATAGACCTGGAATTGATCGAAGTGCAATCGGGCCCCTACCTGGGCGAGGACGACATCGTGCGGTTCGACGACGTCTACGGCCGCTGATCCCCCAATTCTCGACATCATGCTCTCGCCGGCGCCCCCTACCCGTCCACATCGTTCCTTCATGGCCCTCGTCGGGCTGGTCTGCGCCCTGCTTAATGGCGGCGCTTTCCTTATCCTGGCGGGCGTGCACGGCATCGATTCGCCGGTATTCCTCAGTTGGGTGCCGGCCATCCTGGCGGCCAGCGCGTTCTACGTCTACTCGCGTTTCACGCTGCTGATCAGCGCGCGCAACATGTGGTGGATGCTGGGCCGCGGGATCATGCGCTGGTTCAACGTGCTCTTCCTCGGCGTGGCCGCTCTCTTCTTCCTGCCCCGCGCCCATACCGATCCAAACTGGCTGCGCATGTTGACGCTGCAATGGGCCGCGGTGGCGCTGCCCTTGCAAGTGCTGGGCCTGTTCTGCCTGCGGCGCGTGGCCTATCGCATCAACAACTCGCCGGCGAGCCGGCGTTCCGCCGTGTTCTTCGGCATGGGCCCCGAGGCCCGCAAACTGGCCATGCGCTTGCAGCGTTCGCCCATCCTGGGCATTTACGTGGCGGGCTATTACGCGGATGAACCGGTGGCGCCGTGCGACGGCGAATCGTCCGTGCCCAAATACCTGGGCCGCTATCCCGACGCGATTTCGCACATCGAAGCGGGCGAATTCGGCATGGCTTTCGTGACGCTGGACGACGAGAAGGAAAAGCCGATGACCGCCGAACTGATGAGCCGGCTCTACGACTCCACGTCGGCCATCTACCTGATGCCAGAGTCGCCGTTCCTGGACGAACTCACCGCCACCAGCGCGGATATAGCGGGCGTGCCCTTGCTGGCGCTGCACGAGACCCATATGGTGGGCCTGTCGCGCAGCATCAAGCGGGCCATGGACCTGGTGCTCGGCGGCGCAATGATCGTGCTGCTATCGCCCGTCATGCTGACCGCGGCGATCGCCATCAAGCTGGACTCGCCGGGGCCCGTGATCTTTCGCCAGAAGCGCTATGGCGAACGCGGACGGCCCATCACGGTGTTCAAGTTCCGCTCCATGACCGCCAGCGCGGGCAAGGAAGCCGACGGCTCCCTGCGCCAGGCGCAAGTGGGCGACAGGCGCGTGACCCGTGTCGGCCGCTTCCTGCGCAAGACCTCGCTGGATGAATTGCCGCAGCTCTTCAACGTGATAATGGGCACCATGAGCCTGGTCGGGCCGCGCCCGCATGCCGCCGAGCACAACGAACTGTACCGTCGAATGATCCGCGGCTATATGCTCCGCCACAGCGTCAAGCCGGGCATCACCGGCTGGGCGCAGATACACGGCCTGCGCGGCGAAACCGATACCCCTGAAAAGATGCAGCGCCGGGTGAAATACGACCGCTACTACATCGCCAACTGGTCGCTGCAGTTGGACCTGAAGATCCTGGCCCGCACGGTACTGGTGATTCTCTGGGATCGCAACGCGTATTGACCGGGCGACGGATGACGCTCGCTCACGGCTCCTCGTTGATCGGGTCGCACATGGCCAGGTCCGGGCGGCGCCACAAGCAGTCGGCCGGCTGCATCATCTTGCGCAGGCTCTCCTTCTGGCGGCTGCCGAAGGTGTATTCGAAGCCGATCCGCACGAAATTCTGGTTATAGCTGTCCTGGGTGCTGTTGCCCCGCTGGCGGTCATGGTACACGTCCATGATCCAGCGCAGATTTTCCGTATGCTGCCATTGCAACCGCGCGCCCAGGCGCCAGATCTGCAAGACCTCTCCATCGCCCCCCGTGAAGGCGGTATTGCGCTGCCGGCTGTGCTCGATGCCGAGGCTCAGCGCGGTTTTCACCGTGGGACGCCAGGTGAAGGCGGCCAGGCCGCCCGTCTGCACGGAATACAGGACGGTGGGGTCATCGTCATAGGCATAGGGCCGCCGCCAGAGGTGCAGGTCCACGCGCGTCTTGGGCGAGTAGTCCCAGGTAGCCCGGCCTTCGAAGGTAAACAGCCGCGTGTCCCGATCCGTCAGGTTGTCGTAGTCGCGCTTGAGCAGACCGATACGGCCCTGTAGCAGGGTCTTCGGACTGTAGTCCCAGCGCGCGCCCAGGAAGGCCTCGTTGTCGGTGTAGCGGTTGTCGATGGTCGACACCAGCGCGGCGGTGCGATCGTAGTAGTCCACATTGGTATGCCGCAGCCCCATCTGGGCGATGGAGCGCCCGTAGCCCGCATAGCGTCCGGACAACTGCCAGCCCGTGTCCGTGCGGTTGTACAGCGTCTGGTTCGATGCCTGATCGTAACGGGTGCCGTTCCGGAACACGCTGATCACGGGCAGCGTCAGGCGGTCGGTGATGCGCAGGCCGATCTCGGCCGACTTGTTGTCGCGCGCCTGAAGATCGCGGTCCGGCCAGGTCAAGCCCAGGTTGGAGGCCAGTTGGTTCTGGTAGCCGTAATCGAAACGACCAGCCAGTAAGGGCGTAGCGCGCCAGTACAGGGTGGAAAGGAGATTGCGCGGTTGATGATCCAACTGCTTGTTGCTGGTGTAGCGCGCGTCGCTCAGCGTGCCGCCGATGTCCAGGCGGGTATCGTCGGACAGCAAGGGCATGCGCAAACCCAGCCCCAGGGATTTGACCGAGATGCCCGCGCCGTGGATGTCGGACGAAGAATCAGGCAGCCGCGCCGGATTGTTCTGGTATTGGTAGGAACTGCCGAGTTGAACCGCCCATTCAGCGGGACCGGGTGCGCCGGCCACCGGGGCGCCGCACAGCGCCAGGCCGGCGGCTGCCAGGGTCCGGCGCATTCCCCACCTCACGGCGCTGCTTTCGAACCGCGTTGGTTACGCCATTGCCGCAAGCACAAACCGAAGAAACGGGTGTCATCCACCAGATAGCGGCGCCAGAGCCGGCGGGGACTGCCGGCCAGGCGCCATGCCCATTCCATGCCGATGCCCTGCACCCACTTGGGCGCCCGGCGCTGCAGGCCGATGGCGAACTCCATGGCGGCGCCTACGCACAGGACGATGCCGCCCGGAAGCGTCGGCGCGTAGTGAAACGCCCAATTCTCCTGCTTGGGCATCCCGACGCACAGGAAAACCAGGTCCGGCGCTTGTTCCCGCACCTTCTGCGCGAACGATTCGCCCTCTGGCCCGTAGGGATCGAAGCGCATGGACGGCGCGACGATCTCGATGTCCATCCCCGGGAAAAAGCGTGCGAAGCCGTCCAGCAGCTTGGATTCCGTGCCTGGCATTCCGCCCAACAGCATCACGCGCCAATGCCCGCGCTGCGCTCTCCTGCACAAGGCAACGAACAGGTCGGCGCCGGTGACGCGCTCGGGCAAAGGCTTGCCCAGCCAGCGGCTGGCCCAGATCACCGGCATGCCGTCGGCGAAAATGAACTCCGCCTTGCTGTAGCGTTCGCGAAACTCCGGCGACTTGTCCAGGCGGGTCAAGTGGTCCACATTGGGCGTCACCACGACGCGCGCATGGCCATCGCGCCGCAAGGCGGCCTGCGAAAGGCGCTCCACCGCGGTAGCGAAGGATACCGCCGCGATGTCGAGGTCGAACAGGCGCACGCTGGGTACGGCCAAGGTTTCACCGCTCGCCAGCGCGAAAGATGCAGATACATGTTCTGGACTGGGCAAGGGTAGTACCTGGTGCGTAAGTAGGTAGGCTTTTTAAGTAGGATCTCATACTCATGCATGAGTTTCCTGCTCCCGATGGCGGAGGAAAGCCGCTCGGTTATTGTATTTAAAAACACTCCGTGTGAGAGTTTGCATCGGCTACTATTACCCCGCGCGGAACGAATTACGACCGGAGGACGGAGTGGCGGGCCTGAAAGCAGGGTTAGGAATGGCGGTATTGAGCGCGGTGCTGGGGTTGTCTGCGCCTGTTCGCGCCCAGGACTCGCCCATCCCCGACCCGGTCGCATCTCCTGTTGCGCCGTCGCTACAAGACTCCGCGCCGGCGTCGGTTTCCGACAACAGAACGCTGCCCACCGGCGACTACGGCCGCTACAACGCGCCGGTCCGGTCGCCCTCCTACACCATGCCGGCGCCGGTCCCGTCCCTGCCGACCACGGCGTCCCCGCGCGCGACGCCGATCCAGAAGCCGTATGCCCCTCCGCCCGCGCCGGTGGTGTCCGCCGCCAACAGCAATTACACGCCGCCGCCTGCGATGCCCGCGCCCAAGACAGGCAGCGGCGACCGCGGCTCGGAACACAACGCCGCCGGCAACCGCCTGCCGGACGACGGCGTCGTATCCGGCGCTGCCGCCAGGCGCGCCGACGCGCCGGCATCTTCCGCGCTGGCGCCCGCCGACGACGCGACGGAGCAGACCGTCAATGGCGCGATCGGCGCGGTCGGGCCCGGGGATACCCTGGGCATCAACATCATGGGCACCGGCGGCGCGCAAGCGCGCGTGACCGTCGATGCCGACGGCCAGGTGGTCGTGCCGATGCTGGGCAATGTTCGTGTGTCGGGCCTGTCCCCCTCGGCCATCGGCAAACGCATCGAACAGGGCTTGCGCGGCAAAGGTTTCATGACCAACCCGCAGGTGGCGGTGGAAGTGCTGACGCTGCGCAGCCGCATCGTGTCGGTGCTGGGCCAGGTGCAACGGCCGGGACGCTACCCGATCGAAGGACATTTGTCGGTGCTGGAGCTGCTGGCGATGGCCGGTGGCGCGAGCAGCGGCGCCGGCGACGTGGCCACGCTGGTGCGCCGCCAAGGCAACCAACGCATCAACCTGTACGTAGGGAACCGCCAGTCGCCGTCGCAGACCGTGCAGGACACGGAATTGCAGCCGGGCGACGTGGTTTTCGTGCCCGAGGCGCCGCGTTTCTACGTGTACGGCGAAGTCGGCAAGCCCGGCGCCTACCCGATCGACCACGGGCTCAACGTCATGCGCGCGCTGGCGCTGGCCGGAGGCCTGACGCCACGGGCTTCGGATAGCCGCATCGACATCGATCACACCGACGTGCTGACTGGCGAGGTTACGAAGAAGCGGGCCAAGATGACCGACGCCGTGAAGCCGGACGATGTCATTCACGTCAACGAACGCATCTTCTGAGTCCGCGCGCCACGTGCATGAAACACTGAAGCTGCCGGTGAACGCCGCCGTGCATTAATGATGCGGGAGCCTGCCGTTCACCGGTTGCATGCCGGTGTGCCGCACCCGTCCGGAGCGAGATGATGATCCTGGACGCCACTACGATCCCCTCGGGTTCCGTATTGAACGCCGACATCTGCATCGTCGGCGCCGGCGCCGCCGGCATCACGCTGGCGCTCGCCCTGATGGACAGCGGCCTGGATGTCGTGCTGCTCGAAAGCGGCGGCCCGCGCGTGGAGAAGGACACCCAGGCGTTGTATCGGGGCACGGTGCCGGATGCGCGCCTGCACAGCGAACCAGACCGCTATCGCGAACGCCGCATGGGCGGCTCGACCACGATCTGGGGCGGCCGCTGCATGCCGCTGGACCCGATCGATTTCGAGCCGCGCCCATACATCGCCCACAGCGGCTGGCCCATCGGCCTGGACGATTTGATGCCCTATTACCCGCGGGCCAATCAGATCTGCGAGGCGGGCGACTACGCGTATACCGTGGAGACGGCCTTCCATCATCCGATACGGCCGATGATAGAAGGCTTCGAAAGCCCGGCGTTCACGACCAATACGCTGGAGCGCTTCAGCACGCCCACGGACTTTGGCCGACGCTATGCCGAGCGGTTGCGTCTGGGGCCCGTGCGGGTGATCCAGCATGCCAATCTTTGCCGCCTGGACAGCGGTACGCCCGGCGCGCGGGGAGATGCCCGCGATAATGCCCAAGGGAACGCGGCAATCGGCGCTGCCCATGTCCGCACGCTGTCCGGCAACGCCTTCACCGTCCGGGCGCGCGCCTATGTGCTGGCCACCGGTGGCCTGGAGACGGCGCGCCTGCTGCTGGCCAGTCCCGGCGCCAGCGGGCGGGGACTGGGCAATCGAAACGACGTGGTGGGCCGCTACTACATGTGCCATATCGCCGGCACGATAGGGACGGTGGATCTGTCGCGCGCGGCGTCGGCATGGCACGGCTACGAGGTGTCGGACGAAGGGGTGTATTGCCGGCGCCGCCTGGCCCTGCGACCGGAGGCGCAGCGGCGCCTGCAGGTCGGCAACTTCATTGCGCGCCTGCACCATCCGCGCATCGCCGATCCCGGGCACGGCAGCAGCATCCTGTCGGCGCTTTATCTGGCGCGCCCCATCGTGCCGTACGAATACGCCAAGCGTCTCTACGGCGATGCGCCGGGCACCCTCGGCTTATGGCTCAGGCACCTGGGTAACGTGATCATGGGCATGCCGTCCGCGGCGGCGTTCATGTGGCGCCTGTTCACACAGCGCAAGCTTGCCGACCGCAAGTTCCCCTCCATCATCGTGCATCCGCGCAACCGCCGCTACAGCCTGGACTTTCACGCCGAACAGGAGCCCAACGTCGACAGCCGCGTGACGCTCGGTACGGACACGGACGCGCTGGGCGTGCCGCGCTTGCACGTCGATTGGCGCTACACGAAGCGTGACGTGGAGACGATCCAGGGGGCGTTGGCGGAATTGGCAAGCGCCTTGCACGCAAGCGGCGTTGGCAGCTTCGAGTACGACCCCGCCCTGGTTGAAACGGAAATGACGCGCTATGGCGCCTACGGCGGCCATCACATCGGCACGGCGCGCATGGGCCGCGATCCGCGCGACAGCGTGGTCGACGCCGACTGCCGCGTGCATGAAGCGGGCAACCTCTTCGTCGCCGGCGCGGCCGTCTTTCCGACTTCCGGGCAAGCCAACCCCACCTTGACCATCGTCGCGCTGGCCCTGCGCCTGGCGGCGCATCTGCGCCAGGTGTATGCGCCCGTCGCCACCGGGACGGATGGCTGCGCGCGAGGCGACATCGCCGAGGGCCATCGCGCTCAAAACCATCCAGCGCAGGGCGATACAGCCATGGAAACCGTATAGATATGAAGCAAAGAATACTGGTGCTTGGCGGCAACGGCTATGTCGGCCGCCGCGTGATTGCGGCGCTGGCGGCCAGCGATTGGGCCGAACCGGTGGCCGGTGTACGACGGGCCCGGGCGTCGGACGCGCGGGTCCGCCAGGTCTTGCTCGATGCGACCGACGCGGCGGCGGTGACGAGCGCGCTGGGCGAGGTCGATGCGGTCGTCAATTGCGTCGCGGGCTCAGCCGACTCGATGGTCGGCGGCGCGCGGGCGCTGAGCGCGGCGTTGGAAAAGCGGGGCGGCGCCGCACCGCGGGTCGTGCACTTCAGCTCCATGGCGGTATACGGACCGGCGCGGGGCGACGTCACCGAGAGCCAGGCCATGGCGACCGGCATGGGCGGCTATGCCGGCGCCAAGGTGGAAACCGAGCGGCTGCTGGCGGGACGCGAAGCCGTGGTGACACTGCGGCCAGGCTGCATCTACGGTCCCGGCAGCCCGCAGTGGAGCCTGCGTATCGCCAGCCTGCTGCGCGCGCATCGCATCGGCGACCTGGGCGCCGCCGGGGACGGTTGCAGCAATCTGGTCTATGTCGATGACGTCGTCGCGGCGGTGCTGGCCGCGTTGAGGGCGCCGGCTCAGATGACGGCCTCGGGCCCGGTCTACAACCTCGCGATGGCGCACGCGCCCGACTGGAACCGGTATTTCCTGGAGTACGCGCGCGTGCTCGGCGCGGTGCCGTTGCGGCGCATCGGCGCGCGCCGCTTGAAAATTGAAACGCACCTGTTGGCGCCGGCGTTGAAGATCGCCGAGATCGGCTTGCGGCGTGTGGGCATCCGCGTTCCACCGCCCATTCCGCCGTCCCTGCTGCGCCTGTGGCGCCAGGACATACGACTGGTGTCGACGCGCGCCGAAAACGAGCTGGGCCTCGCCTGGACGGCGCTGGCGCACGGCGTGGCGGCCAGTGTGCCGGGGGGACGCGCATGACCGCGGATTATCCCTACCGCGTGGCCGCGCAGATCAGCATGTATCCCATGGACTATCCCCATGCCGCGCTGCTGCTGCCGCACCAGTTGCGCGTCTGGTCGCCCATGGTCGACCGGGTCCTGGTGACCGTGGACACGCATCGCAGCGCATCCGGCCGTTACCGCGGCAGCCATTTCGATGAATATCGCGCCAAACTGCTGCGACTGGCGCGCGACCTGCGCGCCGACTTCCCGCAGCTCGACGTAATCGAGGTGGATTACGCCGCGGCGGCGCGACGGGAGGTGGCGCGCGATTTCTTCGGAACGGAAGACATCCCGGTCAAGGCCTGGGACGGCGGCCCTTTCTATGCCTACTTCTATGGCATGCATCACAGCCGCGCGCGGCACATCGTGCATTTCGACGGCGACATGCTGTTCGGCGGAGGCAGCACGCGCTGGGTGGAAGAGGCCATCGACTACGCCGAAGGGGATCCGACGGTGCTGCTTACCGGCCCCTTCCCTGGGCCGCCCGCCTCGGACGCAGCCATCCACGGGCATGGCTTGCCCGTTCCACAGCGGCTCGATGTCGCCGGCGCGCCGGCCTATCGTTTCCAGTCCGCCAGCACCCGTATTTTCATGCTCGACATGAAGCGGTTTCGCGCGACGCTGGGCACGCTGCCCTTGCTGCGTCCCGGTGCGTCGCAGCGTATGAAGTCCCGTCTCCTGGGCAATCCGCCCGATGTGCGCGAGGCAGAAGTCATTCTGGGCGAAGTCTTGCGGCAGCACGGGCTGTATCGCGTCGACCTGCTCGGGTCGGCGCCGGGGCTGTGGTCGCTGCATCCGCCCTATCGCGGCGCCGAGTTCTATCGCAAGCTGCCGGAACTGGTCGCGGCGGTCGAATCCGGCCAGGTGCCGGCGGCCCAGCGCGGGCATTACGACGTGCACGACAGCATGATCGACTGGTCCGCGCAACGCGCCGCGACGCGTCCTCACAAGCGCTGGCTGCGCATGCTCAAAGACCGGCTACGGACCGGCGCGTAGCAGCCTTGGAGGCGTCCTGTTCGCGCTGTTTCTTGAAGAAGGCGATCAGCGGCCTTTCCAGCAGTTCATAGACCAGGATGCCCACCAGGATGCAGGCCGCCAGGCCGGCGGCGCAGAACCCCGCCCGGCCACCCGGCAAGGCATCCAGGTGCAGCTTGCGCCAGCCTTGGCTCACCGCTGACAGCACGAAGGCATGGGACAAGTAGAGCGAATAGGATGCGTCGCCCAGTTTGTGAAGGAAATCCATGCGCGGCAGCGACTGAAAGCGTTCCAGCAGGATCGCGCCCACCACGATGGCCATGGCCGGCACGCCTTGCGCCAATGGGCGGGGCGCATCGGGCGCCGCGACGGACATCAGGGCGATGACGATGAAACCGCCGATGACCAGCAGCCAGCCCAGCGCCGCGGAGCCGCCCTTGTGCGGCCGCGAAAACCACCACCCCACACCCATGCCGAGCAGGAACTCAAGCACGATGTCCGAGGTGTAGACCTTGAGAATGGGCTGGCCGTCGCCGACCACGAACCATCCAAGCAGGCTCAGCCCCACCAATACGACAGCCGTGGCAATGAAGCGCCACCGCGTAGGCAATACCAGCGTCAGGCCGAAGATCACGTAATACAGCATCTCGTAATTGAGCGTCCAACCTACCGTCAGCACCGGTTCGATCAGCCCGGACGGGTTGTGCACCATCAGGAACAAGTAGGACGCAATGACGTGAAACGCGCCGAAGCGCGTGGTCTGCAGCAGTTGCGGCGCGATCAGCATGACCGCCACCGCCACCGAGGTCAGCAGCCAATAGAGCGGAACGATGCGCACCGCGCGGCGCTTGTAGAACTCCAGGATGCCCACCTTCCTGTCACGCGTCGTGATCCACATGAGAAAGCCGCTGAGGACGAAGAAGATATCCACGCCGGCGGCCAGCCAATGCGGCCAATAGCCCCGGTAGCCCATGCGCTCCAACTGCGGATAGAGATGGACGACGACAACCATCATGGCCGCGACGCCGCGCAGATACTGTATGGAAAGAATGTCCATCAATGAGCGCCTTGTCGTTCGTTCGGCGACCGCGTGGCCGCGTCATCCTTGCGGACTTCCCGCAGCACCAGCACGATGACGCTCGCGCAATAGCAGGCTTCGCCGGCCAGGATGCCGATGGCCGCGCCCATCGGGCCCACTTGCAGCATCGCCGCATAGCTGATGCCGAGCGAGAGGATGGCGCACGCCAGCGCCGCGCCGCTGAGCGCCTGGAAACGTTGGCGCAACACCGCCACCATCATCACCGGCTCGCGCATCACCATGAGGATGAACAGTGCGCACCATAGCAGCAGCAAGGTATTACGTTGCGGAAAATCCTTGCGCATCAGGTCCAGGAAGATCCAATCGCGCAACAGCCAGATCACGATGCCATGGACTAGCGTGATCACGCCCAGCGCCAGTGAAAACAGCATGAGCCGGCGCAGCGTGCGGCGCGCGCCCATCTGGTGCATCCAGTGCGAAGCCAGGGGCGCCAGTTGCTTCTGCATCCCGGCCAGCAGAAGATTGATCGGCATCAGGGTAAGACGTGTCGCCGCCAGGGCCGCGACCGCCGTCAGGTCCAGCGTCGCGGCGGTGAGGAAATTGTAGCCTTGGTTGAACAGCCAGTAGATGACGCCGCCGGAAGCCGCCCAGGCCCCCACGCGAGCAATCTCGTGCAAACGTCCCGGCGCCGCGCCGCCGTCGATGTCCGTCGCCAGGTTGCGGCGCAGCAGCCTCGCGCAAGCCAGTGCCGCCAGCATGCCCGCCAGCAGCGCGCCGACCGCGGCCATGGGCGTCCGAACGGCCAACGCGCAGCCGGCCAACAGCACCACGACGTACACCGCATCGGCGGCCAGCACCTGGTGCGGCCGGCGGTACATCAACAGGATGCCGCGAAGATATTCGCGATAGAGCGCGGCCAGGATCAGCGCCGTGGCGGCCACCACCACGGCGGCGGACTGGCGGTCCAACAAACCGGTTGCCCAGCCCCCGCACGCGGCGGCCAGCGCGAGAAGGCCGCCCGACAAACCCCAGCGCTTCTGATCGCGCAGCAGGCTGCCCATCCAATGGCGGCGCTGGGCCTCGTCCAGCGAAGGCAGGCGTATCACCATCGGGGTGCCAATGAACGTGCCCTGCAGCGTGGTCAGCAGGATCATGGTGTTGAAGGCGAGGATGTAGAACCCGTATTGCGCCTCGGGCGCGTAGCGGATCAGGATCAGGCCAACGCCGAAATTGGCGGCGGACAACATCGCCTGGTCGACGATGGAACTGCCGAACAGGCGCGCGATACTGGAGGCGGACGAACGTGGCTGGCTCATTGCGTATGCCGGCCTTCATCCCGGCCTTCATCCCGGCCGTTGTCCCGGACCTTGTCCCTCGCCTTGCCCCGGTCGGTCCTGATCCAATGCTCGTTGCCGCGATTCCGTATCACGATATACAGCTTCCAGAGCACGAAGAACGGCGCGCGCGCCAGATCCAGCAGTGCGCGCGGGCCGAGCGGCGACAGTTGCCAGCCGCGCAGGACGTGCAAGGCCAGGACCATCAGCAAGACCGCGGCCAGGAGCGGCCATACCCATAGTCCGACGCCTGGCATCGACAAGGACGCCAGGCCCCCCAACGCCAGCAGGGCGGCCGTCTGCAGCACGATATAGCCCAGCGGCAGCGTCAGCAGGTCCATCGCCAGCTCTATGCATAGCCAACTGGGCTGGCGCAGCCCCTGCCCCAGCAGGCGCCCGGTATAGGCGCGCACCACGCCCAGCCGGCCGCCCTCCCAGCGCTGGCGCTGCGTGCGAGAGCCGCGTTCGGATGCGATCAGCTCCGCGTCGGCGCTGGCTTCGTCGATATATACAACGCGATGGCCATGCAGTCCGAGCACGATGCCGTATTCCAGGTCTTCCGTCATCGAATGAATGTTGAAGGGGACTTCGCGCAACAGTTCATGCGTCATGCACATGCCATTTCCGCGCAATCCGAACGACGCGCGCAGACGTTCGCGCCCGCGCCCGCGGACGGCATGGAAGGCGCCATAGGCCATGGTCACGAGCCGCGTGCGCCAGGAGTCCTCGGGGTTCAGTACGCCGTAGTGGACCTGCATCACGGCGGCGCCCGCTTCGATGCGCGCCGCATAGGCCGACAGCAGATTGGGCGTGACTTCGGTGTCGGCGTCGATCACGGCCACGGCGTGCGCGCGGCCATCGGCGGCGCTGCGGGCGATGCCGTATTCCAGAGCGTAGCCCTTGCCGCGGTGAACCTCGTCATGGCGTTCCAAGACCGTCGCGCCGGCAGCGCGCGCGAGGTCGGCGGTGTCGTCGGTGCAGTTGTCGGCGATGACGAGGATGCGGAAGTTCTTGCGTGGCCAGTCGACGTTGGCCAGGCTACGCAGGGTGCGCTCGATCACCGCCGCCTCGTTGTGCGCGGGGACCAGGATGTCGAAACACAGGTCGCGCCGGCTTGGCTGGGGTCGCGGCAGGCGCGCCGACAGAAGCGTCAGCACACCCAGGTAGCCAGTGGCCACCGTCACGGGAAATGCGATGATCGCCAGGATGAGGTGCAGTAGATAGGACATGGCGGAATCAGGCGTACTCGCGGTAGCGGCTGCCCCAGAGCGTGGAGAGCTTGCCGTAGTTGGCATAGGCGCGCGCCAGCCAGCGCACCGCGTGGTGACGGCCGAGGGGCCACAGGAGCAAGGCGAACATGGCCGCGGCCAGCATCTGTGCGATGGCGCGGCCGAAGAAGACGAGTGTGCGGGCCGCGCCCGGACGCGCATCCAGCTTGCCGGCGCGGAAGTGAATGGCAAAGTCCTGGCCGCCGCGCAAGGCGCGGTTCAGTATCCACGAGACATGCATGCGGCCGTCGGCAACCGGTTCCATGACGTGCGCTTCGTCGCACCAGACCAGGCGCGCGCCCTGCCCGGCCAGGCGCATCAGAAGGTCGCCATCCTCGCCGCCGGTCAGGCCATGGACGGGGTCGAAGACCGGATGCGGATGCTGACGCCGCAGCCAGCGCGCGGCCAACATGATGTTGCCGAAGCGCAATGAATTGCGGGGAACGATATCGCCGCTGCGAAACCGGGACCAATCGTAGAAGCCGCCGCGGCGTATCCAGGCGGGGGCGTGCGGCGGAAGCTCAGGGATGACGGGCGCCTGCACGCCATCGGCCCGATGCTCGCGCGCGGCCGCGATGAGGAGCGCCAGCCATTGCGGCGGGGCACGCTCGTCGTCGTCGATGAAGGCCAGCCATGTACCTTGGGCCAGCGCCACCGTCATGTTGCGCGTCAGCGAGATGTTTTTTTCCGGCTGAACGCCATAGACCAGGGCGCAGCCGGCTCGCGCCAAGGCCGCGCGATGGCTTTCCACGACGCTGCGCGCGCTGCCGTCGGGGTCGTTGTCCACCACCACGACCTCTCTTGGGGGCAGCGTCTGCGCGGCCAGGTCTTGCAGCAAGGCATCGAGCAGCGGCAAGCGCCGGTACGTGGCGATGCACACG
The DNA here is from genome assembly GCF_002261225.1 of Bordetella genomosp. 10. NCBI lineage: Bacteria > Pseudomonadati > Pseudomonadota > Betaproteobacteria > Burkholderiales > Alcaligenaceae > Bordetella > Bordetella genomosp. 10. Next base: position 633,505 of record NZ_NEVM01000005.1, read on the forward strand.
GATACATCGTCGGCGCCGGACGGCTGCGTTGCCGCATCGGCGGCAGGCAGGCCGGGACGCGACTGCGGCTGCGGCTGGACCGTCGTCAAGGCATCCTCTCCAAGCGGCTTCCCTCGAGGCGTCTGGCGCGTTGATCGGATGTCAAGGCGTCTCCTCGTAGACCAGTTCATACCAGGGCGTGGCGCCGGCATTGCGGTATTGAACCCGGATGCGCGCGCCGCTGGCATCGGTGCTCGCATCGGCCTGGCTCAAAGGCGCGCTGCGCCCGCCGGCGCCGTCCAGCGGATACACCGTCAGCTTGCCGATGCGGGGCGCCAGCCCCAGTTCCAAAGGAATGCGGCGCAGCCAGGCGGGCGGACGGGTCGCCATGTCGCCCGACGGGCCTTTGCCGCCGGCATCGGGTTCCAGTGTCATCCAGTCCGTGCCGCGATAGGCGACGCGCTGCTTGGGCCGCTGCGGCATGGAGCCTGGCTGGGTGCCGGTGGTGTCGTTGCCCAGGCTCAGCAGCAGATGGCGCGACTGGGCCAGCGGGCGGCCATCCAGCGACGTCAGTAGCATGCTTGCCGCGCCGGGCGCCCCTGTGTCGGGCGCCCCTACGCCGGGCGTCCCAAATTGCACCCATGTGCTGGCGCCGTTGATGCGCGTCGTGCCGGTGGCGCCGAACACGCCCCACACGGCGGGCGCATCCAAGATGACGCGTCCGACGGCGGCATCCTGGCGCAGGGCGCCATCCGGCGTGGCGTAAACCTTGGTCGCTGCGGGATCGGGCAGGCCGGGTATGGCGGGCGTGGCGCCGGCGGCGGGCGTCAACTGCATTGCGACCTGGCCGAGATAGGCCAGTTGCGGCCGTACCCCCGCGCCATCGGCCAGGCCATGGGTGATGGCGTCGAAACGGCGATCGCCGCCCAGCGCCAGACGCTGCTCAGGCCCGAGCGCAATGTCGATGCGCCTGGGTAGCGGCGCCAGCAAAGGCTGACGGAACAGCCGCGCGCTCTGGCCCGCCAATGCGACGCGCCCCCAGTCCCCGCTCAGGGAAAAGCGGGACGGCGCCAATGGCGCACGCTGTGCATCGCTGTAGTCGAAGTAGAACAGGCCATCCCAGTCCTGCAGCGCGGCCACCGCGCTCATCAGCGGCAGGATCTCGGCGCCGCGGGGGTTGGGGAAAGGCTCGTTGAATTCGCTGATCACATAGGGTCGCTGCCGATCGCGCCGCAGGGACAAGGCCAGCACGCGATCGAATTCATTGCCGCTGGCGGTCAAGCCGGGAATGCGCCAATCGTCGGCGCTGCTCTTTATGTCGGGATGCGCAACATAGAAGTGTTCGTCGATGTAGTCCATGGCGGCCTGCGAATCGAAATTCAGCAAGCCGCCAAAGCCCATCTGCGTCCCGGTCACCGGCACCCAGGCATCGGTGCTTTCCTGGACGACACGGCGCAAACGTTCGAAGTAGGCTTGGTCGGTGGCGGCCAGGAAACGCAGGAAATCCTGTTCGCGTGGGTCTGCGCGCTTTTTGTCTTCGCCGAACCAGGTGTCGAGGCGGCGCGTGATTCCCGACCGCAATTGTGCGAGCCCGGTTTCGTAGACCCGCCGTTGTCCGGGCGTCGGCAGTTCGCCGGCGGCGTTGACGCTACCCGCGCAGCCGGACCAGGCCGCGCACGCCTGAGCCAATGAACCGTAGCGCCGCGTCAGCCAGGCACGCCATTGCCTCTGCAGTTCAGGCGCATAGGCCGAGGGTACCGTGGCTTGCCAATCCTGGCCCAGCCACGCGGCCAGCAGGGAAGACTCGTTGTTGATCTCCACCATCGCCAGCGCGGGGTTGCCCTTCAGCTCCAATGCATGGATCAACTGCCGCGCGTAGGTTTCCTGTTTTTCTATGAGCCGCGGATAGTAGAGATGGATGGCCGCCGTCCCGGGCGGCGTTTCAGCGCCGCCATCCAGCGCGGGCAGCCCGTCGACGCCGGGCCGAAAGCGATAGCCGACATGGAGGTTCAGGTCGACGTAGATCCCTTCCTTGGCCAAGGCCTGGATCAGACCGCGCAGCCGCGCCACGGCGGCGGGGCTGAAGGTCGGGAAAGGACCGCTGCCGAGGATGCTGATGGGCGCGTCCGGGTAGTCGGAAGGCAGGGAATCCAGGTGATGCAGGCGCACCGCGTTGAAACCCAGCGCGCGTAGCTGGCGCGCCAACTGCCTGGCCTCGGCGTCGTCGGGGAAGTTGGCGCCAAAGGTCAGGTTGACGCCGAACAGGCGCACGCGTTGATCGTCCGCGGTTCCCGGCAGGCCATCGCGCCCGACCCGGTAGAAATGACCGTCGTGCGCGACGATGCGCGCGCTGGCGTCCAGGGGCTGGTTCAGCGCGGAGACATCGGGCGCACCGGCCAACGCGGCCGGGTTCATCTCGAACTGGAAGTAGTCCCCGGCGGTTGCCGCGCAGACACGTCCGCCCACGCCGGCAAGCAGAATGGCGCCCACCGCCGCGCGCCGCGCGGCGGCGATGAAGCCGCGCGTCATGGGTTTTGCTCCCGGTGACTTGGCGTCAACGTGGTTCGGCGTGCAGGCGCGGCGGCGGGTTCCCACGCCAGCCGCGCTTCGCGTGCGTGGCGCCGGCCCGCAGCGTGGTGCGCGGCAAGCCGGCCGCTGATTGCCAGCGACGAGCAAATGAACATGATGTTCTGGAAAGACGTATCCCGCAGGATCTGGCTTTCCGAAAAATTACTGACCATGATCGTGACAAAGATGCCCAGATGCATCGCCGCGTCCTCGCGGTCGAGCCGGAACAGCCTCATGATGCTGATCATGTGCCAGATCACGCACAGGACGAACAGGCCCATGCCCACCTGACCCATGTCGATCAGGATGTCGAGAAAGCCATTGTGCGCCTGGCCGGGCAGCCAACCCAGCTTGTCGCCGACATACTGCGACGGGCCGCCGGCACCCGTCCAGAACGCGCTGTAGCCGACTCCCCAGGTGGCATGCTGCCGTATGGTGATATCGACCAGGCTCCAGATTTCGCCGCGGCCCGTCAGGTCGCTGCTCTTGTCGAACAGCGAGGCCACCTGTTCCACGGCATCATGCGGCGTGGGCATGCGGCCTTGCGACACGTAGAAGAGCAGCAAGCCATAGAGCGCCACCGTCAGCACACCCAGCATCACGATGGCGCCCGCGTGGCGGCCACCCAACCAGCGCCGGCGTGTAAACAGGTAAGCGCATCCACCAAGGCCCGTGACCAGAACGGCGGTGGCGCTCCTGGCCATCACAAGCATGAAGGCGGCGAACAGGAAACCGAGGGCGCTTCTGCCGCGATGCCGCGGCTCCATCAGACATTCGCGCATCCACAGCAGCGCCGCGAACCCCGCAATCGACCCCAACATGTTTTTCTGCCAGGTGATGCCGCGCCAGGCGTTGCCCAGGAACGTATCGACACCGACGCTGGGAATGAGCAGCGCCACGAAGAAGGAGATGACGAGGATGATGGTGTAGGAACCCAGCACGACACGCAGGAACTGGCGCGGAGTACTCAGGGGCGGCGCGATCGCCAGGCCGATCAGGATCAGCCCCGCGAAAATGATGGTGCGCTTGATCGTGATGTCGGGATAAGGCGACCAGGCCGCGCTCGCCCCACAGTAAAGCATGATGACGATCAGGAATGGATTGGACGCGCGCAGGTTCATCAACACCCTTCCCGCGTGCCGCAACGCCAGCAAGGCCGCGCCGATGAACAGCGCGCCGAACTCCAGTTGGCGCAGCATGGATCCCTGCGTCACGGTGTGGTTGGCCTCGGGCCCCAGCGCATTGACGGACAACGTGTCGGGCACGATGGCGAACAGCAGGCTCAATCCCACCAGCAGCCAGACCGCCCAGCGCTCGCCGCGGCTTTGCGCGTTGGAAATGACCGGCATGACAGTCGCGGTCAGGGCCATGGGCGCCTCCTCAGCGGCGTTGCCGCGCCGGCGCGGAGCCGCCCAGCAGGCTGGACAGACGGCTACCCAACCGGTTCAGCAGTCCGCGCGGGCGCGAGCCGGCTTGCAGATCGTATTCGTTGTAGACCGTGCCCAGTACTCTCACGCCCGCCGTCTCCAACGACTGCGCGGTGCGTTCAAGGTCGGCCAGGCGCGTGACGTCGCGGCGCGCGACGAGCAGGCACGCGTCGACCTGGCGCGCGATGCTTTGCGCGTCGGGCGAGTGGTTGGCGGCGGGCGTATTGACGATGAAGATTTCGTAGCTGCCGGCATAGGCCGTCAGCACATTGTCCAATGCCGGTTCGCGCAGCAGTTCGGCGGGATTGGGCGGTTGCGGGCCGGCGTCGAGCACGGCCAGCTTCGCGAAGCCCGGAATCGCGCGGGCAGGGCCGGCGGCGGCGCGGCCGGCCAGGACGCTGGATAGTCCCGCGGAACCGGGGCCGTTGCCCAGCATGGGGCGCTGGCCGCTTGCGCGCAAGTTGGCGTTGACGAACAAGGTGCTGCGGCCAGTCTGCGCGAAGGCAATGGCCAGGCTGGCGGACAGGTAGGCGCGGCCTTCGCTGTCATCCGGGCTGACGATGGCCACGGCGATGCGGGGCTGTCCCTCCAATCGAATGGAGATTTCCGCGCGGATCTGCCTGATGGCTTCCGCCTCCTGGCTGAACGGGGTAGCCGCGATGGCCAGCGGAATACCGGAATTCTGCTGGCGGGCCGGCGTGTAGTCATAGTGGTACTGCTCGGCCAGGACCGATTGCACCCGGTCTTCCGACACGAAGCCCAGTTTCACCGCGGCCTGGCCGAAGCGCAGCCCTTCGGACTGCTGCAGTTGCACGACGTGCCGGACTTGTTCCTCGGTCAGCAAGCCCAAGCGCATGAAGCGTTCGCCCATTTTCTCGGCGGGCATGGCGGAGGGCGCGGATGCCAGGGGCGCCGTGGCGGGTGCCGTCTCGCCTGCCTCGGAGTGCGGCTGGTTGAGACGTTCGAGCAGGGGGCGCGAGGAGGTTTCGCTCATATCCGTGCGGGGGTGAGAGGCTCCATCCGGCGGCCGATGCGGCCAAGCACCGGCAGGCGCGTGTTACGCAGCAGGTCGTCCATGCAGCGGATGCGGCGCTGGCTCAATTCCAGCAGCAGCGCCAACGCCAGCCCGGCGAAGATGCCCACGACCAGGCCCAGCGCCAAGCTGCGCTTGATACGCGGGCGGGATGGCGCGGTCGGAGTGTCCGCGGCGCGAAGGATGGCCAGATTGGGCAGCGAAATATTGCTGGCCATCAAAATGCCGTCGTATTTCTGCAGCGCGGTCTGGTAGACCTGCTCCACGCCGGCGAACTGCCTTTGGTATGCGGCAATGCGGTCGCGCTTTGCCATCTGGTCCAGCACTTTGGCGCGCTGGCTGTCGATGTCGCGTTGCAGCGCTTCTTTCTGCGATTGCAGGCGGTCCAGGTCCGCGCGTTGGGCTTCGACGGCGGCCTTGGCCTGGCGGGTGATTTCAGCCTGCATCTGGCCGCGCTGCGCCATCAGTCCCAGCACGTTGGGATGGTTGGGACCGAGCGAACCGCGCAACTGGCCCAACTGATGATCGACGACCGTTAGACCGTTACGCAGATCGTTGATGGCGGCCACTTGTCCGGCCTGCGGCAGATCTTCGGGCCGCACGCCGCTCTTGAGCAGGCTGTCGGTACTCTCGTTGCGGGCACGGGCCTCCTCCAGTCTGGCCTCGAGGGTCAGCATGCTCGTCATCATGTCGTTGAGGCGGCGCTGATCGATATCGTTGTTCTGTTGTGTATCGACGATTCCCGTTTCCCGACGGTAGCGGGTCAGCTTGTCCTGGATGGCGTCCATTTCGCCGCGCAATTGCTCCAGTTGCGCCGTGTACTGCTCGCTGCGCGCGCGAGCGGCCGCCGACGAGATGTTCTGGCTGACGGCGATGTACGAGTTCACGATGGCGTTGGCATACTCGCGAGCCTTCTGCGGCGTATTGGCCGAGAACGATACCGTCAGCACGCGGCTGTTCTGCTGCTTGGCCACTTCCAGGTTGCGGCTGATATAGGAAACCAGTTCATTTCGCGCCGCGGAGCCGTCCCGGGCGTCGGCGCCCGACAGCAATCCCAGCGTCTTGATCATGTGATCCGCCACGGCCTGGCTTTGGATCATGTCGATCTGGGTCTGCATATAGCTTTCGTCGAGTAGCGCCGAGAAGGACCTCCCATTGATGGGGTCGTTCTCGCGATAGTCGATGAAGACGTCCGAGGTAGCCGTCCAGACGCGGGGCAGCGCCAGCACCAGCAAGGCGGTCAGCAGCAACGTCGCCAGCGCCACCCCACCGATGAGCTTGGCGCGCGCCGCCAGCATGGCCCGCACTTGATTCAACGACAACAGATTGTATTCGGAGGACGGGCTCACGACGCAGACCTTGAGCGGGGTAGCGAATTGTAGTGACCCATTCTACCGGAGAGGTTCTCGGCGCAGGGCGCCCAGGGACATGATTTTTCAGGCAAATCCCCGTGCGGGTCCGCCAATGTGGCGACGTTGCAGCGGTCGGGGCAGCGCGGGATGTAAGAGGCGTTTAACTTATTACCATTTGAAATACAGCACGCTTGGGGGTGACGCAGCCTCCGATGCGCTCACGCGGTAGATCCACCATTTACCGCGCCCGCGACGCTCTTGCCTGGGGATCACTTCGCGCCTCATCCAATTGAAAAGCCTCTTGCGTGAACGCATCACGCAAGAGGCTTCTTGAACGAAAGATTTGGTAGCCCCCCTCGGAGTCGAACCGAGCACCAACGGATTATGAGTCCGCTGCTCTAACCAGGCATGAGCTAGAGGGCCTTATGAAACCGATGCCAGACCCTGCCTGTGCCTTATTGACCTTCGAGGAAGCTCTTGAGCTTGTCGGCCCGGCTGGGATGACGCAGCTTGCGCAGCGCCTTGGCTTCTATTTGACGAATACGCTCACGCGTGACGTCGAACTGCTTGCCGACTTCTTCCAGCGTCTGGTCCGTGCTCATTTCGATACCGAAACGCATGCGCAGGACCTTGGCTTCGCGCGGCGTGAGCGAGTCTAACACTTCTTTGACCACGTCGCGCATGGAGCCGTGCAAGGCCGCGTCCGAAGGCGCCAGCGTCGCGGTGTCCTCGATGAAATCGCCCAGGTGCGAATCGTCGTCGTCGCCGATCGGCGTTTCCATGGAGATCGGTTCCTTGGCGATCTTCAGGATCTTGCGGATCTTGTCCTCCGGCATGTCCATCTTCTGCGCCAGCGTCGCGGGATCCGGCTCCGCGCCGGTTTCCTGCAAAATCTGGCGGCTGATGCGGTTCATCTTGTTGATCGTTTCGATCATGTGAACCGGAATACGGATGGTGCGCGCCTGGTCCGCGATCGAGCGCGTGATGGCCTGGCGGATCCACCACGTGGCGTACGTGGAGAACTTGTAGCCGCGACGGTATTCGAACTTGTCCACCGCCTTCATCAGGCCGATGTTGCCTTCCTGGATCAGGTCGAGGAACTGCAGGCCGCGGTTCGTGTACTTCTTGGCGATGGAGATCACCAGGCGCAGGTTGGCCTCGGTCATTTCGCGCTTGGCCTTGCGGGCCTTCGCCTCGCCGGTGGCCATGCGCTTGTTGACTTCCTTCAGGTCCTTCAAGGGCAGCACGACGCGCGATTGCAGGTCGATCAGCTTCTGCTGCAATTCCTGCACCGCCGGCACCTGGCGTTCCAGCGTCTCGGCATACGGATGGCCCGCGGCGACTTCGTCGAGCACCCACTTCAGGTTGGTCTCGTTGCCCGGGAACACCTTGATGAAGTGCGTGCGCGGCATGCCGGCGCGGTCCACGCAGGTATGCAGGACGGCGCGTTCGAGCTGGCGCACTTCCTCGACCTGGTTGCGCAAGGTGTCGGCCAGCCGCTCGACCATCTTGGCCGTGAAGCGGATGCCCATCAGCTCGTTCTGGATGGCTTCCTGCGCCTTGACGTAGACCTCGGACTTGTAGCCCTCGGTCTCGTAGGAGTTGTGCATCTTCTCGAACTGGCGCGCCACTTCGTCGAACTTGGCCAGCGCCTTGACGCGCAGGTCTTCGAGCTGCTTGCTGCTCATGCCGCCGGCCGGGCCGTCGTCGTTCTCGTCCTCGTCGGCCGAAACGCCGGCGCCCGCGTATTCCTCGCCGTTTTCGGCGTCGACCAGGCCGTCGACCACTTCGTCGATCTGCGCCTGGCCCTCACGCACGCGCGTGACGTGGGCGATGATTTCGTTGATGGTGGTCGGACACGCCGAGATCGCCATCACCATGTGCTTCAGGCCGTCCTCGATGCGCTTGGCGATCTCGATTTCGCCTTCGCGCGTCAGCAGCTCGACCGAGCCCATTTCGCGCATGTACATGCGGACCGGGTCGGTGGTGCGGCCGAAGTCCGAATCCACCGTGGTCAGCGCGGCTTCGGCTTCGTCCTCGACGTCGTCGTCGTTGGCCGCCACCGGCGCGTTTTCGCTCATCAGCAGGGTTTCGGCATCGGGCGCCTGGTCGTAGACCGAGATGCCCATGTCGCTGAACGTGCTGATGATGCCGTCGATGGCTTCGGCGTCCACCAGGTCGTCGGGCAGGTGGTCGTTGATTTCGCCGTAGGTCAGGTAGCCGCGGTCCTTGCCCAGCTTGATCAACTGCTTCAGGCGGTTGCGGCGGGCTTCGTATTCCTCGGGCGTGACGGGGCCGCGCGCGATCAGGTCCTTCGCGTCGCCCTTGCCGCGCTTGCCGCCGCGCTTGACCGGCTTGAGATCGGGCAGGACTTCGCCGTCGCCGTCGCCGGCATCGTCGAAATCGCCCCCGTCGTTGTTCGGGTTCTTGGAGGGACGGCCCGGGCGGCGGCCGCTGGGCGCCGAGGCCGGACGGCCCACCAGTTCAGCCAGCTTGTCTTCCGCCTTCTTGGCCTTGGCCGCCTTGGCGGCCTTCTCGGGCTGGTCGCCGGCCGTCTTGGAGGCCCGCTTGACCGCCGTCTTGACGGCGGCAGCCTTGGACGCCACCTTCACGGCCGCCTTGGCCGTGGTCTTCTCCGCCGCCTTGCTGGTCGCGCGTTTCGCGCGCGGCGCGACGGCGCCGTCTTCGGGCGTTGCAACTGCAGGAGAGGTGATGCCGGTGGATTTGGTCATGGTCGCTTCCGTGGACGTTACAGGCCGCGAGGCCTGCCGCACCGCTATCGACGGCTCCGGCGAAACGCCGGGACCGAGTCAAGTCGCGTACTTTCTTCAAAACTGCGCGGATAAAACAGCAACGAACTGAATTACCGCTTTCACAATACGGCCGGCCCCGGTATCGTCGGCGTTGCGCGGGAGTGCTGGCGGGCCCCAAGAGGCGGATCTGCTGGCGCGTCGGCCCTAAGCAGTAAATGTTCGCTCTAGCACTACACCGGCCAACGGCCGAACATACCGGGGACAGGCCCCGGACCGGCAATGCGGCGGACCACCGAGGGCCCGGGCGCGACACCGGTCTTCTTCATCTTTCACTACCCGTTTCGCCCGGGGAAATCAGCGGAAGGCCGCGGCGAATCAGGCACAATGCGTGCATAGGCCCCGCGCAACCGCCCGCCGGTTTCAGCGGCGAAGACAACTTTATTAGACTGTCCCCTTTCACCGAAGTTCAGGCGTAAAGGGTGCAATCCGTCCTGCTGGCCAATCTGGCAACCGTTCCATTTCCAGTGGTGGCAATCCGCCACAAGGCCGATATCCCAGGCCCGGCCAGCATGCGGCCTGCCCGGCTGATTTCTCTGAAAATGGACGGAGAAAACTCTTGATTTTACCGTAAATACCCTTGTCAAGCACGTTTTAATATCGCGCAACGCTGAGCAAGCTCCTGGTAGCGCTCACGATCGGATGCTTCCTTCAGGCCGCCCTTGGCCAGTTCGGCCATTTCGGCGCGCAGGGAATCGAATTCGATGCGATGCAGCGCGTCTTCCCATTCGGCTTGCGGATGCGGCAGTTCTTCCTGCCCCAGCACCTCCGCGCTCATGCTGCGCAGCACCAGGTGGATGTCGGATTCCGGGTCGGCGGCCTCCAGCAGCGCGCCCAGGTGGCGGGCGCCGCTGCTTTGGGCCAGCACGATCAAGTCCCTTACCATACCCAGGTGGGGCCCCCTGTCGATAACTTCAAGCTGCTGGTCGCCCATGGTGTCGACCAGTTCCGGGTGCGACAGCAACAGATGCAGCAAGCGCTTGGCCAGCGTGGGGACGGGCCGGCGCGGCTCGATCACGCCGCCGACCTCGTTTTCCCGGCGCCAGCCGCCCTTGCCTTTCCCCTGCCCCTTGCCGAAACCGCCCCCGCCCCCGCCCGGCTTGCGCTGCGGCCAGCCCTGCTGTCCGGCGCCGGCGGCCGGCCCCGGCCCCCCCGCCGGATGGGGCATGGGCTCGTAGTCGTGGGGAATGCCGTCGAAGTCGCCTTCCAGGTAGCCTGGAACCTCGAAGGACGGCGCCCAGGGCTCGCCGGGCGGGCCGCCGTCGCCGTCCGGTCCACCGCCTTGCCCGTCCTCGCCCACGCGGGGCGCGGGACGCGATTCCGCGGCGCGCGCCGCCGGCTGCCCCGCCTCCGCCGGCGCCCCGTAGGGCTGCGGCTTGGCCTGCTGGGCCATGATCTGCGACATTTCCTCGGGCGTGAGCTGCACCTGGCGCGCCAGTTCGCGCTCGATCTGGATGCGCAAGGCGCAAGGCGGGATCGCGGCGATCAGCGGCTTGGCCTCGTGCAGGCAGGCCGCGCGGCCTTCGGCTTCGCCCAGGTTGTGGCGCTGGCCCAGCTCGTCGAGCAGGAAGCGCGACAAGGCGGGCGCCTCGGCCATGCAGGCCCGGAAGGCTTCCGCGCCGAATTCCCGGACGTAGGAATCGGGGTCGTGCTCATCCGGCAGGAACAGGAAACGCAGCGTGATGTCGTCGCGCAGCAAGGGCAGGCAGGCCTGCAAGGCGCGCCAGGCGGCCCGCCGGCCCGCCTTGTCGCCGTCGAAGCTGAACACCACCTTGTCGCTGGCGCGCAGCAGCTTCTTCACGTGGTCCGGCGTGGTGGCCGTTCCCAGCGTGGCGACGGCATTGCCTATCCCCAGTTGCGCCAGGCCGACCACGTCCATATAGCCTTCGACGACGATGACCTGGCCTTCCAGGCGTATGGCCTGGCGCGCCTCCCACAAGCCGTAGAGTTCCTGGCCCTTGGAAAAGACCGGCGTCTCGGGGGAATTCAGGTACTTGGGTTCGCCCTTGCCGATGATGCGTCCCCCGAAACCGATCAGCACCCCTCGCGCATTGCGGATGGGGAACATGATCCGTTCGCGGAAACGATCGTAGCGGCGGCCGTCCTCCGACTCGATCACGAGTCCGGATTCGACCAGCACCGGGTCGTCGTAGCGGGGAAATACCTGCATCAAGCCCTGGCGGTCCGTGCCGGACCAGCCCAGGCCGAACTGCGCGGCGATCTCGCCGGTCAGGCCGCGCTGCTTCAGGTAGCGGATGGCCGGCGCCGACGCGCGCAGTTGCTTGAGGTAGTAGGCCTGGGCCGTTTCCAGGGCCTGCGTGTGGCGCGAGACTTCTTCCTTGCGCCGCGCCGATTCGGCGCGCTGCTGCGGACTACGCCTGTCCTCCTCCGGCACCGTCAGGCCCACCGAGCCCGCGAGCGTGCGCACGGCCTCGGGGAAACTGGCGCCGGTGTGTTCGATCAGGAAGGTGATCGCACTGCCATGCGCGCCGCAGCCGAAGCAGTGATAGAACTGCTTGGTCGGGCTGACAGTGAAGGAGGGACTTTTTTCGTTGTGGAAAGGGCAAAGGCCAAGCAGGTTGGCGCCACCCTTCCGCAACTGCACGTATCGCCCGACTACGTCGACGACGTCGACCCGGGCGAGCAGATCCTGTATGAATGATTCAGGAATCAATCAGATTCAAGGAATCAAAAATACGGATTAGTACAGACGGGGGGGCAGTTGCTGGCTGCGAATGCGCTTGTAGTGACGCTTGACCGCGGCGGCATGCTTGCGCTTGCGCTCGGCGGTCGGCTTTTCGTAGAACTCGCGCGAGCGCAGTTCGGTCAGCAGACCCGTTTTTTCAATGGTGCGCTTGAAGCGACGCAGGGCGGCTTCAAACGGCTCATTTTCCTTCAGACGAACGATGGGCATAAATCGACTCAGTTATTCCCGGGGCCGCAGTTGACGACCGCGGCACGGGAGGTAAGAGGGTAAGTGACAACCCGTGATTCTAGCATGAAATCGTTAATCGCCAGAGCCTTTTCTGGTCCAGGCCTCCAGTTGATGCGGCCGCAGGCTGTCGTAGTCCTCGAAAGGCTGGTGTATCCAGGGGTTGGTCGGCAGCTTGTCGACGTAGAAGTCGGGTTCCACGTGCGAATGCCCCTTCCACCACAGGACGGCGCTGCGCAGCTCCGTGATGGCGGGGAATTGCCGCGCCAGGTGCTCGCGCACCTTGTTGAAGGTCAGGCCGGTATCGACCATGTCATCGACCAGCAACACCCGGCCGGACAGGCTGCCGCGGGTGATGGTGATGAACTGGGCGATGTCCAGGGCGCCCTGCTTGGTGCCGGCGGCTTCGCGATAGCTGCTGGTCGCCAGGATGCCCAGCGGGACGTCGTAAATCCGCGACAGGATGTCGCCCACCCGCACGCCGCCGCGCGCCAGGCAGAGGATCTGGTCGAATTTCCAGCCGGAACGGTGCACCAGCAGGGCCAGGCGCTCGATCAGCCGGTGATACTCGTCCCAACTGATCCACAGGTCTTTATCGGTACTCGGAGGCAAGCTGCTCATCGAGGGCCACTCCTTGGTTATTTCCACGCCATGGCGGTTTCCACGCAAGCGATGGATGAAAGCATGAGGTGGTGAAAGAATGAAACGGAGCCCGGCGGACCGGGGCCTCCAATGCAATACCGCCCGGCCCGACCTTCTTTCGAAAGGCGGCGCCGGGCGGCAACCCGGGTTATGCGGGATTATCCCTTCAGGGGATTGCGCAAGACAATGGTTTCGTTGCGGTCGGGGCCGGTGGAAACCAGGTCGATGGGCACTTCGCAGACCTGGGCGACGCGCTCCAGGTAGCCGCGCGCGGCGGCCGGCAGCTTGTCGTACTCGGTGATGCCGACGGTCGATTCCGACCAGCCGGGCAGCTCTTCGAACACCGGTTCGGCCATCGCCACGGCATGGGCGCCGTAGGGCAGCACGTCGCGGAATTCGCCGTTGACGCGGTAGCCCACGCCCAGGCGGATGGTTTCCAGGCCGTCCAGCACGTCCAGCTTGGTGATGCACAGGCCGCTGATGCCGTTCAGGCGCACCGAGCGCTTGAGGGCGGCGCCGTCGAACCAGCCGCAGCGGCGCGGACGGCCCGTGACGGAGCCGAATTCCTTGCCGACGTTGGCCAGGCGCGCGCCGATTTCGTCCAGCAATTCCGTGGGGAACGGGCCGGAGCCGACGCGCGTGGTGTACGCCTTGGTGATGCCCAGGACGTAGTCCAGCGACTGCGGTCCGACGCCGGCGCCGGCCGCCGCCGCGCCCGCCACGCAGTTGCTGCTGGTGACGTAGGGGTAGGTGCCGTGGTCGACGTCGAGCAAGGCGCCCTGGGCGCCTTCGAACAGCAGGCGCTGGCCGGCCTTCTGCGCGGCGAAGAGGTTGCTCGACACGTCGCGCACCATGGGGGCGATCTTGGGCGCCAGCGCCATCGCCTGGTCGCGCACCTCGGCGGCCGAAACCGCCGGCGCGCCCAGGTACTGGGTCAGCACGAAGTTGTGGTATTCGAGCAGTTCGCCCAGCTTTTCGTCGAACACGGCCGGGTTGAACAGGTCCTGCACGCGCAGGGCGCGGCGGGCGATCTTGTCCTCGTAGGCCGGGCCGATGCCGCGGCCGGTGGTGCCGATCTTGGCCGCGCCCTTGCGCGCTTCGCGCGCCTGGTCGATGGCGACGTGGTAAGGCAGGATCAGGGGGCAGATCTCGGAAATCTGCAGGCGCGAGCGCACGTCCAGGCCGGCGGCCTCCAGCTCTTCGATTTCCTTGAGCAGCGCCTCGGGCGACAGCACCACACCGTTGCCGATGTAGCAGGTCACGCCCGGATGCATGATGCCCGAGGGAATCAGGCGCAGAATCGTCTTCTTGCCGTTGATCCACAGGGTATGGCCGGCATTGTGGCCGCCCTGGAAGCGGACCACGCCATGGACCGACTCGGCCAGCCAATCGACGATTTTGCCCTTGCCTTCGTCACCCCACTGGGTACCGATGATGACTACGTTCTTGCTCATGATCGAAATGAAAGTCGAGTTTCAGTGGAAATCAGCCGATTTCCCGGGACCTCCCGGGAACGGGAGGCGTGAGTCAAATCAAATCTTGCGGACCGTCCAGGCGCCGTCCTGCAGCGCGAGTTCGCGGTCGAAAATGAATTCGTCCTGGTCATGCTCATGGCCGGGCAGCGTCTGGACGACGATCTCGCCGGCCCGGCGCAGATCGCGCACGGCCTGCGCCAGGGCGGCGTCCTGCCCCCACGGCGCGCGCACCGCGCTGGCCGGTTCCGCCGGCGCCAGGCCGGCCGCCAGGCGGCGCAGGTCCAGGCTGAAACCGGTGGCCGGCCGCGCCCGGCCGAAGGCGCGGCTGACGTTGTCGTAGCGTCCGCCCGTCACCAGCGCGTTGTGCCAGCCTTCGGCGTAAAGCGCGAAGGTCACGCCGGAATGGTAACCGTAGCCGCCGACGTCGCCCAGGTCGATGCTCACCGGCAGGTCCGGCAGGTAGCCCAGCAGGGCTTCCAGCGCATCCAGCGCGCGCTCGATGCCGGGCAGCGCCGGCAGTTCGCGGCGCGCGCGCGCCAGTTCGGAAGCGTCGCCGTACAGGGTGGTCAGCGTGCGCAGGGCGCCGGTGGTGTGCGCCGACGGCCCGTTGGGGCGGCGCGCCAGCTCATCCAGGCCCGGAATGTCTTTTTCGCGCAGCAGGCCCATGATGGTTTCGACATGGGGCTGCGCGGCGGGATCGGCGTCGACGATGGCGCGCACCACGCCCGGGTGGCACAGGTCCAGGCGCGGCCGGACCACGCCGGCGATGCGCACGGTTTCCAGCACCAGGCGGATGATTTCCAGGTCCGCCTCGACGCCGGCGTGGCCGTAGATCTCGGCGCCGATCTGCAGCAGCTCGCGGCTGGACAGCAGGTCGGCCGGCTTGGCATGCAGCACGGTGCCGCAATAACAGAGCCGCGTCACGCCGGGCCGGTTCAGCAGATGCGCGTCGATGCGCGAGACCTGCGGGGTCATGTCGGCCCGCACGCCCAGCGTGCGGCCGGAAAGCTGGTCGATCAGCTTGCAGGTGCGCAGATTCAGTTCCGTGCCGGTGCCCGACAACAGGGAATCGATGTATTCGACCAGGGGCGGCGCGACCAGCTCGTAACCGTAGGTGCGGTAGAGATCGAGCAGTTCGCGGCGCAGTTCCTCGATGCGCCGGGCCTCGGCCGGGAGGATATCGGCCAGGCTCTCGGGCAGCAGCCAGTTACCCATGATGATGTGTACCTGATAACGCCTTTGATTCATGCATGGGCGGCGCCGGAGATTGACGGACAGGCGACGCCCAAACGAAAAGCGGCTGAGGGGCGTAAGCCCGCTCAGCCGCGCGGAATTTTGAATAGCTTACGGGGTATTGTACATGAGGAATGAAAAAGGCGCGCGAGGGGAGCCCACCCCGCACCCGCTTCGCGGGCCCCCTCAAGGGGGCGGCGTTGGCGGACCGGCGAAGCCGGATCCGCTACGCCCTGGATCGGCATCTAGGTTTGCGACCGGCCATTCGGCCTGATCCCCTGCCGCTCAGCGGGCGGGGGCCGGCGCCGCGCCGGGGGCGGCGGGACTGCCCGGCAGGCCGCCCTGGGCGCCGCTGGGCGCCGCCGGGTTGCCCATGGAGGACTTGAAGAACTGGAAGAATTCCGAGCTCGGGTCGACCACCAGCAGGTCGCTGGGCTTGGAGAACGCGGTGCGGTAGGCTTCCAGGCTCTTGTAGAACGTATAGAACACGGGATCCTTGCCGTAGGCGGCGGCGTAGATGCCGCTGGCCTGCGCGTCGCCCTCGCCCATGATGGCCTGGGCCTTGGCATAGGCCTCGGCGAGGATGACCTCGCGGCGGCGGTCGGCCTCGGCGCGGATTTTCTCGCCCTCGGCGGCGCCGATGGAGCGCAGCTCGTTGGCCACGCGGGTCCGCTCGGCTTCCATGCGGCGATACACCGACTCCGAAATCTCCGGCGCGAACTCGATGCGGCGCAGGCGCACGTCGACGATCTGCACGCCCAGGGGCTCGGCGCGCTTGGCGACGTTGGCCAGGATTTCCGCCATCACCTTTTCCCGCTCGGACGACACCACGTCCTTGACGGTGCGCACGTTGACGGCGGCGTTCAGCGCGTCGCGGATCTGCGCCTGCAGGCGTTCCTGCGCGGCGCGCTCGTTGCCGCCGAAGGTCACGTAGTACAGGCGCGGATCGGCGATGCGCCACTTCACGTAGGAATCGATCAGCAGGTTCTTCTTTTCCGAGGTCTGGATGCGCTCGGCGTCGGTCGATTCGATGGTGAGGACGCGCTTGTCCAGGGTGACGACGTTCTGGAACGGCGGCGGGGCCTTGAAGTACAGGCCGGGTTCACTGATGACCTTGCGCACTTCCCCCAGCGAGAACACCAGGGCGTAATCGCGCTCGCGCACGATGAACACGCAGGACGAGGCGGCGGCCAGGACGATCAGCAGGCCAACCAGGATGGGCAAAAGACGTTGCATGGCGAGTAGCTCCTCCGGTTAGCGCGACAGACGGTCGCGGGGCAGCGTGTTGCTGGTGCTGCCGCTGTTGCCGGATTGCTGCCCGGAAGCGCGCGGAGGCTGCGGTATCGCGGGCTGGCTGGCGCCGGGCAGGCTGCCGCCCGAGGCGGCGGGCTGCCTGCTGGCGTCCTGCGCCGCCTGCTGAATGATCTTGTCGATGGGCAGGTACAGCATGTTGTTGCCGTTCTTGCCGTCGATCATGACCTTGCTTGCGCGCGAATAGATCTCCTGCATGGTCTCCAGGTACATCCGCTCGCGCATCACGGCCGGCGCCTTGCGGTATTCGTTGACGATGCTGTTGAAGCGCGCCGTGTTGCCCTCGGCGTCGCCGATGACCTTGGCCTTGTAGCCCTCGGCCTGCTCGGTCATGCGCGAGGCCTGGCCCGCGGCCAGCGGCACGACCTGGTTGGCGTAGGCCTGGCCTTCGTTGATCTGGCGCTCGCGGTCCTGGCCGGCCTTGACGGCGTCGTCGAACGCGGCCTGCACCTGTTCGGGCGGCTGCACGTTCTGGATGGCCACGGTGCTGACCTGGATGCCGGTGTGGTAGCGGTCCAGGATCTGCTGCATCAGCCCCTGCACTTCGGTCGCCACGTTGGTGCGGCCTTCGTACAGCACGTAGTCCATGGGCTTCTTGCCGACGATCTCGCGCATGGCGGTCTCGGCCGCCTGGCGCACCGATTCGTCCGGGTCGCGCGTGCGGAACAGGTAGTCGGGCGCGCCGTCGGCGCGCAGGCGGTACTGCACCACGAACTGCATGTCGACGATGTTCTCGTCGGTGGTCAGCATCAGCGCCTCGGGCAGGACCTTGTTGCGCGCGCTGCCGCGGAAACCGACCTCGAACGTGCGCAACTGCGACACGTTGACGGTTTCCTGGTTCTGGAAGGGATACGGCAGGCGCCACTGGAAGCCGGCCGGCGACGTGCTCTTGTATTTGCCGAACTGGGTGACGACCGCCACCTGGCCTTCCTGCACGATGTAGAAGCCGCTGGCCAGCCACAGCACCACCAGCACCAGGACGATCACCCCCAGGCCGATGCGCGCGTTGCGCGGCGAGGACGGCGGACCGCCGGCGCCGCCGGGACGATTGCCGCGGCCCCCGCCCTTACGGCCGAAGATGGCCCCGATACGGTTATTGAAGTCGCGCCAGACCTCGTCGAGATCCGGCGGACCGTCTCCATTGCCCTGCGGGCGGCGCGGCGGCTCGTTGCCGTTTTGGTTGCCACGCCCCCAACCGGGATCATTCAGATTGAACAGTTTGGATATTAGACGCATTGTTTCCCGCAATCTGACCAGCCTCTGCAATTGCCCCGCGCAACGCATCCAGACCGGCGCGCTCGGCGGCGCTTACAAACACCCGCGCAATCGTACCATGCGCGTTCCGGTCGACCCGCGGCGCCATTTCGACGCGGTCGATCTTGTTATAGACCATGATGACCGGTATGGTTCCCGCGCCGATTTCCTCGAGGACCTTCTGGACTTCATGGATCTGCTCGTCGCGCTGCGGGCTGGCGGCATCGACCACGTGCAACAGCAGGTCGGCGTGGACGGTTTCCTCCAGCGTGGCGCGGAAGGCCGCGATCAACGTCGGCGGCAGGTCGCGGATGAAGCCGACGGTGTCGGACAGCACGACCGACCCCGCCCCTTCGATCCAGATGCGGCGGGTGGTGGTGTCCAGCGTGGCGAACAACTGGTCGGCCGCGTAGGCGTCGGCGCGGGTCAGCGCGTTGAACAGGGTCGATTTGCCGGCGTTGGTGTAGCCGACCAGGGACACCGACAAGGCGCCGCCGCGGGCGCGCGCGCGGCGCTGCGTCAGGCGCTGGCGCTCGACCTTGTCGAGCCGCTCGCGCAGCACCTTGACCTTGGCGCCGATCATGCGCTTGTCCATTTCGAGCTGCGATTCGCCCGGGCCGCGCATGCCGATGCCGCCGCGCTGCCGCTCCAGGTGGCTCCACATGCGGGTCAGGCGGGTGGTCAGGTGCTGCAACTGGGCCAGTTCGACCTGCAGCTTGCCCTCGTGGCTCTTGGCGCGCAGCGCGAAGATATCGAGGATCAGGGCGACGCGGTCGACCACGCGCAGGTTGAAGGCGCGCTCCAGGTTGCGCTGCTGGGCGGGGGACAGGGGATGGTCGAACAGGACGATGTCGGCGTCGTGCGCCTTCGCCAGCAGCACGGCCTCGTCGACCTTGCCCGAGCCGATGAAGTATTTGGCGTCGGGACGATCGCGCCGCGCCTTGACCGTATCGACGATCTCCGCGCCGGCGCCGCGCGCGAGCATGGCGAATTCCTCCGCATGCGCGACGTAGTCGGGATTACCCAGGTCGACACTGATGATCAGGGCTCGCATATGGCGCTAGGACCTCACTGCGCCGAAGCGCGGGCTTGGAACCGCGCGTTCGACGTGAAAACATGTTCGAAAAAAACGGCGCCCCAGCGAAAATGCCCGCCGACACGAAAACGTGCGGCGGGCAAAGGAACTGCGTGGCCGGAGCGGACTTTACTCAGCGGGGATTTCCACCTGGAAGTTGACCGGACGGGCCGGCACAACGGTCGAAATAGCATGCTTGTAGACCATTTGGGTCACGGTATTGCGCAGCAGCACCACGTATTGGTCGAAAGATTCGATTTGTCCCTGCAGCTTGATGCCGTTGACGAGGTAGATGGACACCGGCACATGATCTTTGCGCAGCGTATTCAAAAACGGATCTTGCAGAGTTTGCCCTTTATTGCTCATTGGCCAGGCTCCATTGTGTTGTTTTGAGGTGGTGGCGAACGCCGAAATCGTTACTCTACAGGGTTTTCCCGGGCGGTGCCACTGAAGTTAAGGCTGAAGATGCCACCAGAAATTTCAGCCCAAAATGCCCTTCAGCGCTTGCACCAAACTGTGGCATTCGGCATCCGTTCCCACCGAAATACGCAAGAATTGATCGATGCGCGGATGGCGGAAATGACGCACGATAATGCCTTCCTGCCGCAGCGCCGCGGCGAGTTGCACCGCGTCATGAGCGGGGTGCCGCGCGAACACGAAATTGGCCGCCGACGGCAGCACCTCGAACCCAAAAGCGTGCAGATCGGCCGTCAACGCCTCGCGGGTGCGCACCACGGCGGCGCACGTTTGCTGGAAATAATCTTCGTCCTCGATCGCGGCGACGGCGCCGGCCGAGGCCAAACGGTCGATGGGATAGGAATTGAAGCTGTTCTTGACGCGGTCCAGCCCTTCGATCAGGGCCGTCGAACCGATGGCGTAGCCCACCCGCAGGCCCGCCAGCGAACGCGACTTCGACAGCGTCTGGATGACCAGCAGGTTGTCGTAACGCGCGACCAGGGGCACGGCCGACTCGCCGCCGAAATCGATATAGGCCTCGTCGACCGCCACCACGACGTCGGGGTTGCCGGCGACGATGCGCTCGATATCGGCCAGCGCCAGGGGACGGCCGGTGGGCGCGTTGGGATTGGGCAGGATGACCGGACCGGCGCCCTTGCCCGCCGCCGGCAGGTAGTCGGCCGGGTCGATGCGGAAGTCGCCGGTCAGCGGCACCGTTTCCTGGCGTATGCCGTACAGGCCGCAGTACACCGGATAGAAGCTGTAGGTGATGTCCGGAAAGCGCAGCGGGGCCTCATGGTTGAGCAGCGCCTGGAAGGCCAGCGCCAGCACCTCGTCCGAACCGTTGCCGACGAACACCTGGGCGGGCGCCACGCCGTAGCGGCGGCCGATGGCCTGGCGCAGTTGCTCCGCGCCCGGGTCCGGGTACAGGCGCAGGCTGTCGTCGCAGGCCGCGCGGATGGCGTCCAGCACCTTGGGCGACGGACCGTAGGGATTCTCGTTGGTGTTCAGCTTGACCAGGTTGCGCAGCTTGGGCTGCTCGCCCGGGACGTAGGGGCTGAGACCGGCGACCACCGGGCTCCAGAAGCGGCTCATGGACCTATCCTCGGGGAATTATTTGTCCTTGTCCTGCGCATACGGGTTGTGCGAGGACTTGAATTCGATGCGCAGCGGCGTGCCGCCCAGGTCGAAGGCGTTGCGGAAACGCGTCTCCAGGTAGCGGCGATAGGAATCCGGCACGGCGTCCAGGGCGTTGCCGTGCACGATGACCAGCGGCGGGTTCTGGCCGCCCTGGTGGGCGTAGCGCATCTTCGGCCGGAAGATGCCCTTGCGCGGCGGCGGCTGCTGCTCGACGGCGGCTTGCAGCTCGCGCGTCAGCCTGGGCGTCGACAGCTTGGCGAAAGCGGCCGCGTGCGCGGCGTTGACCGACTTCAGCAAGGCCTTCACGCCGGCGCCCTTGAGCGCCGAAATGGTGTGCATGCGGGCGAACGAGAGGAAGCGCAGCTTGCGCTCGAATTCGCGCTGGATGCGTTCGCGCTGGTCGGCGTCCAGGCCGTCCCATTTGTTGATCGCCACCACCAGGGCGCGCCCGGTTTCCAGCACGAAGCCGGCGATGTGCGCGTCCTGCTCGGAAATCTCGGTCTGCGCGTCCAGCATCAGCAGGACCACGTTGCAGGCCTCGATGGCTTGCAGGGTCTTGATGACGGAGAATTTTTCCACCGCCTCGAAGACCTTGCCGCGCTTGCGCAGGCCGGCGGTGTCGATCAACGTATAGCGCTTGCCGTCGCGCTCGAATTCGATTTCGATGGCGTCGCGGGTGGTGCCGGGCATGTCGAAGGCGATGACGCGCTCCTCGCCCAGCAGGGTATTGATCAGCGTCGACTTGCCGACGTTGGGACGGCCGACGATGGCCAGCTTGATGCGGTGGTCCGCCGGCAGCGACTGGAACTTGCCTTCGGGCGGCGTATCCGACTCGCCATCGGCGTCATCGGGGTCGCCGAACTCGTCCGTTTCCGCCGGCTCCGGTTCCGGTTCCACCAGGTCGCGCAGCGCCAGCTCGATCAGGTCGACGATGCCGTCGCCGTGGGCCGCCGAAATGGGGCGCGGCTGACCCAGGCCCAGCTCGTGGAAGTCGGCGGTGGCGCCCATGCCCATGCCTTCGGCCTTGTTGACCGCCAGGATGATGCGGCGCTGCCCCGAACGGCGCAGCAGGGCGGCGATCTCGTGATCGTGCGCGTTGACGCCGGCGCGGCCGTCGACCAGGAAGATGACGACGTCGGACTCGGCGATGGCCTGCTTGGTCTGGCGCGCCATCTCCAGCAGGATGCCGTCCTTGGCCACCGGCTCGAAACCGCCGGTGTCGATGGCGATGAACGGATAGTCCCCCACCCTGCCCTCGCCGTAGTGACGATCGCGCGTCAGGCCGGAAAAGTCCGCGACCAGGGCCGCGCGCGAGCGCGTCAGGCGGTTGAAAAGGGTGGACTTTCCGACATTGGGACGGCCCACCAGGGCGACGACAGGTTTGAAAGGCACGGAGAAAGAGGTATCAGGTTCGGAAAAAATCGCCGGAATGGCGGAAAAACGTTCAGTTGGTGCTGAGCATCACCAGGTTGCCGTTGCCCGTCTGCGCCAGCACGCCTTGCGTCGTGGTGGTCAGGGGCGAGACGACGGCGCCGCCGCCCACCGAGATGCGCGCCAGCAACTGGCCGTTGTCGCGCGACACGAAGTGCACGTAGCCATCATAATCGCCCACGGCGACCGCGCTGCCGATCACGGCCGGGGCGGTCAGGCGGCGATTCTTCAATGCGTCCAGCTTCCAGAGCTGCTGGCCGTTGCGCACGTCGAAACCGTACAGCAGGCTGTTCTGGTCCGGCACGTAGACGCCATGGTCGTCCAGCGCCAGGCCGACGCTGCTGGAGAAGTCCTTGGTCCAGACCGGACGGCCGCCCTGCGAGACGTCGAAGCAGACCACGCGGCCTTGATAGGCCACGGCGCACATCAGCGGTCCCAGCAGCTTGGGCGCGCCGACCACGTCCGTCAGGCGCTCCAGGTCGCTGCCGCCCTTGGGGGTGGCCACGGTGCCTTCCCACTGCACGTCGCCGGTGCTGACGTTGATGGCCATCATCTTGCCGCCCGGCAGCCCCGTCAGGACCAGGCCCTGGGCGATCACCATCTGCGCGTTCGAGCGCAGGGCCAGCGCCGGGCCGGGACGCTGCACGCTCCAGACGCGGTCGCCGCTGTTCACGTCGAAGGCCTGGATGCGGTAGTCGCTGCTGCGCACCACCGCCACGCCATTGCCGACCACCGGCGGGATATTGACCTCGCTGGTGGCCTGGGCCTTCCACTTGACCTTGCCGCTGTCGTCGAAGGCGATGACCTGGCCCGAGGGCGTCGCCACCACGGTGGTGCCGCCGTCGCTGCCCGCGCCCGCCGACAGGTCGTCGGTGGAGGCGGTCCAGACGGCGCGGCCGCTCAGCAGGTCGTACTTGCCGACCTTGCCGTTGGGCGTGGCGGCGTAGACGGCGTCGCCGACGACGGTGGGCAGGAAGCCCAGGCCGCCGCCGCTGCCGACGGAGACCGACCAGGCCTGGTGCACCGACATGCCGGCCTTGTATTCGGTCAGCGGCGCCGGGTCATAGCGCTTGTCGTCCTTGGAAAACAGCGAGCACGCGCTCAGGGCGACGGCGGCGGCCATGCAGGCGGCCAGGGCGAAGGAACGGCGGATAACAGGCTTGGACATCGGAATCAGGCTCCGGCGAGGGCATCGAGTTTGAGTTGCACGACCGGCACCAAGGCATTGGACTGCCCCAGGCCGTCGATCGCTTGCTGGTAGGCGGCGCGCGCTTCCTGGGCCTTGCCCTGGGCAGCCAGCACGTCGCCGCGGCGATCGGCGAACAAGGCGGCGAAAGCCGGCGGCGGATCGTTCAGTTGCGCCAGCGCCTCGTCGTATTTCTTCTGGTCCAGCAGGATGCCCGCCAGGCGCAGCTTGGCGACCGGCTGCAAGGCGGCCTGGCGCTTCTGCCCGGCCAGCCATTCGAGCTGCTCGCGCGCGCCGTCGACGTCGTTCTGGGCCTGCAGGGCCTGCGCGGCCACCAGCACGCCGCGGCCGGCATAGCCGGTCTTGGGATAGTCGCTGCGCAGCGTGCCCGCGGCGGCCTTGATGCGGGCGCTGGCGTCCGGGCCGCCCAGGCGAGCCGCGTCTTCCAAGGCCTCGAAATACCCCATGGCCTGGCGGCTGACGTGGCCCTGATAGGCGCGCCAGCCGTTCCAGCCGCCCCAGGCCAAGGCCGCGACCGCGACCACGATGCCCACCAGCAGGCCGTATCTGGCCCACCAGGCCTTCAGCGCGTCCAGCTTTTCCTGTTCTTCGAGATCGTATGCCATGCTAACCCTTCGATTTCAAAACCTGCGCGAGTCCGGCCAGCGGGACCTGCTGCTGCGACTCGCCCTGCGCGCCGTCGGCGCGCAGATATTTGATGCTGGCCGCCTGGGCGGCCACTTCGTCGGCGCCAAGGATAACCGCAACCCGGGCGCCGCTGGCGTCGGCGCGCTTGAATTGCGACTTGAAGCTGGCCGGACCGGCGTGCACGATAACGGAAAGACCGGCGTCGCGCAGGGTTTCGCCCACGCGCGCGGCCAGGCGCTGGGCCGCGTCCCCCTGGTGCACCACATAAATTTCACATTCGGGCGTGGCCGCGGCGGGCGCCGTCTGGTCCCACAGGTCGAGCAGGCGTTCCATGCCGATGGCGAATCCCACCGCGGGCGCCGGCTTGCCGCCCAGCAGTTCGATCAGGCCGTCGTAGCGGCCGCCGCCGCACACCGTGCCCTGCGCGCCGAGACGGTCCGTGACCCATTCGAAGACGGTCAGGTTGTAGTAGTCCAGGCCGCGCACCAGGCGCGGGTTCAGGCGGTACGGGATGCCGGCGTCGTCCAGCAGCGCGCGCACGCCGTCGAAGTGGGCGCGCGATTCCGCGCCGAGGAAATCGAACAGCTTGGGCGCGCTGTCGGCCATGGCCTGCATGGCCGGGTTCTTGGTGTCCAGCACGCGCAGCGGATTGCTGTACATGCGGCGCTGGCCGTCCTCGTCGAGGACGTCGCGGTGCTTTTCCAGGTGCTCGATGAGGGCGGCGCGGTGCGCGGCGCGCTCTTCGGCCTGGCCCAGCGAATTGAGCTCCAGGCGCACGTCGTCCAGTCCCAGGCGCTTCCACAGGCGGGCCAGCATGACGATCAGCTCGGCGTCGACGTCCGGGCCGGCGAAACCCAGGGCCTCGACGTCGATCTGGTGGAACTGGCGGTAGCGGCCGCGCTGCGGACGCTCGTGGCGGAAGACCGGGCCCAGCGAATAGACGCGCTGCGGGCGGTCGTACAGCAGGTTGTGCTCGATGGAGGCGCGCACGATGCCGGCCGTCATTTCCGGACGCATCGTCAGGGAATCGCCGTTGAGCGCGTCGGTGAAGGTGTACATCTCTTTTTCGACGATGTCGGTGACTTCGCCGATGCCGCGCGCGAACAGGCGGGTGTGCTCCAGCACCGGCGTGCGCAGATTGCGGTAGCCGTAGGCATGCAGCCACTCGCGGACGATTTCCTCGAATTGCTCCCACCGGGCGCCCACGCCGGGCAGTACGTCATTCATGCCGCGTATGGCGGCGACTTTCTGGAACGCTTGCGTCATGTCCTTGGGCGCGGCGGCCGCCTGCCGGCGGACCCGCGCCTCACCTTTTGCTTATTGTGAGACCGGCGCGCCATAGCGGCGCGCCACGTAGTTTTCGACGATGGCCTGGAATTCCTCGGCGATGCGGTCGCCCTTGAGGGTCACCGTGCGCTCGCCGTCGACGAAGACCGGCGCGGCCGGGACCTCGCCGGTGCCGGGCAGGCTGATGCCGATGTCGGCATGGCGGCTTTCCCCGGGGCCGTTGACCACGCAGCCCATGACGGCCACGTTCATGGTCTCCACGCCGGGATAGCGCGTGCGCCAGACCGGCATCTGGCGCCGCAGGTAGGACTGGATGCTGTCGGCCAGTTCCTGGAACACCGTGCTGCTGGTGCGGCCGCAGCCCGGGCAGGCCACCACCATGGGCGTGAAGGCGCGCAGGCCCATGCTTTGCAGGATTTCCTGCGCCACCACGACTTCGCGCGCGCGGTCCCCGCCCGGCTCGGGCGTGAGGGAAATGCGGATGGTGTCGCCGATGCCTTCCTGCAGCAGCACCGCCAGCGCGGCCGTCGAGGCCACGATGCCCTTGCTGCCCATGCCCGCCTCGGTCAGGCCCAGGTGCGCGGGATAGTCGCAGCGCGCGGCCAGGTCGCGATAGACCGCGATCAGGTCCTGCACGTGGCTGACCTTGCACGACAGCACGATCTTGTCGCCCGCCAGGCCGAGTTCCTCGGCGCGCCGGGCATTGCTGATGGCCGACACCACCAGGGCGTCGCGCATCACCGCCTGCGCTTCCCAGGGCTGGGCGCGGCGGCTGTTTTCATCCATCTTGCGCGCCATCAGCTCGTGGTCCAGGCTGCCCCAGTTCACGCCGATGCGCACCGGCTTGTCGTGGCGGCACGCCACTTCGATCATCTGCGCGAAGTTGTCGTCGCGCCGCTTGCCGCCGCCCATGTTGCCCGGGTTGATGCGGTACTTGGACAGGGCCTGCGCGCAATCGGGAAACTGCGTCAGCAGCTTGTGCCCGTTGTAGTGGAAATCGCCGACCAGGGGCGTGGACACGCCCATGCGGTCGAGCTGTTCGCGGATGGCGATGACCTCGCGCGCGGCTTCCGGCGTATTGACCGTGATGCGCACCAGCTCCGAACCGGCCTGCGCCAGATCGCGCACCTGGATGGCGGTGGCGATGGCGTCGGCGGTGTCGGTATTGGTCATGGACTGCACCACCACCGGGGCATCGCCGCCGATGGTGACGACGCGATCGCCCCAGCGCACGGCCACGGCCCGCGTGCGATGGCGCGCCGCCGGGCCCACCACGGGCGGCGGATTATCCTGGCAGGGCAGCGGCCCCCGGGGCAAAGTCGAATCTTCCATGTCTGGCGTCGTAATCTGAACGCGGCGGACAGCGGCGCTGGGGCCGGCTCAGCCCGCCTGCCTGGATAACCAGGCGGGAACCCAATGTTGCGGCAGCCAGCCCTGCCAGTAGGCATAGGCCAGGCCCGCGGCCACCACCACCAGGATGACGATCAGCCAGCCCCACGAGGAGGAGCTGCCGCGGTCTTCGTCGACGTGGGCGCCGCCGGTGGCCGAGTGCAGGGGCCCCTGCACCAGGCTGGCCGGGTGGGCGGCGCTCATGTGCGGATCCAGCGAAGCGATGATGGCCTGCGGATCGGCGCCGAGCAGGCGCGCGTAGCTGCGTATCAGGCCGCGCAGCGAGATGCCCGTGGGCAGGTCGGCCCACTTCTCGTTCTCCAGCGCGTCGATCTGGCGCGGCGCGAACTTGATGCGGCTGGCCACTTCTTCCAGCGACCAGCCCTTGCTGACGCGCAGCGAACGCAAAGCCGCCCCCACGGACTCGTTCCCTGCCTGGGCGGCGGTCTCGGATACGGGCTGAGCGGCTTCTTGCGTCATGCATGCACCTGTTTGATCGGGATGGCCCGGCGCTGCGCGGCGATGCGTTCCGTGATTTTGGTACGGTCGCGCACTTCGCCCGCCAACTGGCCACAGGCGGCGTCGATATCGTCGCCACGGGTCTTGCGCACCGTGGTGATGACGCCGGCATCCATCAGCCGCTGCGCGAAGATGCGCACGCGCGCCATCGGCGAGCGCTTCAAGCCGGATTGCGGAAAAGGATTGAACGGGATCAGGTTGAGCTTGCAGCGCACCTGGCGCGCGATCGCCACCAGTTCCCGGGCATGCTGGTCGGAGTCGTTGACGCCGTCCAGCATGACGTATTCGAAGGTAATGAAATCGCGCGGCGCGTACGCCAGGTAGCGATTGCATGCAGCCAGCAGCTCGGCCAGCGGGTACTTGCGGTTCAGCGGCACCAGTTCGTCGCGCAGCGCGTCGTTGGGCGCGTGCAGCGAGACGGCCAGGGCCACCGGACAGTCCTGCGACAGGCGGTCCATCATGGGCACCACGCCCGAGGTGGACACCGTGACGCGGCGGCGCGACAGGCCATAGGCGTTGTCGTCCAGCATCAGGCGCAGCGAGGTCAACACCTGGTCGTAGTTGAGCAGGGGCTCGCCCATGCCCATCATGACCACGTTGCTGACCACGCGGTTGTCGGCCGGCGCGCTGGCCGCGCCGCCCTCGGCGGCCGGCAGCCGGGCGCTGGCCAGGTCCGCCTCCAGCACCTTGCGGGCCCACCACAACTGGCCGACGATTTCGCTGGCGTGCAGGTTGCGGTTGAATCCCTGGTGCCCGGTGGAACAGAAACGGCAGTTGACCGTGCAGCCGGCCTGGCTGGAGATGCACAAGGTGCCGCGGTCGTCCTCGGGGATGAACACGGTTTCGATGGCATTGCCCTGGCCGACGTCGAACAGCCACTTGCGGGTGCCGTCGGACGAACGCTGCTGGGTCATGACCGGCGGCGCCTGGATGAGGCAGTTCTCCGCCAACTGGCCGCGGAAGTCGCGCGCCAGGTCGGTCATGGCGTCGAACGAATCGGCGCCGCGCTGGTGCACCCAGCGCTGCAACTGCTTGGCGCGGAAGGGCTTGCCGCCCCAGCGCGCCACCAGCCCGGCCAGCTCGCCGCCGTCCAGGCCCAGCAGATTGATGCGTTCGACGTTTTCCATGTCGCGTTGCGCCCCAGCCGCGATCAACGGCTGTGGATGTTGATTTCGGGGAAGAAGAAAGCCACTTCGACCGCGGCGGTTTCCGGCGCGTCCGAGCCGTGCACGGCGTTGGCGTCGATGCTGTCGGCGAAGTCGGCGCGGATGGTGCCGGCGGCGGCCTTCTTGGGGTCGGTGGCGCCCATCAGGTCACGGTTCTTCTGGATGGCGTCCTCGCCTTCCAGCACTTGCACGAAGACCGGGCCGGAAACCATGAAGTCGACCAGGTCCTTGAAGAAGGGACGTTCCTTGTGCACAGCGTAAAAACGCTCGGCGTCAGCGCGGGAAAGCTGCTGCAGGCGGGCAGCGATCACCTTCAGGCCGGCCTGCTCGAAACGGGCCACGATTTGGCCGATAACGTTCTTCGCCACGGCGTCGGGCTTGATAATCGAGAGGGTACGTTGGACAGACATGAAAACTCCAATAAAAACAGGGACTTCTAACAGGTTTACAGTAACCGGCCATTCTAGCATGCCTATAAGGGCCGTCTACATCATAAAATCGCATGTTTGACCCGCCGACGTTGGATCGGTCGGGCGATCTGTCCCCGGAACCGTGTAATGAATAAAGCCGTGAACGACGCCGCGCAATCCGCCGCGTCCCCCGCCGCCCCTGCCGAGACACAGGAACTCGCCAAAAGCTTCGAGCCGGCCGATCTCGAAGCGCGCTGGTACGCCGAATGGAACCGGCGCGGCTATTTCGATGGCGGCCGCCACGTCAATACAGGTTCTGGAGACCAAAGTTACACCATCCAGTTCCCGCCGCCCAATGTAACGGGCACGCTGCACATGGGCCACGCCTTCAACCAGACCATCATGGACGGGCTGGCCCGCTATCGCCGCATGTCGGGCGACGACACCGTGCTGATCCCCGGCACCGACCATGCCGGCATCGCCACCCAGATCGTGGTGCAGCGCCAACTGGACGCCCAGAACATTTCCCGCCACGACCTCGGCCGCGCGAAGTTCGTCGAGAAGGTCTGGGAGTGGAAGGAACAGTCCGGCAGCACCATCACCGGCCAGATGCGCCGCCTGGGCGCCTCGGCCGACTGGCACCGCGAATACTTCACCATGGACGAGCGCATGTCGCGCGGCGTGGTGGAAACCTTCGTGCGCCTGTACCGCGAAGGCCTGATCTACCGCGGCAAGCGCCTGGTCAACTGGGACCCCAAGCTGCTGACGGCGGTGTCGGACCTGGAAGTGCAGTCGGAGGAAACCGACGGCTTCATGTGGCACATCACCTACCCCTTCGTCGACGGGCCGCAGACCATCGTCGACAAGGAAGGCCGCACGGTCACCCTGCGCGGCATGACCATCGCCACCACACGGCCCGAGACCATGCTGGCCGACGGCGCGCTGTGCGTGCACCCGGACGACGAGCGCTACCGCCACCTGGTCGGCAAGCTGGTGGAGCTGCCGCTGTGCGACCGCAACATTCCCATCATCGCGGACGATTTCGTCGATCCGGACTTCGGCACGGGTTGCGTCAAGATCACCGGCGCCCATGACTTCAACGACTATGCCTGCGCCTTGCGCCACGACCTGCCGCTGATCGTCATCTTCACGCCCGACGCCCACATCAACGACAACGGCCCGGCCCGGTTCCGCGGCATGGAGCGCTATGAAGCGCGCAAGGCCGTCGTCGCCGCGCTGGAGGAAGAGGGCTACCTGGCCAAGGTCGAACCGCACAAGATGATGCAGCCCAAGGGCGACCGCACCGGCGTCGTGCTGGAGCCCATGCTGACCGACCAGTGGTTCGTCGCCATGAGCAAGCCGGCGCCCGAAGGCACGCTGCATCCCGGCAAGAGCATCACCGAGGTGGCGCTGGAAGTGGTGGCCGACGGCCGCGTGTCCTTCTATCCCGAAAACTGGACCACCATCTACAACCAGTGGCTGAACAACATCCAGGACTGGTGCATTTCGCGCCAGTTGTGGTGGGGCCACCAGATCCCGGCCTGGTATGCCGAGGACGGCTCGATCTTCGTCGCGCACAACGAGGAAGACGCCCTCGCGCAGGCCCGCGCCGCCGGCGTGCAGGGCCCGCTGCAACGCGACCCCGACGTGCTCGACACCTGGTTCTCGTCGGCGCTGGTGCCCTTCACCGACCTGGGCTGGCCCGAGCAGACGCCGGACCTGGCGCGCTACCTGCCGTCCAGCGTGCTGGTGACCGGCTTCGACATCATCTTCTTCTGGGTGGCGCGCATGGTCATGATGACCACCCACCTGACCGGCCAGATCCCGTTCAAGCACGTCTACGTGCACGGCCTGATCCGCGACGCCGACGGCCAGAAGATGAGCAAGTCCAAGGGCAACACGCTGGATCCGGTCGACCTGATCGACGGCGTGGACCTGGAAACGCTGGTGCGCAAGCGCACCTACGGCCTGATGAACCCCAAGCAGGCGGGCCAGATCGAGAAGGCCACGCGGCGCCAGTATCCGGACGGCATCCCCGCCTTCGGCGCCGATGCGCTGCGCTTCACCATGGCCGCCTACGCCACGCTGGGCCGCAACATCAACTTCGACCTCAAGCGCTGCGAGGGCTACCGCAACTTCTGCAACAAGCTGTGGAACGCCACGCGCTTCGTGCTGATGAACACCGAGGGCCATGACCTGAGCCAGGCGGCTGCCGCGGGCGAAACCTCCTTCGTGGACCGCTGGATCGTCAGCCAGTTGCAGGAACTGGAAACCGAGGTCGCGCGCGGCTTCGCCGACTATCGCTTCGACAACGTCGCCAACGCGCTCTACCGCTTCGTATGGGACGAGTATTGCGACTGGTACGTCGAACTGGCCAAGGTGCAGATCCAGAACGGCACGCCGGCCCAGCAACTGGGCACGCGCGCCACGCTGATCCGCGTGCTGGAAGTGGTGCTGCGCCTGGCGCACCCCATCATTCCCTTCATCACGGAAGAGCTGTGGCAGAAGGTGTCGGTGGTGGCCGGCAAGCGCGCCGCCGGCAAGGACGACAGCGTCAGCGTGCAGCCCTACCCGGTCGCCAACCCGGCGGCGATCGACAAGGCCGCCGAGGCCGACGTCGCCAACCTGAAGGCCCAGGTCGAAGCCGTGCGCGCCCTGCGCGGCGAGATGAACCTGTCGCCCGCGCAGAAGGTGCCGCTGGTGGCCCAGGGCGACCGCGCCGAGCTGGAGCGCAACGGCCCCTACCTGGCCGCGCTGGCGCGCCTGAGCGAAGTGGAAACGGTGGCCGCCCTGCCCGACGTCGGCGCGCCCGTGCAGGTGGTGGGCAGCGCCCGCCTGATGCTGCGCGTGGAGATCGACGTGGCCGCCGAGACCGCCCGCCTGGACAAGGAAATCGCCCGCCTGGAAGGCGAGATCGCCAAGGCCAACGGCAAGCTGTCCAATGCCAGCTTCGTCGAACGCGCGCCGGCCGCGGTGGTCGAGCAGGAACGGGCCCGCCTGGGCCAGTTCAGCGAGACGCTGGCCAAGGTGCGCGAGCAGCGGGGCAAGCTCGCGGCCTGATTTCGCCTATCCAGTTCGTCACTCAGACCCCGGCGGTCGGACAAGCAGTCCGGTCGCCGGGGTTTTTCTTTGTTCTCTCGCATTCTCACAAGGAATGAATAACGGCATTTATTTGATTTGACCGTGTTTTCCACCGGCTGCTCAAATCTGAACCGCCGGGGCGCCTGTCTGTCTTCCCCCGCGGCGCCCGAGTCCTTGCCCTTGCCCGGCGGACGAAATGTGGAGAGCACCATGAACGACGACATGCGAAAACCTGGGCCGGGGCGGCCGGCTTCCCGGCTTGCCCGGTGGGGCGCGGCGCTGGGGCTCCTGGCCGCCGGCTGGGGCATGGCCGCGGCCGCCGGCGCCGCTTCCTTTCCCGACCACCAGATCGAGCTCGTCGTGCCGTTTTCTCCCGGCGGCTCCACCGATGCCATGGCGCGCTACGCCGCGCCCCGCCTGAGCAAGCTGCTGGGCGTGCCGGTAGTGGTGATGAACAAGCCCGGCGCGGGCGGCGCCATCGGCACCAGCTACGTGCTGGCGCAGCCCGACGGCTATCGCATCATGACGGGCGGCAACTCGAATCTGGGCCCCCTGCTGGTGCCGGGCAGCAACCTGGCCCGCTACAAGCTCGACGACATCGCCCCGCTCGGCATGAGCACCACGAATACGATGGCGATCGTCTGCAACACCGGCCGCTACCGGGACTTCGCGGCCTTCGCCGGCGACATCAAGGACAAACCGGCCGGAACGGTCCGCATCGCTTCCTGGGGACCGCGCAGCCCGTCGCATTTCTACATCGAGATACTGGCGCAGCAGATCGGCCGCAAGGTCCTGCACATCCCGTTCGCTGGCGGCAACGACGCCATGCTGGCGACCATGGGCGACCACGTCGACGCGGCGGTGGTGACGCTGGCCACCGCCCTGCCCCACGTGCAGGCCGGCAAGCTGAAAGTGCTGGCGGTGACCTCGGCCGAACGGTCGGCGGACCTGCCGGACGTGCCCTCCATCAAGGAACTCGGCTATCCCAAGGCGGTGTACGTGTCCTTCGACGGCTTCGCCACGGCCGCGGCGGTGCCGCCGGACCGGATCGCCCGGTTGCGGGCCGCCATGGAGACGGTCCTGACCGACCGCGAGTACCAGGCGGAGATCAAGAAAATGGGCGCCGATCCGCAGTTCATGAACGGCACGGACTACGCGGCCTTTCTGCGCCGCAACCTGCAGACGCTGAGCGAGATCGCCGCCTCCGCCGACATGGAGCAATAGCGCCGCGGCGGCGCGCCGTTCATCCGCTTTTCATCGATTTTCATCGCTGTTTATCGCGGTTCATCGCCGCCTATCGAACGAGAGGAAAAAGTGGGCCGACTCAAATCCGAAGCCAAGGCACCCGAACTGGTCGAATACGTCATGGCGCCTTTCCTGGCCGACATGGGACAGTACTTCGACGCGCACCTGCGCATCCACAAGGCGCACGTGGTCATGCTGTGCGAGCAGCGCCTGGTGGACGCGGAAGAAGGCGGAAGCATCCTGGCGGCGCTGCGCGAGATGGAGCGGGCCGGGCCGGAGGGGTTGGCGCTGCATCACGATACCGATCTCTATATGCAGATGGAGGCCTACGTCAGCCGCCGGGCGCCGAAGGCGGGCGGGAAGATGCACATGGGCCGCAGCCGCAACGACCTCTACGCCTGCGGCGCGCGCCTCCTGACGCGCGACCGGCTGGCCGCGCTGATCGCCGACCTGCTCGACCTGCAAGAGGCCGTCCTGGCGCGAGCCGAGGAGCACGCCGTCACGGTCATGCCGGGCTATACCCACCTGCAGCACGCCGAGCCCATCACGCTGGGCCATTTCCTGCTGGCGTTCCACGACGCCCTGGCGCGCGACCTCAAGCGCCTCGCCGCGGCCTACGACAACGCCAACCAGAATGCGCTGGGCAGCAGCGCCCTGGCCGGTTCGAGCTTTCCGCTGGACCGCGAGCGCACCGCCGCTTTGCTGGGTTTCGACGGCCTCGTGGAGAATTCGTACGATGCGGTGGCGGCGCGCGACTATGTCGTCGAGGCCATGGGCGCGCTGGCCGTGATGGCGTCGACCGTGGCCCGCGTGGTCGATACGCTGATCATCTGGTGCACGTCCGAATTCGGCATGATCGACATGCCGGACAGCTACGGCTACACCAGCAGCATCATGCCGCAGAAGCGCAATCCGGGGTATTTCCTGGAAAGCGTGCGCTGCAAGTCGGCGCGCATCACGGGCGATATGTCGAGCGCGCTGTGCACATTGAAGGGCACGACCTTCGCCCAATCGCGCGACACCAGCTTCGAAATCACCATCGCCCTGTTCCGCGCCTTCGGCGAGGCGCGCGGCATCGTCAACGTCATGCGCGGCGTGGCGCGGGCCATGATCGTCAATGCCGACGCCATGCAGCAGAATTGCGCGCGCGAATTCTCCGGGGCGACGGAAATCGCCAACTTCCTGGTCAGGGAACGGGCATTGAATTTCCGCAGCGCCTACATGATCGTCGCCAATACCGTGCGGCTGGCCTGCGAACGCGGGCTGGGGCCGGCGGCGGTCACGCCGGCGCTGGTCGACGAAGCCGCGCGGGAGGTGCTGGGCCGGCCGGTCGACTTGCCCGAGCCGGCGCTGCGGCAGGCGCTCTCCCCGGCCGCCAACGTCGAGCTCAAGCGCACCGCGGGCAGCCCCAGCCGCAGCGAGGTGCTGCGCATGCTGGAACGGCGGCAGCGCGACCTGGCGCGCGACCGCGCCGAACACCAGGCCCGGCGCGACCGGCTGGCGCGGGCCGACGGCCTGCTGGAAACGGCGATCGACGCGCTGGCGCCGCCGGCGCGCGCCTGACCCCGGGGCGCCGCCCGCGGGTCCTGGCGGTTTTCCGTGTTCCACGATACATTGCAGGCGTTCTTGCGCGCGCTCGCGGCCATGCCAGGCTCGCCGCGCGCGCAGGCCGTCCACCTCGACTGTACGATCTCGGGAACACAGCGGCGATGGTCACGATGCGGCAACTGGAAGCGCTGTGCGCGGTCATCGAATCGGGCTCCATCAGCGCGGCCGCCGAAAGACTGCATCTATCGCAGCCGGCGGTGAGCAAGATCATCGCGATGCTGGAATACCGCACCAAGCTCAAGCTGTTCGAGCGCGAATACCGCCGCATCGTCCCGACCGCCGAAGCGCTGTACCTGCACACGGAAGCGCGCCGCCTGCTGGCGGACCTGACGAACGTGGACCGGCTGGCCGAGGAACTGCGCACGCTGAACGCGGGCGCGATCTCGCTGGGCTGCATGATGGCGCTCGGCTCCCACGTCGTGCCCGCCATCCTGGCGCGCTTCCTGGAGCGGCGCCCCAAGGTGGACCTGACCTTCCAGATCCGGAGCCCGAACAAGATCATGCAGTGGGCGATCGCGCAGCAGATCGATTTCGGCATCGGCATCACCGCCATGACCCACGAAGCGGTGCAGAAGGAAACGCTGTGCGTCGTCGACGGCGTCTGCGTGCTGCCGCCCGGCCACCGGTTGGCGCGCCGGCCGCACGTGCACGCGACGGACCTGCATGGCGAGCCTTTCATCTCCTTCGTCAAGGAAGGCTATATGCGGCAGACGCTGGACCAGGTCCTCGATGCCCTGGACGTCTCCCCGCGGCGCACGGCCACGGCCTCCAACAGCCATGCCGCCTGCGCCCTGGTGCTGCAAGGCGCAGGGATCGCGGTGGCCGATCCGTACACGGCGGATTTCTTCGCCCCGCACGGCCTGGTCGTCAAGCCCTTCCTGCCCGCGGTCCGCTACGAATTCCAGCTACTCTGGCCCAGGTTCAAGGCGCGCGGCAAGCTGGTGCAAATGCTGGTGGCGGAACTGCGCGAAGGCATCGGCCAATACAACGAAGCCCACGGGCTGCGCGATTTGCGCGATCTGTGCGATTCCCGCACCGACGCCGCGGCCGCGCCGCAACCGCAGTCCTGAGTCAGCGCTTGTCGCCGGCCGCGGCCAGGAGGCTGAGGAAGCGTTCGTCGGCCGGCCAGGGCCGCCGGTTCGCCGCCCAAGTGCATCCAGCAAGGCATTTGGAGGCATCGTGGGGAACAATTGATGTATATTGAACATCAATCGATGTATAACGTACATCAAATCCATAAGCAGCTTTTTGCCCCTGGACGCAGGCCATGAATACACAGATGCTCTCGGAACTCTTTGGCGGCGCCGAGCGATACAAGGCATTGAAATGCTTGTTCGAATCCCCTAGCCGCGACTTCGGGGCACGCGACCTGGCGAGTGCGGCCGGCATCGACCCCGGCAACGCTTCCCGCTGGCTGCGCCGCTGGGCACAGTACGGCCTGCTGGAAAAGAAAGAAATCCTCAACCGGCCTCGTTATTCGGTCTCCCCTGATCCCGCCCTCGCCCACCTGAAGCTGTTCTTCCAGCAGGACAGCGAAGTCGTGCGCGTATTGCGGGAGCAGCTATCGGAGTTGGGCGATCGCGTCATCGCCGCGGCGATATTCGGATCCACCGCAAGAGGCACGGATGGAGCGGATAGCGACATTGACCTCCTTCTTGTTACGAAGATCCCCAGAGTGCAGGCGCAGGCCTCGTTCAAGCCAGCGGGCCGCCAGCTCAAACGCCCCGTGAACGTCACGACGTTCGAGCCGGATCGTTGGCGCGAAGCGGTAGCCAGTGGAAATCCTTTCGCACTGGAACTCCTGGGCGATGCACTCATCGCACTCAAGGGAGATCTGAATGGCATTGCGCAAACCGGGTGATTTCGTAGCCGAAGGCAGCAAGGTGTTCCTGAAGGCGCCGCTGAATCGGGAATCGATCCGAGGTTGGGTAGACATGGCATACGCAAAAGCCAGGGATGCGTCGAATATCGACAACTCGACCAGCACTCGCCTGGGCGCAGCCTACGACGCCGTGTTCAACCTCAGTCTGGCCGTGTTATCGGCGCATGGTTGG
Source organism: Bordetella genomosp. 10 (assembly GCF_002261225.1). Classification (NCBI taxonomy): domain Bacteria; kingdom Pseudomonadati; phylum Pseudomonadota; class Betaproteobacteria; order Burkholderiales; family Alcaligenaceae; genus Bordetella; species Bordetella genomosp. 10. The sequence goes on from NZ_NEVM01000005.1 coordinate 670,216, forward strand.
CGCTGCACGTCCGCGAATGGCCACCACGTCCAGGTACTGGAAGCCGCGTGCTCCTATGCGGGCGCGGGGCAGCGCCTGTTCGACGAAATGGATGCTGTGCGCGACGCGCGAAACGATCAATACAACGGCGTGGCGCCTGGCGAGGGTGACGTGGCGTCGGCATTGAAGGCCATGAAACAGCTCGTGCCCCTGCTGCTGGATATCGTGCAAGCACATCTGCCCAAGGAATGACGCGCGGACGCGCGGTCATTCGTGGTCATTCGTCATTCGGGAGCTGAAAATCAGCGCTTGTCGCCGGCCGCGGCCAGGAGGCTGAGGAAGCGTTCGTCGGCGGGGGTCAGCAGGCCCTGGCGGCGGGCGGCCTCGAGGAGATCGGGGCGGCGCTGCTGGGTCAGGCGCAGGGACTGCTCGCGGCGCCAGCGGGCGATGTTGGCGTGGTGGCCCGACAGGAGTTCGGGCGGGACGGAGACGCCCTCGTAGACTTCGGGGCGCGTGTAGTGCGGGCTGTCCAGCAGGCCGGAAAGCGCGGGATTGAAGGAATCCTGCACCGCCGACGCGTCGTCGTTGAGCACGCCCGGCATGAGACGCACGGCGGCGTCGATGACGGCGAGGGCCGCCAGCTCGCCGCCGGACAGGACGAAGTCGCCCAGGGAGATCTCGTCGGTCACGCAGCGGTCGATGAAGCGCTGGTCCAGGCCTTCGTAGCGGCCGCAGACAAGCACCGCGCCGGGGCCGGCGGCCAACTGCTGCGCGGCGGCCTGGTCGAAACGGCGGCCGGTGGGCGACATCAGGACGACGGGCGCCGGCGCCAGGCCGGCGGATGCGCGTTGCGACTGGGCGGCCTGCAAGGCAGCCTCCAGCGGACCGGGCATCATGACCATGCCGGGACCGCCGCCGTAAGGACGGTCGTCCACGGTGCGGTGGACGTCATGGGTGTAATCGCGCGGATTCCAGGCGTGCAGGGCCCAGCGGCCCTGCGCGTGCGCGCGTCCGGTCACCCCCAGGTCCCGGACCACGCTGAACATGTCGGGAAACAGGGTAAGGACGTCGAAGCGCATCAGTAGTCCAGCGGCCAGTCGCTGTCGATGCGGCGATTGGCGATGTCGACGGTATGGACGTGCGCCTGGACGAAAGGCACCAGGATTTCGGCCGGACGCCCCTTGGCGTCGAGCACCGCTTGCGCGACGCCCGCCGCGTCCAGGTTCTGCCGGGCGACGCGCAGCACCGAATGCGCGCCGTTGTCCAGCACGCCCTCGACGCGGCCCAGCAGCACGGCAACGCCGTCCTGCTGGCCATACAACGTGCAACCGATGAGATCGACCCAGTAGAACTCGTCGTCTTCCGGTTCGGGAAAAGACGAGCGCGGGGCGTAGACCGCCATGCCGCGCAAGGCCTCGGCCTGGTCGCGGTCGGCGATGCCCGCCAATTGCGCGACCACGGTCGCGCCTTGCGGGCGGGACGTGACGACTTTATGGATCGAGATGGCCGAAGCCGGCGGCTGCGCGGATGCAGCCCCCTTGGCGGGCGTGGCAAGACGCGCCAGCCGCCATTCGGGGATGGAAAGCAGCACGTCGGCATGCGCCGAATGCGGCTGCACCTTCACCCAGCCCCGTACGCCATAAGCGGCGCTGACGCGGCCCAGTTCGATCAGATCATCCGCGCCCGCCGAGGCGGCGGCCGGGACCTTCGTGTTGTCGGGCATGCTCAGCGCTGCAGGCAGGCCCAGCTCAGGCCGCGGCGGAGACTTTCTGCGAGTACGACTTGACCAGGCGTTCCACGGCGGGCGACAGTTGCGCGCCGCTGTCGGTCCAGTGCTTCACGCGATCCAGCGCGATGCGCAGGTTCTCGGTGCCTTCGCTACCGACCGGATTGTAGAAACCGACGCGCTCGATGAAGCGGCCGTCGCGACGGTTGCGCGAATCGGTGGCCACCAGGTTGTAGAACGGACGCTTTTTCGACCCGCCACGGGCCAGACGAATCACCACCATAGGTAATCCCTTGAATTGGTTATGGAAAACAGTAGATTCTAGCATCGATCCGGACCACCCGGCAAATCGATGCGGAAATGTTGTATTTCTGGCGCCTCAGCCTACGTAGCGCGTTTCCTCGATGATGGCCTGGGCGCCCAGGGCGTTCAGGCGCGCGCCCGCGCGGGTGCCCAGCGCCAGGGGATCGGCGTACTCGCTTTCGTCGTAGACCTCGACGGCGCTGCGCCCGTCCAGGGCGATCACCACGCCGCGCAGCCTGAGCCGGCCGCCCTTCACCCAGGCATAGGCGCCGATGGGCGAATCGCAGTGGCCGTTCAGCGCCTTCAGCAGGGCGCGCTCGGCCTGGTAGCAGAACATGGTCTCGCGGTCGTTGATCGCCGCCAGCAGGGCCCGCGCCTCGTCGTTGCCGGTCGCGTACTCCGCCACCACCACGCCCTGCCCGACCGCCGGGCACATTTCAGCCACGGAGAAGACCCGGCTGATGCGCCCGTCCAGGCCGATGCGCTCCAGCCCGTTCTTCGCCAGCAGCAAGGCGTCGACCGGCGGCGTGGCGCCGCCGTAGTTGAACGTCATGGGCACGCCGTCGTCCATGCGCGCGATGCGCTTGTCGGCGGCGCCGCGGAACGGCACCACCTGGCTGTGCGGAAAAAGCCGGCGCAGGAAGGCGGCGCGACGCACCGAGGCGGTGCCGATCACGGCCGGCGCGTCGCCCGTCCAGCCCTGCCTGAGCACCATGCAATCGCGCGCATCGCTGCGCGGCAGGCAGGCGCCGATGGAAAACCGGGTGTCGGCGTAATACTCGTCGTTGCCGGGCAGATCCTTGAGCGAGTGCATCACCATGTCCGCCTCGCCGCGCAGCATCATGTCATGCATGGCGGTGATGAACGCCCCGCCCTTGCCGCCCATTCCGCCCAGGCGGGTCTTCAGGTCGAGATCGGCGGCGGCCGGCCGCGTCACCATTTCGAAGGTGTGCTCGGGAAACCGCAGGCTCAGGGCCCGTATGAGGTCTTCGGTCTGGCGCACCGCCATCAGGCTGGCGCGGGTGCCGATCTTGAAAGTCTTGGCCATGATGATGAATTCCGGAAAGCCTGGGCCTGTGAACGGTTCGGCGGCGCGCTCAGCGGCGCCGCAAATAATGCACGCCCACGCCCTCGTCTTCCTGCTGCGCCAGCAAGGCGTTGCCGGTCTGCTTGCAAAACGCCTGGAAGTCGCGGATCGCGTTGCGGTCCGTGGTCAGCACCTTGAGCACCTGGCCGCTTTGCAACTGGGCCAGGGCCTTCTTCGCGCGCAGGATGGGCAAGGGGCAGTTCAGCCCCTTGGCGTCGATTTCCAGGTCGGCCGGCGGCGCGGGGCTGGGCGTATCGGCGGCGTCCATGTCGGCGGCGTCCATCAGAGGCGCTCTTCCACCCACTGGCGCACGCTGGCGATGGCGCCCGGCAGGGCATCGGCGTCGCTGCCGCCGCCCATGGCCATGTCGGGCCGGCCACCGCCCTTGCCGCCGATCTGCGACGAGACGAAGCCGACCAGTTCGCCGGCCTTGACGCGGCCGGTCAGGTCGGCCGTGACGCCGCCCACCACGCTGATCTTGCCGTCCTGCGAGCCCGCCAGCAAGACCACGGCGGACTTCAGCTTGTCCTTGAGCTGGTCGACCATGCCGCGCAGCGCCTTGGGATCGACGGCGCCGATGCCGGCGGCCAGCACCTTGACGCCCTTGACGTCGATGGTGGCCTTGGCCGCCAGGTCGTTGCCGGCGCTCGCCGCCAGCTTGCTGCGCGCCTGGTCCAGTTCCTTCTCCAGGGCCTTGACCTGCTCCTGCACCTGGGCGATGCGATCGGGCAGTTCGGCCGGGGGCGTGCGCAGCGCGCCGGCGGCGCGGCCGAGCAAGGCGGTCTGCGCCTGCGCCCAGGCCAGGGTGTTGTCGCCCGTGATAGCCTCGATGCGGCGCACGCCCGCGGCCACGCCGGATTCGGCGACGATCTTGAACATGCCGATGTCGCCGGTGCGCGATACGTGCGTGCCGCCGCACAGTTCGCGCGAAAAACCGATATCCAGCACCCGCACGGTGTCGCCGTACTTCTCGCCGAACAGCGCCATGGCGCCGCCCTTGACGGCGTCGTCGTAGGCCATCACCTGGGCCTGGGTCGCGTGGTTGGCCAGGATCTCGGCGTTGACGATGGCCTCGACGCGCGCGATCTGCTCGGCGGTCATGGGGGCGTCCTGCGCGAAGTCGAAGCGGGTCTTGTCCGGGTCGACCAGCGAGCCGCGCTGCTGCACGTGCGCGCCCAGCACCTGGCGCAGGGCCTTGTGCATGAGGTGGGTCGCGGAGTGGTTGCGCACGGTGCGCGCGCGGCGCACGCCGTCGACGCGGGCCAGCAGGGTGTCGCCCACCGCCAGGTGGCCCGACTCCAGCTTGCCGTGATGGCCGAACACGCCGGCCTGCACCTTCTGCGTATCGGCCACGGCGAAGCGCACGCCGGCGGCTTCCAGCAGGCCGGTGTCGCCCACCTGGCCGCCGGACTCGGCGTAGAAAGGCGTGGCGTCCAGCACCACCACGGCATCCTGGCCGGCCTCGATGCGCGGCACCGACGTGCCGTTGGCGTACAGCGCGACGACCTTCACGCCGTCCAGTTCCAGATGCTCGTAGCCTTCGAAGCGCGTTTCGGCGCCCTCGTAGCTCAGGCCCTCGGCCATCTTGAACTTGCCGGCGGCGCGGGCCTGCTCGCGCTGGCGCGCCATGGCGGTGTCGAAACCGGCCAGGTCGACCTCCACCTTGCGCTCGCGGCAGATGTCGGCCGTCAGGTCGACCGGGAAGCCGTAGGTGTCGTACAGCGTGAACAGCGTGGTGCCGTCGAGCTGGCCGCCGGCCGGCACGTTGGCCAGGGCGCCTTCGAGGATCTTCATGCCGTTTTCGAGGGTTTCGCCGAAACGCTCCTCTTCCTGCTTCAGCACCTGGGCCACGCGGTCGGCCGTGTTGGCCAGTTCCGGATAGGCCTCGCCCATCTCGGCGACCAGGTCGGCCACCAGGCGATGGAAGAAAGGCTTGGTCTGGCCCAGTTTGTAGCCGTGGCGCAGGGCGCGGCGGATGATACGGCGCAGCACGTAGCCGCGGCCTTCGTTGCTGGGGATGACGCCGTCGACGATCAGGAAGGAACAGGCGCGGATGTGGTCCGCGATGACCTTCAGCGAATTGTCGCCCAGGTCCTTGACGCCGGTCTCGCGGGCGGCGGCGGCGATCAGGTGCTGGAACAGGTCGATTTCGTAGTTGGAGTGCACGCCTTGCAGCACCGCGGCGATGCGCTCCAGGCCCATGCCGGTGTCGACGCAGGGCTTGGGCAGGCGCGGCATGTTGCCGGCGGCGTCGCGCTCGAACTGCATGAACACCAGGTTCCAGATTTCGATATAGCGGTCGCCGTCTTCCTCGGGCGATCCCGGGGGGCCGCCCCAGATTTCCGGACCGTGGTCGTAGAAGATTTCCGAGCAGGGGCCGCAGGGGCCGGTGTCGGCCATCTGCCAGAAGTTGTCCGAGGCGTAGCGGGCGCCCTTATTGTCGCCGATGCGGATGATGCGCTCGGCCGGCACGCCCACTTCCTTGGCCCAGATGTCGTAGGCTTCGTCGTCTTCCTGGTAGACCGTGACCCACAGCTTCTCGGCGGGCAGCTTGTAGACCTGGGTCAGGAGCTCCCAGGCGTAATGGATGGCGTCGCGCTTGAAGTAGTCGCCAAAGCTGAAATTGCCCAGCATTTCGAAGAACGTATGGTGGCGCGCCGTGTAGCCGACGTTCTCCAGGTCATTGTGCTTGCCGCCGGCCCGCACGCTGCGCTGCGACGAGGTCGCGCGGGTGTAGGCGCGCGTTTCCTTGCCGGTGAACACGTCCTTGAACTGGACCATCCCCGAGTTGGTGAACAGCAGCGTCGGGTCGTTGCTCGGCACGAGCGAGGACGACGGGACGATGGTGTGACCCTTGGACTGGAAAAACTGCAGGAATTTCTGGCGAATCTCGGAGGATTTCATCTTGGATGAATCTGCATGGGCATTTTGGGCAATCCTCGATTATATGCAATCGGCCGCCGTTTCCCGGGGGAACGGGTCCGGGCCGCGCGCGCATCCCCCGATTTCACGGCGGGCGCGAACGTCCGGGGCGCGGCGCTAGCGTACGCACACGTAGCCCCTCGTGCTGGCGCCGTCGTCGCCGCCATCGCTCTCCCGGGATACCTGGATGGCGGCATGGCCCGCCGGGCAACTGCAATCCCCCGTCCGGGGGTTGGCGGTGGACGCCAGCGCGGCTGTCCTGCAGCCGAAGCGGGAGTCGACGGAAAACGCGCCGCCGAAACCGCCGGGCGTCGACCAGCGGCCATCGACGCAGGACAGGGACGCGCCGTCCTGCGCCCTCGCCATCAGGCCGTCCGGCGCGCAGGAAGCGCCCATCCGCGCCACGGCGCCGACGAGCAGATGCCCGTCCGTGCTCAGCCGTCCCGCCGCGTGCATGGCGCCGGCGGCCCCGACGTCGCCCTGGAAATCCGGATTGCGGCGGTCGCCCAGGCGCAGATAGGGCCATGTGCCGGCAAGGTCCAGCCCCGCCCAGACGGCCACCGTCCCGGCCGCCAGGCGGCCCATGCCCGGCGCGAGCGGATTGGCAAAGTGGAAATTGGGGCCACGCAGGCGGTCGGAGGCCCGCGCGTCGACATGTCCACCATAGCCGCCGGCCGCCGCCAGGATCTCGGCCACGATGGCGGGGTCGCCTTGCGCGCCGGCCGCGTCGTTCAGGGCGCCCGCCGGCGCGACGCTGTACGCCAGCGCGTCCAGGCGGCAGCCTTCCGCCGGGCACGCCGGGTCGCGCAGGATGCGCATGGCGACCCGCATCCCGCCGGGCGCCGCGGTCGGGAAACCGGACGGCAGGTGGCCATGGCGTATCAGTTCCTCCAGGCGCGGGGCGTGGGGATCGGCATAGGCGGGGCCGCCCTGCGCGTCGCGCGGCGGCACGCCTTGCGCCAGGTCGTCCCGATGGCGCGCCAGCATGCGGGCCAGCGCGCCGCGGATTTCGAGCAGCCAGGCCCCGGCCGCCCGTCCGGCGGCGGCGTCGGCCTCGCGCCGCCATGCGTCGGCGCCCCATACCGCGGCCAGGCAGGCCACGGCCAGGACGAAGGCGAGTTCGAACATCAGATAGCCGCCCTGGCGATGGGAGCGGCGGGATAGCGGGCCCATCGCTGCCTCACCGCACCGTGAAAACGAACGTATTGGCGTCGCCTGCGCTGCACTGTTCCTGCGCGCGGGCCGCGTCGTAGGGCTGGGCGGGAATGCTGGTGGCGTCCTTCACCACGACGCTGCCGCCCCTGCCCTCGACCGCGATGACGTCGGCCATGCGCTGCATGACGGCCGCCAGCGTGGGACAGGCGGCATCGTTGACGTGGGTCGCGGTCAGGGTGAAGGCGGAGCCTGCCCCGCCCTCGCCCACCGCCGCGGGCGCCAGCGTCAGTGTGCCATGGCCGCCGCGCCCCTTCCCGCCCAGGCCATGGGCCACCGAGGCCGAGGCGCCTTCCCCCGTCACCGCGATCACCGACGAGCCGCGCAGGGCTTGCGCCAGCAGGCCGGTGTGCACCCCGGCATAAGGCGTGGGCCCGCTGCCCTGGGCATTGGTCTTGGCGTGCGTGATGTAGCGCTGCAGCGCCTCGCCGACCTTGGGCACCTTGTTTTCAATCACGAAGGAGCCCAGCGCGGGGACGCCGATGATGGCGATCAGCAGCACGATGGCGGTGACGATGGAGACTTCGATGAGCGAGAAGCCGGCGGTAAGGCGCGGCCAGGCGGGGCGCGGGACGTGGCGGGTCGGAGCGGTTGTCATGGAAGGGGCATCCTCGGGACAGGGTTGAAGAGCGGGGTTGAAGAAATCGGGGTTGAAGAAAGCGGCGAAGAAATCGGAAAAAGGCGAAGAAAACGGGCAGGCGCAGTCCCCGGCGATCAGCCGCCGTGCATCCGTGTCATGGCATGGCGCATCTCATCGATGACGGCGTAGTGCCAGAAGGTCAGGCCCAGCACCGTCGCCAGCCCGCAGGCCAGCAGGCACCAGCGCAGGACGCCGGCCTGGATGCGCAGGCGCGGGAGAAAGCGGGTTTCGAGACGTTGGCGCGTGCGCGCGATGCCGTCCTCGACGCCGTGCGCGGCCACCATGTCGGCGAGATACCAGCCCGTGTCGGCGTCGATCAGGCCGGTGTCGAAGGTGTCGCCGCCGACCAGCCCGGCGTCGATGCGCGCGATCATCGCGGCGATGTGCGCGGCGAACCAGGGCGAGGCGTCGCGGCCCAGCATGAACAGCGCCTCGCGCAGCCGCGTGTCGACGTTGCCGCGCTGGCGCACCAGCACGGACAGCAGCGCCAGGAAGCGGATGCAATGGAAATCGCGATACAGGCGCCAGGGCGTCCGGCGGTCGAGCCAGTCGCGCAGGCGGCCCGTGTGTCGCGGCAAGGCCGCCAGGAAACCCCACAGCAGCGCCCCGCCGGCCAGGCAGCACAGCGGCAAGCCGGCGCGCAGCCAGTCCGCGCCCTGGAACAGCGCGCGCGTCAGTCCGCCATGCCACGCCGCGGGCACGGACTGGAAAACCGCCTGCAAGCGCGGCACGGTCCAGAGCGGCACGCTGCCGGCCAGCAACAGCGCGACGGCCAGCGCCGCCACGCCCACCGCGCAATTGGCCAGCAGGATGCGCCGCGCCTGGTCGATCAGCGTCACGGCGCGCGCCAGGTCGCGCAAGGTGGCGGCGAACGCCCCGCCGCCGGCGTCCTGCGCCACCCGCAGCAAGGCCAGCTCGCCGGGCGGCAGCGTGCCGGCCCAGGCCTGCGCCACGTCGCCCGCGGACCGCTCGTAGGCCACGGACCAATGGCGCGCCAGGCGTCCGCGCGCCGTCGTCCGTCCGTGCCGCAACGCATCGTCATCGAAGATATCGCGCAAGGTCTTGCGCCCTTGCAAGCCATCCAGCAGATCCGCCAGGTATTCGTAGTAATGCGCGCGATGCGCGGCGAAGACGGCCGCGTCGCGGCGCAGGCTCGCACGCCGCCAATACGCGCGGCAGCGGTCGGCCAACGCGGCGGCGAAGGCGCCGGGGTCGCGATGAAAAAGAGGGGCGCGCCGAGATTCACGCATGCAGGGTCTCCCGCCAGGCGGCGCGCTCCAGGGCCACCGTTTCGAAGGCACAAAAGCGGCTTTCGATATCGCGCGGATCGATCAGGCCGAGAGAGGCCTTGTAGAGCGCGCAGGCCATGGCGGTCTTGCCGCGCATGTCGGCGTCGGCGATGGGCGCGGTGGCGCGCTCGCGCCACTGGCGGCGCAGGCGCACGTAATCGCGATTGCGCACGCTGCACAGGAAGGCCTCGTCCAGGCTCGGCTCTATCATTTCCGCCACCACGGTGCGGCCATTCAGTCCGCGCAGTTGCGGCAGGTCCGCCTGTTCGCAGGCGGGGCAGCCGGCGGGATTGCGCACGCGCAGCGACGCCGCGTCCAGCGCGTACAGGTCCAGCAGGCGCGCGGCCCAATTCCGGTGGCGCGCGCCATCGGCGCCGCGGTAGAGCGCGTCCAGGGGCAGCGCGCAAGCCGGGCATAGCCGCGGCAGCAAGGCCTGCCAGACCAGCAGCTTGAGCACGCCCGGGATAGCCAGGAAGTCGCGCGACACGCCGATGAAATCGGAAGCAAGGCGCTCGGGGATCATCCAGGCCGCGGCGGCGTGCGTCGTGGTGTAAAGGTTGACGCCGGATCCCGCCAGGTCCATGAACGCGCGCCCGGTTTCGGCGTCGCGTATTTCCCCCACCAGCAGGTCGTGCATGGCGCAGCGCTTGATGGTCCGCAGCTTGGCGTCGAACACCGACGGCGCGGACGCGTCCAGGCTGCGCCCCACGGTATTCTGCAAGGCATTGGCGATGAGGTATTCGACCGGGTCTTCCAGCGTGATGACCTTGCGCGTGGCGGGCAGGGACCGGATCAGGGCGGCGATGGTGGTCGACTTGCCGGCCCCCACGGCGCCGGCCAGGACGACCGCGCCGCCGTCGGCCAGGCAGACGCGCCGCAGCATGTCGATCTGCGTGTCCAGATAGCCCAGCGCCTGCAGCGACCAGGCCGCGCCGTCGGCTTGGGGGCGCAGCACGCGCAGGCAGACGGACGGTCCGCTGTCTGCGGCCAGCGAGGTCCAGCGCAAGAGGACGGGGCTGCCGTCCACCTCGATATCCAGGCGTCCCTGCTGTTCGATGCGCGGATCGAACACCGCGCCGTTGCCGCCACGCACGTCCATCCACGCAACGGCCAGCATTTCCATCAGGGTCGCGGTGGGCATATGGCGGAAACGCGCCGGCGTCACGTAGCTGCCGCCCAGCGTGTAGCGCACCTCCGATTCGGGACGTTGCAGGAACACGTTGAAATGCACGTCGCTGGCGTTCTGCCTGACGCCCCAGGCGACAAGATCGACGAAGGCCGCGGCCAGCGCCGACTTGTGACGGTCCGCCAGCACCGCGCGGCGATTGCGCAGTTGATCGGCGCCGAGCTGGCCGCGCGCGACCGCCAGCAACAAGGCCGCGGGCAGCAGATAGCGGGAGGGCCGCGCCATGCGATAGCCCCGCCGCACGATCAGGCGCTCCAGTTCGTCGGCCTGGTCGCCGGCGGCGTAGTCCGCGAGCAGGAATATCGCCACGGTGCCGTCGCGCAGCACCACCGGACAGAGATGGCCCGACAACGCCGCCAGGTCGAACTCGTCGTTCAGGGGGCGCAGGAAGGCCGGCGACAGGCGCGCGATGTCGTCCTGGCTGGCCAGATGCGGCAGGCTGGCCGTGGATTTGGCGGCCGGCGTCGCGGCGGATACGGCAGCCGCGGCGGCGCTCGATTCGCGGCGCATGGTGGGCGCGGCGGCGACGGATTCATGGCGCGTGGTGGATGCCATGGCGCCTGTTTCGCGGCGCGCGGTGAGTGCCGTGGCGCTGGATTCGCGCGGTGGGGAGCGTCGCAGGAACATGGTCAATGCCTCCTGGCTTCCGGCGCCGCCCCGGCGTCCAGGCAGGCGATGCGCGCGCCGTCGCCGCCTTGCAGGTGCACGCACTCGCCCAGCACGGCCGCCAGCGCATAGACGCCCGCCCCGCCGCCGGGCGCGTGCTCGGGCCACCGCTGGTCCTTGCGATAGCGCGCGATCTGGCCGTTGATGCGCACATCCACATGCAGGCGGCGTCCGACGCCGTAGATGGCGGCGACGGCGACGCGATCGGCGTGGGCCGGTCCCCGCGCCGGCGCCGGTCCGGGCACGACGACGTCCACGCGGCCGCGATCAGCCGCCATGCCGCGGCGCGCGCGCAGCGCCGCCTCGGTCTCCGCCTGCAACAGCGCCTCCACGCTATCCGCGACGGGCCAAGCGCAGCCGGCATCCGGCGGCGGCGCGTCCGGCGCGGCGAAGACGGCCGCCGGCATCAACAGGACCGCGCATGGGCCCCATCGCCGCGCGCCATGCCGGCGCGGCAAGACTTCAATCCCTTTCATAGACCACTCCTTGCAATTGCGCCATCAACACGCTGCCCGCCGCCTCGGCGCGGCGGCCCGGCGTCAACGCCAGCGTGACCTCCTGCCAGGCCGCCTTCACGGGCGGCGCCTGGAACAAGGCATAGGAACGCAACGGGCCGTGCAGCGACACGGGACGCGTGTACAGGACAGGAAGCCCGGCCGGCCGCGGCAGCGGGTGTCCGGCCTCGTCCAGCGGCGCGTCCAGGGGCAGGACCGCGGGCGCTCCCAGCGAAATGCGTCCAAAAGCCGGTTGCAGCCTTTGCAACATGCTGCCCAGGCGGATATCGCCATCCCGCTTGCGGCCGAGCGCCGCGGGCTCCAGGCCGCCGCCCTGCCCGGCCGCCACCCGCCAGGACACGCGCGCCTGTTCCAGCCCCTCGAAATGCGGCCCGTCGAAGCCGGCCTGGCCGCGCGCCGGCGGCGCTTCCGCGAAACGCCGGTTGCTGCCGGCCGGACTGACGCGCCGGTAGCGCGCCTGGCATATCCACGCCCGCGCCTGCGCCGCGCATCGCGCCGACGCCAGGTCCCAGCCCTGCGTGTGGACGGGAAGCTGCCGCAACGACAGGAAAACCTTGCCCAGTCCCGCGCCGTCGTGCAAAGGCAGCGCGGCGGCCTGGCGCGCCAATGCCGCCCGCCACGCCGCCACCGGATCGGCCGCATGGGCGGCCTGCGGCGCCGGCCGCCCCCAGTAACGCCAGGCCTGCCACGCCGTGCCCGTCAACAGGCCGGCCGCCAGCAGCACGCCGAAACCGCGCGCGCCGCCGGGCGGCAACGCTGCCCAGGGGCTGAGACGCCACAGCGTGGTGGAAAGGCCGAGATCGGCCGCCAGCGCCGCCAGGTCGAGATGGCGCAGCGCCGCGGCCAGGCCGGGATAAAGGGCCTCCAGTTCGGCCAGGGCGGCCAGGGCCTGCTCCCGATCGGCATAGAGGCGGTCGGTGCGCGCCATGACGGCGCCGTCCTGCGTCGCCACCAGCCAGGCCCGGCCTGTCTCCATCACCAGCATCCCGGCCGCCGTTCCTTGCGGAAAGGACTGCGCGAAGGCCTGCGCCGCGCTATGGCAGGGACGCGGGCGGCCCCGCAGGCGCGTGCAGCCGACGGCGGCCGCCCGCGTCCCGCCATGCACGTAGTGCGTGGCGCGGACTTCACGGGCGCGCCGCCGCGCCAGCGCATCCGGCCGGCTGCCCACCAGCGGAAACCAGCGCATGCCGAACACCAGCGCCGCGCCATCCTCCAGATCCATCCTCAACGCTTCATCCACCGCTTGCACTTCGGCCTCCATGTATCCCTGGTGTCGTGTTTCGGAAGTTCGACACGTTCAACCTTCCTCGACCTGCGCGGTGACGATGACCACGGTGGTGCTGCGCCCGCTGGCCACCTGGTCGGCGCCGCCCAGCAGCAGCGGCGCGCGCGGGGCCAGCCGGCGCCGGTCGTACTCGTCCTGGCGGCGGTCGAAGCCCGAGATCACCATGGGCTCGCCGGGCCTCAGCGACACCTGCTGCACCATCCCGCTGCCGTCGATGGTGATCTGCTGCAATTCGATCTGGTGCTCGCGGCGGCCGAAGGTCAGGGTCTTGAGCGGCTGCGCCACCGTGTTGTCATAGGCGATGGACAACTGGATGCTGCCGTCGTCCTGCGCGTCGGGCACCAGCGTCAGGAAAGACCCGACGGTTTCCTGCTTCTGGCTGACCGACACGGCGGGCATCATGGCGCCCTGCCCCCTGCGGCCGCTGTCGCCGCTGCTGCCTTGCACCTGGTCGACGTAGGAGAAGGTCGTCCGCACGGCATGGGTGACCGGCCGCCGGTTGAGCGTGAGCACCGGCACGCTGCTGTGGCGCACGACCGTGCCGGTGGCGCTCAAGGCGCCGATCAGCGCTTTCGACGTGGCATAGGGTCCGTCCGCGACGCCCGCGTGCAATCGGCTGCCGGCCAGGGCGTCGGCCGCGCCGGCCGCCAGGGCCGCCGATGGCGAGGTGGCCGATATGGCGGCCCTCGCGCTGGTGAAGACAGCGCTCCAGTCGATGCCCGTGCGCGCCTGGTCCCGCATGACGATGGTGATTTCCTCGAAGACCAGGCGGATGCGGCGCGTCAGCGCCCGGTTTTCGCCGTCGAGGAAGCGCGCGACGCGATCGAGCGCTTCCGGCGTGTCGGTGACGATGATGGACGCGGCCGCCCCCGGCACCGCCGCCAGCACGCCGGCGCGGGTGAGAAAGGGTTCGAGACGCTGGCGCAAGGCCGATAGCGTGTCCTGCTCGCCCACCGACAAGGTGGTGTGCGAGGCGTTGTCGAAGCCCGCGCCGCGCGCCTGCCCCGTGCGCCCCAGCCGCGCCTCGGATTGCGCCGTGGGCGTCAGCGCATGGATGTTGAAGACCCGGGTTTCGGTGCGGAAGAACTCGATGGCGTTGTCCTGGTAACGCCAGAACACGCCCAGGCGCCAGGCCAGCATGTCCAGCGTGCGGGCCAGCGGCTGCGGGCCGCGCGGCGGCTCCGCGCGCGCCGGAAGTTCGGCGGTCATCGCGTTGGCGGCCTGGCTCAGGCGCGGCAGGAACAGGGACTGCGGCAGCAGGGCCTCCGGCCTGACGCGCACCGGCAAGCCGGTCGCATGCGCGATGCGTTGCGCCAGCACGGACAGGTCGGCGGCGCCGCCGGCGAACATGAGGGTCGTATCGACGTCGCGGCGCAGCGCGGGCGGCAGCTTGGCTTCGCGCGCCAGGGGGCGCGGCTTGCCCGCCAGCCAGGGTTTGGGAACCTCCTGCATCGCCTGGCGCCGCAGGACCTCCCGCTGTGCCGCGTCGGCCGCCGAGGCGCTCGCTGCCGGCGCGTCCATTCCCGCCCCCATGCCGGCCCTTGCATGGGCCTGGCGCGCCCGGTCGTGGACGGCGTCCAAGCGGGCCTGCGGCACGCAGGCCGTCAACGCAAGCACGACTGCGACGCCGCGTCCGCAAGCCAGTGTCCGAGTCCATTTCCCGGCGGATTCCAGAGCCTGCTCGCCCTTTCGTTTCCATGGCGTCATGTCATGGACTCCCTGGGCGCCGCGCGGTCGCAGGCTTGCGCCAGCGGCACCACGCGCAGGACGCGATTGGCGTAGAAGCAGGGTTGCAGCGGCCGTTCGGCCATCTCGGTGGCGCCGACCAGCGCCCGCACCGCGTGCTTGAAGTCATCGCCGAAACCCGCGCTGCCGGCCAGGGGGATGTCGACGTCGACGTCCCAATGCTCCGGCCCGAAGGTCCAGCCGGCCAGGCCTGCCCATCGGGCCAGGACACGCCGCAGATTGCCGTCGGCCAGGTCCGCGCTGAACGTCGTGGACATCCCCGCACGGACCGCCGCGTCCCGCGCCGCGCCTTGGCCCGCGGCCCTCGCCGATCGACTCGTCGCGTTCGTTTCGTGCCGCGGCCGCCCCGCGCTCGCCATCGCTGTCCGCGGAGATGCGGTGGCAGCTCCCGGCGAAACAGCCGCCTGCATCGTCGGACCTGAAAGCGCGCCGGTGGAGACCGACGAACCGGAAAATGCCGTATCCGAAGCCGCTGTCCCTGAAGCGATCGCCCCCGAGGCCGCCGCACCTGGAATCGCCGTATCCGAGGCCCTCTTATCCAAGGCCGTCGCATCCGACGCCATCGCGTCGAAGGCCCTCGCGCCCGAGGCCACGGCCTCATCGAATCGCGTCGCGACGTGCCGCCGCGCCACGGCTCGCAGCCGCCCGCCCCGCATGATCAGGGCCGGCCAGACGCCCTCGATCACCACATAGGGATCGCGGCGCAGATATGGAACGGGCCGCTCCCCGTCCCGCCCCACGGCGAAAATCGCGGGCAGCGCCTGCCCGGACGCGAAGTGCAGCCACGTGCGGCGCCCGTCGTCGAACACTTGCAATGGCGCGACCGTGCGTTCACCCGACAGCCGCCAATTGAAATCGTACGTGGCGTCCGGCGTCACTACATCCCGCGGCCCCCAGGATGGCGGCGCGCACGCGGCCACGCAGGGCAGGACCGCAAGACAAGCCGAAATTCGATGCACTGCGCGATGCATGGCGCCTCCACGCGATGCGCGCCGGAGTGGCGCGCGACACATGCATGGTGGCCCTGCCCCTCAAACCCCACAAGATCGACTTATACGAATGGATCTTCCAGTCACGGCCCTTCCGATCATGGACTTCCTGAGGAAGCGCAGGACAGGCGCAAAAAGAAAAAGACCTATGCTGACGCATAGGTCTTTGTTCAGAAGCAAACCCCATCACGGACACCGAGGAGCCGGCTTTGCCGGTCCGCCGGTGTCGCCCCCTTTGAGGGGGCCGCGCGCAGCGCGGTAGGGGGTGGGCCCATCCTTCCGGTCCGCCGGTGTCGCCCCCTTGAGGGGGCCGCGCTCCGCGCGGTACGGGGGGTCTACTTCTGTTCAGCGATCACCTTCGCCTGCGCCGCCGCGGAATTCAGCGCGGACATCGGCGGCACCTTGCCGTCGATGGCGTCATCCAGTTGGCGGCTCAGCACCGGCTCGATGCGGCTGTAGTTGTTCATGCGGAAGCCGCGGCCGGTCGGCGCGGGCTGCGTGCGCATGGCGGTGACGAACTGCTGCGCGCCCGGGATCTTGCTGTAGTAGGACACGTCCGACGCGCGGAAAGCGGCTTCGGTCAGCGGCAGGTAGCCCGTGGCCTGGTGCCATTCGGCCGCCACGACAGGCTTGGACAGCCATGCCAGGAAAGCCGCGGTGGCCTTGTCGGACGCCGCCGGGTGCCCTTCCATGGCCCACAGCGCGCCGCCGGTCACGAAGGGACGGCCGGCCGTCGGGGTGGCCTGCGGATAGTACGGCAGCGGCGCCACGCCGAAGTTCAGGCCCTTGGTGACGAGGAAGTCGCCGATCGCGCCCGAACCGGAGGTCAGCACGCCGCAGGTGCCCTTGGCGAACAACTGGTCGGCCTGGTCGCCCTCGCTATGCTGCGTGAACAGCAGGGACCGCTTCCAACTGGCCATCAGCGAAATATGGCGCATGTACAGCATGTCGAATTGCAGTTGCGGCGGCACCTTGGACTTGGTCGCTTCCAGCCCGTTGTTGTTGCTGGCGTAAAGCTGGTTGTTCACCGGCGCCAGGCTTTCCAGGTGCACCGTGACCTGGTCGCTGGTGGCGTAGGGGCAGTCCAGGTCGGCCTTGTCGCGCAGCTTGAGCAACTGGTCCTGCAGTTCGGCCCAGGTGCGGGCCGGCGCGTTGGGGTCCAGGCCCGCCTTCTTGTAGTAGGTAATGTTGTAGAACATCACCGGCACTTCGGCCATGAGCGGGAAGGCCAGCAGGCGGCCCTTGGCGTCGCGCGTGAAGCTGGTGGTGGCCGGCAGGAACCACGCGATGTCCTTGATCGGATACTTGGCCAGCAGCTCGTACAGCGGCTTGATGGACTTGTATTCCGCCACGGCTTCCGGCGAGCGGTCGTCGTCGAGCTGGATCAGGTTGGGCGTGCGCTTGGCCTTCACCGCAGCGCTGGCTTCCTGCTTCAAGGCCTGCGGAGAAGCGAAGCCGCGCAGCTTGACCTCGACGTCGCCCTGCTCCTTGTTGTATTGCTTGACCAGTTTTTCCAGCTCGGCCTGGTTGGCACTCGTCAAGGTATGCCAGACCTCGATCTGTACCGGCGCGGCGTGGGCCACGCCGCCAATCAGCAGCGCAGCCCCGAATACCCAGGCACGCCCCGTGGCGCGCACGACATGGGCAGGACTCATCTGTTGCAGTTTTTTCATAGGTCTAGATACCAAGAAAAGGAAATGCCGGCTCTGGCCGGGAACCATGGATCAAATCGGCCAAAGCCCGGCCCGAACCCACCCCCATGGTCCAGCCCAGCGTTCCATGGCCCGTGTTCAGGTACAGGTTGGAAATGCGGGTCCGGCCGATCAGGGGCACGTTCGACGGGGTGGCCGGGCGCAAGCCCGACCAGTAGCTGACGCGATCGAAATCGAGCGCATCGGGAAAGAGGTCGCGCGCCAGGCGCGTCAGGGCTTCGCAACGCGCCGGATTGAGAGCGCGGTCGTAGCCGGAAAGTTCCGCCGTTCCCGCCATGCGCAGGCGGTCGCCCAGGCGCGAGAAAACCACCTTGTGGCCGCTGTCGGTCAGGCTGACCGAGGGCGCGCCGGCGGCGTCCAGCACCGGGAACGTGGCGGAGTAGCCCTTGGCGGGATAGACGTTGCAGGCAACGCCCAGCGGGCGCACCAGCAAGGGCGTGAAGCTGCCCATGGCGACGACGAACGCATCGGCGTCGAGCCGGCCATAGGCGCCGTCGGGCGAAATGGTCTCCGCGCCCGACACGGCGCCGCCGGCGGTCAGCAGGCGCGTCACCGTGGTCGAATAGCGGAACTCGACGCCTTCGGCCTCGCACCGGCGCGCCAGCGCCACGGTGAACAGGTGGACGTCGCCGCTTTCGTCTTCCGGCGTGTAGTCGCCGCCGACGATGCTGCCGCGCTGCCGCGCCAGCGCGGGCTCGATGGCGATGACTTCGTCGCTGGTGAGGATGCGGCGCTCGACGCCGAGATCGCGCATGACGCCGGCCGCCTTCTGCGACAGTTCGAACTCCTCGCTGTCGCGATAGAAGTTCAGGATGCCGCGTTCGAGGTGGTCGTACTGGATGCCCAGTTCGGCGCGCATTCCGCGCAGGGTCGCGCGGCTGTATTCGGCCAGCCGCACCATGGCGCGGATATTGGGCGCGAAGCGTCCCGGCAGGCATTGGCGCAGGAAAGCGAGGCCCCAGGCCCATTGATGCACGTCCAGCCGCGGCCGGAACAGCAGCGGGGAGTCATCGCGGAACATCCACTTGAGCAGCTTCAGGGGCGCTTGCGGGTTGGCCCAGGGTTCGGCGAAGGAAACGGAGATCTGGCCGCCGTTGGCGAAACTGGTTTCCTGGGCGGGCCCGGGCTGGCGGTCGACCACGACGACGTCGTGACCGAGGCGGCGCAGCCACCAGGCGGTGGAGGTGCCGATGATGCCACTACCCAACACCGCAATTTTCATTCGCTAAGGGCCTTTGATACTGAAAACGCACGGGACGCGGCCGGCGGCCGCCGCGAGGCGAATCGAGTGATTCCGGAATCGCGAGTGTACCCTGGCTGGATACGCCTGCCAGCCGGGGCCCAGCGCCGGAAGATCACCTTGTTACATAAGACACACGGCGGCCGGATCGAGCAAGATCTGACGTGTTGCGTAACGCCTTAAGGACCGCACAAGCCACCTGACAGGCCGCCTTACGGGCGAGCCTGCGCCAGGTCCGCTTCCGACGTGAAGGCGTCGGCGTAGAACTCCTCGGCCGGCAGGCCGCACTGGGCGCTGAACTGGCGCCGCGCGGCGTCGACCATGGGCGGCGCGCCGCAGGCATAGACCTGGTGGCCGGAAAGGTCGGGCAGGTCCTGCATGACGGCCTCGTGCACGAAACCCGTGCGGCCGCTCCAGCCGTCTTCCGGCAAGCCGTCGGAGATGACGGGAATGAACTGGAAATCGGGGATGTTGGCGGCCCACTCCGCGGCCATCTCGCTCATGTAGAGATCGCGCGGGCGGCGGCCGCCCCAGTACAGGCGCACCGGACGCGCGATCTGCTTGTGCCGCATGTGCTCGACCATGGCCTTGATGGGCGCGAAACCCGTGCCGCTGGCCAGGAAGACGATAGGCTTGTCGCTGTCCTCGCGCAGGAAGAAGGATCCGAACGGACCCTCGATGCGCAGGATCTCGCGTTCCTTCATCTGCGTGGCGCCCGCGCCGAACACGTGATCGGTGAAGTAGCCGCCCGGCATGTGGCGGATGTGCAGTTCCAGCGGGCTGCCCGCGTGCGGCGCCGTCGCCATCGAATAGCTGCGGCGCCGGCCTTCCTTGAGGATCAGTTCGATGTACTGACCGGCGTAGAAGCGGAATTCCTCGGCCGCGGGCAGTTGCAGCTTGAGCACGGCCACGTCTTCGCCCAGGCGCTGGATGGAGATCACGCGCGAGGGCAGCTTGCGGATCTGGATGTCGCTGGCCAGGCGCACCTCGGCCGACTCGACCAGCAGGTCGGACGACGGCCGCGCCTGGCACAGCAGCGTATAGCCGGCCGCCATTTCCTCCGGCGCCAGGACCTGGGCCGGATAGGGGCCCGCGTCATATTCGCCGGAAATCACCTTGCCCTTGCAGGTCGAGCACGCGCCGCTGCGACAGCTATAGGGAAGCACGATGCCCGCCGCCAGCGCCGCGTCGAGCACGGTCTGGCCGCTTTCGATGGGGAATTGATGCTGGCTGGGGGTAAGGGTGACCTGAAAACTCATGGTGGACGATCTGCCTATGGACGAGGCCGGCGCGAACCCGGGGACGAACCCGGGCCTGCCGGAGGAGTACGGAGCAATTGCCGTTCGATTGATCGACGTCGATCAGTGGGGCATTTTAGTGGTTTTGCGGATACGGGTCGGCGCGCGCGGGGCGGCGCCTGCCACCATGGGACGGGGTCCGGAGAATCCAGGACGCCGCGCGGGCCCGGACGGCGGGCTGAAAATCTAAAAATCGAATTCGACCTCGACCGCGTCGCCGACGCGCAGCACGGCCCCGGCCGGCGCGGCCACGATGGCGTTCTGTCCGAACACCACGCCCGGCGCCAGCATGCGCGTGGCCGCCAGGGTCAGCCCAGGCTCGTCGCGGCGCTGCCCCGTGGCCTGGTCGACGTCGGGAATGGCGCAGCGCGTGCAGGGCTTGACCAGCGCCATGCGCACCGCGCCGGCCGCGAGCGAGGCGATATGGTCTTCCTCGTAGGCCTGCAGTCCGCCCTCGATGACGATGTTGGGCCGGAAGCGGTCCATCGGCACCGGCGCCGCGCCCTTGGCGGCGAGCCGGGCGTTGAGTTCGTCCAGCGAAGCCTGGTTGGCGATCAGCAAGGGAAAACCGTCGGCGAAACCGAACAGATTGCGCTCCCGGTAATGCGGGGCGTCCTGCGGATGGCGTTGCAGCCAGCCGCCGACCCATTCCGCGCTAGCCGAACGGCGGGCGCTGGCCACGTCGATGCGGAAGAGTTCACAGGGCTGCTGCAAGTATCGGCTGAACCATGCGGCCGCCGCCTCCCCTTCGCGCCGAGCGGGCATGGTGTCGCGCCACACCGTCACGGCTTGCGCCTCGCCGCGCAGGCCGGAACCATCCAGCGCGATCGCCAGGTCCGGCATGCCGGGGGCGGACAGGCGCAGATGCGCGTCGTCCAGGACGGTGCGCACCAGGGCCATGGCGGGCAGTTGCCGCTGCGTCAGGAACTGGCCGCCGGAAACCACCAGCCAGCGCCGGTCGTAGGCCAGGCCCGCCTCGTCGATGGGCGAGGCGGACAGGTCGATGCCGGCACAGGATTTCACCGGATAGATGTGCAGGCTGCGGATGCGGGAGGACATGGGAGAAGCGCCAGGGTCGATGCCGGAACAAGGGAAGCAACGGGGGAAGCAAGGGCGGGGAAGCAACGGCGCCAGGATACAAGAAAACGGCAAGGAAAACGGCAGAGAAAACGGCAAAAGAAAACGGCGCGTGCCAGGCACGCGCCGTCCGTCCTTGCGCCCGCGCCGAAGGCGGCGCGGACCGGCCTTATCGGACCGGCCTCATTCCACCAGCTTCAACTTGTCCAGCGGCTTCAGGGCCTTGATCCCGGCACGGGTGGCGATGTGCTCGGGACGCGGCGCCAGGCCGTACTTGGGCGGCATCAGCGCGTTCTCGATGCTGTTGTAGACCGTGAACACGTTGGCCCGCGGCCAGGGCGAGATATTGCTGTTGGACCCGTGCATGGTGTTGCAGTCGAAGAAAATCACCGACCCGGCCTTGCCGGTCATGGGACGGATGCCGCCCTGCTCCACCAGCAGTTGCAGGCTGACGGGATCCGGCACGCCGTACTCCTGTTTTTTCAGCGACTGCTTGTAGTGGTCCTGCGGCGTCTCGCCCACGCAGGAAACGAAGTGCCGGTGCGAGCCCGGAACCAGCATCAGCGGACCGTTGCAGGCATTGTTGTCGCTCAGCAGCACCGTGCAGCTAAGCGCGCGCATGGCGGGCATGCCGTCTTCCACGTGCCAGGTTTCGAAGTCCGAATGCCAATAGAACTCCTTGCCCTTGAAGCCCGGCTTCATGTTGGCGCGCGACTGGTGCACATAGACCTCGGAGCCGAGGATCTGCCGCGCCACGTTGATCAGGCGCGGATCGCGCACCAGGCGCGAGATCATGGCGCTGAGCGTGTGCACCATGAAAATGGAGCGCACCGCGTCGCTGCCCGGCTCGGTGATCGACTCCTCGCGGCGCACGATCGCCGGGTCGCGCGACATGCGGCCGATCTCGGCCAGGATGGCGGCGACCTCGTCTTCCGGCAGCAGGTTTTCCAGCATCAGGAAACCGTCGCGGTCATAGTCCCGCAACTGGTCGGCGGACAGCGCATCGGCATAGCGGCCGTCCCCGTGGATGACGGGATCGTGGCGCGCCACGATGGCCGACATGCGGTCGGTGCGCGAGGCGTATCTGTCTTTCGCGGGTAAATTCATCCAGCGTCCTCCTGTTCGTTCGAGCCGCGCTCAAGCCGCTTCGGCGACCGGCAGGGGATACACGCCCTTGGCGTCGTGCACTTCCTGGCCGGTCAGCGGCGGGTTGAACACGCAGATGACGCGCAGCGGCGTTTCGCCGCCGCACAGCCAGTGCTCGTCGTTTTCATTCAAGGCGTAGACCACGCCCGGCGACAGCCTGTGCTTCTTGCCGTCGGCCACGGTCTCGACGTGACCATCGCCCTCGACGACCCACACCGCCTCCAGGTGGTTCTGGTAGTGGATGTGCGTGCGGGTGTGCGGGAAGATGGTGGTCTCGTGGAAGGAGAAGCCCATGCCGTCCTTCTTCAGCAGCACGCGGCGGCTCATCCAGGTGTCGGTGCGGACCTCGTCCTTGGTGCCGATGACATCTTTGACGTTGCGAACGATCATTAGCGTTTTCCTCCAAATTTCAGGATGCGGGCGGAATGCCCGGATTCGGTCAGCGCGTCGGCCACGCTGGCCTCGATGGCATCGAGGCCGCGCTGCAGCAGTTCGTCCTCGATGGTGAGCGCCGGCAGGAACTTGAGCACTTCGTCCTGCGCCCCCGACGTCTCGATGACGACGCCGCGCTCGAAGGCCTTGCGGGCGATGGCGTTGGCCAGTTCCGGCGCGGCGGTGGACACCAGGCCCTGGATCAGGCCGCGGCCGCGCACGGCCAGGCCGGAACCGGGGTAGCTGTGCGCCAGGTTCTCCAGCCAGTCGCGCACCAGGCGCTCCTTGCGCTGGACGTCCTGGGTGAAGGCGTCGTCGCTCCAATAGGTGCGCAGCGCCGCCGCGGCGGTGACGAAGGCCAGGTTGTTGCCGCGGAAGGTGCCGCTGTGCGCGCCCGGCTTCCACACGTCCAGTTCCGGCTTCATCAGCACCAGCGACATCGGCAGGCCGAAGCCCGACAGCGACTTCGACAGCGTGATGATGTCGGGCTGGATGCCGGCGCTTTCGAAGCTGAAGAAGCTGCCGGTGCGGCCGCAGCCGACCTGGATGTCGTCGACGATCAACAGCATGTCGTGGCGGCGGCAGACCTTTTCCAGCTCCTTGAGCCAGCGCAAGGTCGCGACGTTGACGCCGCCCTCGCCCTGCACGGTCTCGACGATCACGGCGGCCGGCTTGTCGGTGCCGCTGCTCGGGTCGTCCAGCATCTTCTCCATGTAGGCCATGGTGTCGACGTCGGGGCCGAAGTAGCCGTCATACGGCATGAAGGTGGTGTTGCCCAGCGCGTAGCCCGCGGCGTCGCGGAACTTGGCGTTGGCCGTGGCGCCCAGCGAGCCGCCGCTGACGCCGTGGAAACCGTGGGTGAACGAGATGATGTTCGAGCGGCCCTTGACCTGGCGTGCGATCTTCAGCGCCGCTTCCACCGCGTTGGTGCCGGTGGGACCGGTGAACTGCAGCGTGTAGCGCCACTTGCGCGGCTGCAGCAGCACCTGGTCGACGGACTGCAGGAAGCGCTTCTTGGCGCTGGTGGCCATGTCCAGGCCATGCACCACGCCGTCGGCGGCCAGGTACTCCAGCAGCTCGGATTTGAACAAGGGATTGTTGTGGCCATAGTTCAGCGTGCCCGCGCCGCTGAAGAAGTCGATGTATTCGGCCCCGTCCTCGTCGATCAGCAATGAGCCTCGCGCCTGGCTGAAAATCACCGGAAAGGACCGGATGTAGCCACGCACCTCGGACTCCATGCGATCAAAGATTTTCAAGTCCATATACTTTTCTCCTCATTGTGGTTGACTGGCGGCCGGCCGCGAACACGGCCGGCCATGGCGTCTTCGAAGGACCGCTGGGCGGTCCGTTCAAATGGGTCGGAAAACCCGGTCAAGAAACCCGGCGGCATGCGCGCGGGCCTCACGATGGCGCCGGTGCGGACCCGCATGGCCCGCGCCGTGCCGTTCGTTGCTAGGCCGCGACGGGAATGGACGCGAAAGGTCCTATCCGCAACAGCATTTCGTCGTCGTGGTCGCCGTCATGGCCGAACAGTTGCTTGCCGAACAAGGGCTGTTCGGCCACGTGGGCGCCCAGGCCCGAAGCCAGGCCCGTGAAGGTGCGCCGCGACGGCTGGTTGTCGGGACCCACGGTGGTCTCCAGTTGGCGGATGTGCGCCAGTCCGGGACGGCCCAGCAGATGGCGCAGCATGGCGCCGGCCAGGCCATGGCCGCGCGCGCGCTCATGCACGGCGACCTGCCAGATGAACAAGGTATCCGGCGACGTGGGAGGGATGTAGGCGGAGACGAATCCGTCGATATTGCCGCCGCCGCTCTCGGCGACGACGCAGGTATCGGGAAAGTGCTCGCAAAGGAGCAGATAAGCGTAGACCGAGTTCAGGTCCAGCGGGGGACATTCGGCAATCAAGCGGTGGATGACCGCGCCATCCACGGGGCGGGGGCGCCGCAAGGCGTGCGCCGGCCGTTGCTGGGTGGTGAGGGTGTCGTCGATGGAAGCGATAACGGGTTCCTTTCAATCAATCGGAAATCGGTTGCGGGCGCGGTTCAGACCACCAGCCCGGATTCGGGCGCGGGCCCCGCGGCGGGGATCTCGAGGATGGCCGTCCCACCGTCGCCATGCGGTTCCGGCGGCGCGGCCTGGCCGCCCTGCTCCATCAGCGCGACGATGCGCTCCAGCGACAGGGTGATGGTGGCCTGTTCCAGTTCCGGCAAGGCGTTCAGCGCCTCGGCCAGGTGTTTCTGCAGCGGCGACGGCGCCGCTTCGGCCAGCGCCACGCCGGCCGGCGTGGCGGTGACGAATACCGTGCGGCGGTCCTCGCGGCTGCGCTCGCGGCGCACCAGCGCCTTGTCTTCCAGGCGGTCCAGGATGCCGACCACGGTGCTGGGGCTGACGTGGATCTCGCGGCTGATCGCGGTGGCCGTGATGGGGCCGGAGGCGATGACCGTGCGCAAGCACATCAACTGCGGCGCGGTGATATGGCTGACGGCCGCCAACTGCCGCGAATGCAGGGCGATCGAACGCGTGATCCGGCGCAGGGCGCGGAGGATGCGCAAATCGTATTGCTGGGCGGTGGCCGTTGCGGAAGTACTCATAGGGGCTTTGCCTCGAAGGCTGGGACGCCGATAAAAAATCAGGGGTGAAATCAGTCTTGTTGAATTGATTTCAGTACGAATTATATCGGCGCAAGGGATCAGGAGAAATAAAAAATGTAAAACCCGGTTGCGAGCGGAGCCTGGCGACCCTGCGACGACCTCTTTAATACGCGACGTTAGGGCCTTTTCAAAGAAATAGGCAACAAAAAAGCCCGACCGATGCGCCAAGCGTCACATCGATCGGGCTTTTTGTTCCGTCGTAGGCCGTTACAAGACCGGGGACAGCACCGGCTGTTTGGGCCGCACGTCCAGTTGGAGCCCCTTGCGGGCCCGCTTGCCGACATAAGGCTGCAGGCTGGCCCCGGCCAGGATGTCCTCGGTCTGCCTGTTGCGGTACATGCCGACCGCGCGCAGGCCGGCCGGTCCCACCGGCACGGTCTGCGCCACCTTGTCGCTGCCGTCCAGGCCCATGAGGATGGTGCCGCGGCCGCCGGCGGCCAGGACCTTGACCTCGTCCAGGCTGAACACCAGCAGCTTGCCCTTGGTCGACAGCAGCGCCAGTTGCGTGGCGCCGGCGAACAGGGGCACCGGTCGCAGCAGCACGTCGCCCGCTTCCAGCGTGATGAACTGCTTGCCGGCGCGCTGGCGGCTGCTCATGTCGCCCAGCTTGGCGACGAAGCCGAAGCCGCCCTCGGTGGCGAACAGCCAGCGGGAATCCGGCGCCGCGGCGATCATGTGGGTGATGCGGGTGCCGCTGGCCAGGTCGATCATGGTCGTCACCGGCTGGCCGTCGCCGCGCGCCGACGGCAGCGACGCCACCGCCACGCTGTAGGCGCGGCCGTTGTCGCCCAGCGCGATCAGCGTATCCGTGGTGCGGCATTCGAAGGCGCCGTAGAGATCGTCGCCCTGCTTGAAGGAGAACTGCGCCACGTCGTGCCCATGGCCCTGGCGCGCGCGCAGCCATCCCTTCTGCGACACGATGACCGTGACCGGCTCGTCGACCACGCGGGTCTCCACCACGGCCCGCTCGGCCACTTCGATCAGCGTCCGGCGCTCGTCGCCGTACTGCTTGGCGTCGGCCTCGATCTCGCGCACGATGGTGCGCTTCAGCGAGGACGGGTTGTCCAGCAACTCCTGCAGCTTGGCCTGTTCCTCGCGCTTGTCGGCCAGTTCCTGTTCGACCTTGATGCCATCCAGGCGGGCCAGTTGGCGCAGGCGCATTTCCAGGATGTCCTCGGCCTGGCGCTCGCTCAGCTTGAAGCGGGCCATCAGCGCCGCGCGCGGCTCGTCGGCCTCGCGGATGGTCTGGATGACTTCGTCGACGTTGAGGTAGACGACCATGCGCCCTTCCAGCACATGGATGCGGTCGATGACCTTGTTCAGGCGATGGCGCGTGCGGCGCGTGACCGTGTCGGTGCGGAAGGCCAGCCACTCGGCCAGGATGGCGCGCAGCGGTTTCTGGCGCGGCCGGCCGTCGGTGCCGATGCACACCAGGTTGATCGGCACGCTGCTTTCCATGCTGGTCTGCGCCAGCAGGATGTTGACGAACTCGTCGCGGTCCACGCGCGAGGTCTTGGGCTCGAAGACCAGCCGCACCGGCGCGTCCTTGCCCGACTCGTCGCGCACGGCGTCCAGCAGGCCCAGCATCAGGGCCTTGGATTGCTGTTGCTCGGGGGTCAGGCTCTTCTTGCCGGCCTTGACCTTGGGATTGGTGATTTCCTCGATTTCCTCCAGCACGCGCTGGCCGGAAGCGCCCGGGGGCAGTTCGTTGACCACCAGTTGCCACTGGCCGCGCGCCATTTCCTCGAAGGTCCAGCGCGCGCGCGCCTTCAGCGAGCCGCGGCCGACGCTGTAGATCTGCGCGATGTCCTGCGGCGACGTGATGATCTGGCCGCCGCCGGCGAAGTCCGGGCCCGGCAGCAGCTTGTACAGGTCTTCGTCCGGCAGGGCGGGATTCTTCAGCAGCGCCACGCAGGCCTGGGCGACCTCGCGCAGGTTGTGCGACGGAATTTCCGTGGCCATGCCCACGGCGATGCCGGAAGCGCCGTTCAGCAGCATCATCGGCAGCCGCGCCGGCAGCATCTGCGGCTCCTGCTGGCTGCCGTCGTAATTGGGGATGAAATCGACGGTGCCTTCGTCCAGCTCGTCCAGCAACAGCCGCGAGATGGGCGTCAGGCGGGCCTCGGTGTAGCGCATGGCGGCGGCGTTGTCGCCGTCGCGCGAACCGAAGTTGCCCTGGCCGTCCACCAGCGGGTAGCGCAGGGAGAAATCCTGCGCCATGCGCACCATGGCGTCATAGGCCGCCTGGTCGCCGTGCGGATGGTATTTACCCAGCACGTCGCCCACCACGCGGGCCGACTTGACGTGCTTGGCGGTGGGCCCCAGCCCCATGGCCTGCATGGCGTAGAGGATGCGGCGCTGCACCGGCTTCTGGCCGTCGCCGACGTCGGGCAGCGCGCGGCCGCGCACCACGGAGACGGCGTAGTCCAGGTAGGCCTGCTCGGCGTACAGGCCCAGGGTGATGGCCGTGTCGCCCGAGGGCGGCTCGAACAGGCCGGGTTGATTGCTATCGGTCATAAGTTTCGCGAGCCGTGGCCGGCTCCAGCATCGATTCGTTCAAATTCAATTTCGCTTCGCGCTTTGTCTGCGCTCCCCTGCCCCTGCTGCCCCGGAGAGGGTAGGAAAGACAAGGGGGAAGGCAAAGGCGCGGCGCCGGGCGTCAGATATCGAGTTCGGCGAGATTGCCCTTTTCCTCGATCCAGCTCCGGCGCTGCGACGATTCGCCCTTGCCCATGAGCATGTCGAACATGCGCGTGGTGTCCTCGGCGGTCAATTCGCCATAGCCCACCGGCAGCAGGCGCCGGGTGTCCGGGTTCATGGTGGTTTCCCACAACTGCTCCGCGCTCATTTCGCCCAGGCCCTTGAAGCGGCTGATGCTCCAGGCGCCTTCGCGCACGCCTTCCTTGCGCAGCTTGTCCTGCACCGCCTCCAGCTCCCCGGCGTCCAGGCAGTAGACCTTGCGCGGCGGGCGCTTGCCCTGGGCCGGCACGTCCACGCGGAACAGCGGCGGCTTGGCGACATAGACGTTGCCGGCCTCGACCAGCTTGGGGAAATGCCGGTAGAACAGCGTCAGCAGCAGCACCTGGATGTGGGAGCCGTCGACGTCCGCGTCGGAGAGGATGCAGATGCGGCCGTAGCGCAGACCGGACAGGTCCGGCGTGTCGTTCGGACCGTGCGGGTCGACGCCGATGGCCACCGAGATGTCGTGGATTTCGTTGTTGGCGAACAGGCGGTCGCGCTCGACCTCCCAGGAATTCAGCACCTTGCCGCGCAGCGGCAGCACGGCCTGGAATTCCTTGTCGCGCCCCATCTTGGCCGAGCCGCCGGCCGAGTCGCCCTCCACCAGGAAGACCTCGGTGCGGGAGGCGTCGCTCGACTCGCAGTCGGTCAGCTTGCCGGGCAGCACCGCCACGCCGGAACTCTTGCGCTTTTCGACCTTCTGCGCGGACCGGGCGCGCGCCTGGGCCTGGCGGATCGCCAGCTCGGCCAGCTTCTTGCCGTATTCGACGTTGCTGTGCAGCCAGAGATCCAGCGCGCCCTTGGCGAAGCCGCCCACCAGGCGCACGGCGTCGCGGCTGTTCAGGCGTTCCTTGATCTGGCCCTGGAACTGCGGGTCCAGCACCTTGGCCGAGAGCACGAAGCTGGCGCGAGCGAAGACGTCTTCCGGCAGCAGCTTCACGCCCTTGGGCAGCAGGCTGTGCAATTCCGCGAAGCCCTTGACCGCGCCGAACAGGCCCTCGCGCAGGCCCGATTCATGGGTGCCGCCGGCGGGCGTGGGGATCAGGTTGACGTAGGACTCGCGCACGACGTTGCCGTCCTCGGCCCAGGCCACCGCCCATTGGGCGCCCTCGCCCTCGGCGAAGCTTTCGTGGTCGGCGCCGGCGTACTGGGCGCCCTCGAACATGGGCACCATCAGCTCGGCGCCGCCCAGGGCCTCGGTCAGGTAGCCGCGCAGGCCGTCCTCGTACAGCCAGGTCTTGACCTCGCCGGTCTTCTCGGTGGTCAGGGTGACCTTGACGCCGGGCAGCAGCACGGCCTTGCTGCGCAGCAGGTGGGTCAGCTCGCCCAGCGGGATATGCGCGGTATCGAAGTACCTGGCGTCCGGCCAGACGCGCACCCGCGTGCCGGACTTCTTGCGCGCGACGCCGGTGAACGGCGCCAGCGGCTCGGCCACGTCGCCGTCGCGGAAGACCATGCGGTGGATGCCGCCGTCGCGCCAGACCGTGACCTCCAGGCGGGTGGCCAGGGCATTGGTGACCGAGACCCCGACGCCGTGCAGGCCGCCGGAAAAGGCGTAGGCGCCGCCGCCCTGCTTGTCGAACTTGCCGCCGGCGTGCAGGCGGGTGAAGACCAGCTCGACCACGGGCGCGTTTTCTTCCGGGTGCATGCCGACCGGGATGCCGCGGCCGTCGTCCTCCACGGAGACGCTGCCGTCGGTGTGCAAGGTGACCTGGATGTGCTTGCCGTTGCCCGCCAGGGCCTCGTCGGCGGCGTTGTCGATGACTTCCTGCACGATGTGCAGCGGATTTTCGGTGCGGGTGTACATGCCCGGGCGTTGCCGCACGGGCTCCAGGCCCTTCAGGACCCGGATCGACGACTCGGTGTAACGTGGTGTGGCCAAGTTATCCCCAACATCTGTGGAAAAAAACCGACATTTTACGGAAAGGCTCAGGATTGGCGCGGCTTCCGGTGGAATGCGCACAGTCTGACCAGCCCCGGTATGACGGAGGTAGTGAAAGGCCCGGTGCAAGCCGGTCCGGGCGCGCCGTTGCGGGCATGGAGACCATGTCCCCAGGGCCGGCGGCGTCCCCGGACGACCGGCCCACCGGACCGCGAGGCCGTTTATGCTACACAAAACCGGTGAAGCCTGTTCGTATGGACAGTGGTATGCTTTAATCCTGTCAACTCAAAAACGCCGGGTTTGAGCGCAGGCAGCGCGGCGGAGTTCCCGCCGCAGGCAATGTAGGGGAAAATGAGCGCCAGGGAACCCCTGGTCACTCGCAGGTGTCCCAGGCAACAGGCCTGCCGGACGCATCCTGTCCAGCCATCCGCGATACGCCTTCCCAGCCGGTTCTGCCGGCCGCCCAGCGAAAAAACCCAACGAGAAACCGCCATGAGCGACCAAATCAAGCATGTAAGCGACGCCAGCTTCGAAGCCGATGTCCTGAAGTCCGACGTCCCCGTATTGGTGGACTACTGGGCTGCCTGGTGCGGCCCCTGCAAGATGATTGCCCCCATCCTGGAAGAAGTGGCCAAGGAATACAACGGCCGCCTGACCATCGCCAAGCTCAACGTCGACGAAAACCAGGATACGCCCGCCAAGTACGGCATCCGCGGCATTCCGACGCTGATGCTGTTCAAGGGCGGCCAGGCCGCCGCGACCAAGGTCGGCGCCCTGTCGAAATCCCAGTTGACGGCCTTCCTCGACGGCGCCCTGAGTTAATTTTCCCTTTCTCGCGCGGGCCCGTCCGTGGCCCGCCGCCCCACTCCCCTCTTTCCTCCCCCAACAGCACCCCAATGCACCTGAATGAACTAAAGGCGCAGCACGTCTCCCAACTGCTCGAGCAGGCCGCCAAACTGGAAATCGAGAACGCCAACCGCCTGCGCAAGCAGGAGTTGATGTTCGCCATCATGAAGAAGCGCGCCAAGCAGGGCGAGCAGATCTTCGGCGACGGCGTGCTCGAAGTCCTGCCCGACGGCTTCGGTTTCCTGCGCTCGCCGGAAACCTCCTACCTGGCCAGCACCGACGACATCTACATCTCGCCGTCGCAGATCCGCCGCTTCAACCTGCACACCGGCGACTCGATCGAAGGCGAAGTGCGCACGCCCAAGGACGGCGAACGCTATTTCGCGCTGGTGAAGGTGGACAAGGTCAACGGCCTGGCGCCCGAGGCGATCAAGCATCGCATCATGTTCGAGAACCTGACGCCGCTGCACCCCAACCGGGTGATGAAGCTGGAACGGGACATCAAGAGCGAAGAGAACCTGACGGGCCGCATCCTGGACGTGTTCTCCCCGCTCGGCGCCGGCCAGCGCGCGCTCATCGTGGCGCCGCCCAAGTCCGGCAAGACGGTGATGATGCAGCACATCGCGCACGCCATCACCACCAACTTCCCCGAAGCGGTGATGATCGTCCTGCTGGTGGACGAGCGTCCCGAGGAAGTGACGGAAATGCAGCGCACGGTGCGCGGCGAAGTGGTGGCGTCGACCTTCGACGAACCTGCCACCCGTCACGTGCAGGTCGCCGAAATGGTCATCGAGAAGGCCAAGCGCCTGGTCGAACTGAAGAAGGACGTGGTGATCCTGCTCGACTCGATCACCCGCCTGGCGCGCGCCTACAACACGGTGGTGCCGGCCTCGGGCAAGGTGCTGACCGGCGGCGTCGACGCCAACGCCCTGCAGCGTCCCAAGCGCTTCTTCGGCGCGGCGCGCAACATGGAAGAAGGCGGCTCGCTGACCATCATCGGCACGGCGCTGATCGAAACCGGCAGCCGGATGGACGAAGTCATCTACGAAGAGTTCAAGGGCACCGGCAACTCGGAAGTGCACCTGGAACGCCGCCTCGCCGAGAAGCGCGTCTACCCGGCCATCAACCTGAACAAGTCGGGCACCCGCCGCGAAGAACTGCTGATCCGTCCGGATCTGCTGCAGAAGACCTGGGTGCTGCGCAAGTTCATCCACGACATGGACGAAATCCAGGCGATGGAGTTCATCCTGGACAAGATGCGCGCGACGAAGACGAACGACCAGTTCTTCGACATGATGAAAAAATGACCCCCCCCTACCGCGCGGAGCGCGGCCCCCCCGGGGGGGCGACACTGGCGGACCGGCAAAGCCGGATCCGCGGTGTCTGCGATTGGGGAGACCTGTGCGTTGCGCGGGTCTTTTTGCTTTTTGCGGTCTCGATTTGTTAGGTGTTAGGCCTGTGCTTTGCATGGGCCTTCTTCCTTCTTGTTTGTTGGCTTCGCCCTTCCTGTCTTAGCCTTCGACGCTGGGGGAGGTGGTGGACTTGGGGGTGGCGTCGGGTTTGTGGCTGGAGTCGATGGGGGCGACTTTGGGGTCGTTCCAGTTGCCGGTGACGGCGTATTCGCTGGTGAGGGCGCTGGCCAGGGGGTGCTTGAGGATCAATTGTCCGAGGAAGGCGCCCAGGCCTAGCAGGGGGTTGACGAAGGCGGTGGCGACGGCGGCGCCGCTGGCGTCGATGTTGGGGACGACGACGGCCTTGAGGTTCCAGGTTTCGTCGATGATGTTGGTGTCGCCCGCCAGGATGATGCTGGCGACCGGACCGGCGACCTTGTAGTCCTCGGTATGGGCCACGCCCTTGGACAAGGCGATGTGGCCGCGGATGGTGTCGAAGGGGAAGCCGTCGCGCAAGAGGTTGACGGGATTGAAGTCCAGGCGCGCCAGCCGGTTCACCGATTGCAGCGACAACAGCTCCAGCAGCCGTGCGGTGCGCGAGTTGACGTGCACGAAGCGCCCCTTGTCCAGGCTGACCTTGACCTTGCCCTCGATGTTCGCGAGGTCATGCGTCCAGGGCAGGTCGTTCCAGGTCAGGGTGCCCGACGTCGATCCGCTGCCGTTGGCCACGGTGTCCGGCTTGCCCAGGCGCGCCAGGAGCTTGCCGACGTCCTTGAACTGGACCGACGCGTCCACGGTCAGGCCGCGCTCCGCGCCGCTCAGCCGCCATGCGCCCTTGGCGTCCAGCGTGGCGTCGTCGTTGGCGATGCGCAGCTTGTCCAGTTGCCAGCGGCGGCCGCGTTCCAGGTTGGTGCCCAGCACCTGCAAGGCGCCGACGTCCTTGCCGTACAGGCGCAAGGAATCCGCCTGCAGGTCGACGGCCGGAATGTCCGACAGTTCGTCGGTCTTCGCCAGGGCATCGCTGGCCGTGTTGCTGTCGTTCTCGTCGCCGAAGGACAGGTACTTGAAGCGCCCGGTCACCTTGCCGGCCACGCTGCCCGAGGCTTCGCGCCAGGACAGGGAGCCGGCCGCCTGGCGCGACTGGATATCCACCCGCCATTGCATATCGACCGGCCGCGCGGCGTTCAAGGTCAGGTCGTTCAAGGTCAGGCCGGACATGTGCAGGGTGGGCGTCTGCACGACGATCAGGTTGACGGGCGGCAGCAGGGGCTGGGACGGACCGGCGGCCGCTGCGCGGCGCGTGGCGGCGCCCCTGGCGGAGGCCGGCGCGGGCGTCGGCGCGAAACCGTCGATCAGGTCCTGCCAGGCATCCGCGTCGAGTTCCGGCAGGTTCAGCTTGAGGGTGAAGCCCTGGTCGGGCAAGGTCGCCGGCAGGTTGGCGCCGACCGCGCCCCGCGCGAAATACGCGCGGCGATCCGCCGGGTCGCGCTCCAGCAGCACATTGATGTTCTGCCCCACGCTGCCCGTCAGCCAGACCCGGTTGCGCGCGCCCGGCGTCTGCGCCGGACTCCACTGCAGTTTCAGCGGCAGCGCGGTGGCGGCGCGCTTGCCGACCGGCGCCGGCATGTCCAGCGCCAGCCCCACCAGGTCGGACTCCAGCGAGACGTCGATGTTGCCCCCCGGCAGGTAGAGCAGGCGCGCGCGGTAGTCCGTCTTGCCGCTGATGCGCGCCATGGATTTGGCGCGGAACAGTTGCGACAGGGAGGCGCCATTGAGCGTTCCCTGGAAGCGCAGGCCGTTGCGGCTGTCCAGCAGGCTGCCGTCGATGCGCAGCGGGCCGCCCAGGATCTGGCCCTGCAGCGCGCGGGCGCTCACGTCCTGTTCCGTGAACGCCAGTTGGCCGCGCACTTGCTGGAGCGGCGGCAACTGCGGGAACATGGCGAATTCGTTGTTGTTGAAACTGACCGTGCCGTCGACCTTGGTCTCTTCCGGATGCAGCAGGGGAACGCGCAGGGCCATCGCCAGGCTGGCGTCGCCCGTGCCGCGCGCATCGTCCAGCAGGTTGTTCAGGAGTCCGCCCAGGGGCGACGCCCTGGTCGTCGCCAGATAGGTGGCGAGCGGTCCGCTGGTCTCGGCGTCGAGGGACAGCTCGGCATGGTGCTCCATGTTCGGGATGGCGGCCTTGATGCCGTGCAGCGCGATCGGCACGGCGCCGTCATCGGGCGGTTGCAGGATGCCGCCGGGCGCGGCGTCCATCGTCAACGCCGCGCCATCGATGGCGAAGTTGCCGTTCAGGCCCGCCACCGCCGGCCAGCCCTTGCGCTTGTCCTGGGCGGGCGCGTAGTCCACGGTGGCGCCGGCGTAGGTTCCGCCGATGTGGAATTTGCCGCTCGCCGCCGGCTGCGTGAAGGGGAAGTCGTCCAGGTCGCCCTGGATCACGATCCCGGCATCGTGCGCGTCGCCCGCGCGCAGGCCGCGCTGCAGCCAGTCGCGCGCTTCCTCGGTGACGGTCATCGGCAGATAGCGGTAGAGGGCGTCCAAGCGCAAGCGCGCGAGCTTGCCGGTCAGGTCGGCGGTGCCGGCCAGCGTCTTGCCGGCCTCGCGCCAATGGCCTTGCAGGCTCAGGTCCAGGTCCGCGTTGCGCACGGCCGCCTGCCGCACGTCGACGCCCAGGACGTCGTCGTCGCCCCGGCGCGCCACCGCGTCGAGGTCGAGCCGGTCGAGCGCGAGGTGCGACTCCTGCAACACGCCCGGCAAGTCCGCGATCACGGAACGGGCCTGCACTTGCAGCGCCAGGCCTTTGGGCACGGCGGCCGCCGCGCCCAGGGGAGACGGCCGCTGCGACGGCGCGCCGCCGCTCTGCGACATCGCCAGGCCTTGCACGCGGTTCCAGACGTCGCCGGGCAGGCCGTCGACGTGCAGCCGCACGCTGTCCGCGGCCACCTTGGCGTCGCCGCCCCATTGCCATCCCACGCCGCGCGCGAACACGTCGCCCGTCACGCTGCCCAGGCGCCTGCCGTCCACCTGGAGCCAGGCGCGCGCCGCCAGCCGCCCGCCGGTCGGCGGCAACCGGACCCAGGGCGACCAGGCCGCCGGATCGACGTCGACGACTTCGCCGTAGACCTGCCCGTGCCAATTGTCCAGGTTGCGGCCGTCGCGCACGAACAGGGAACGTTCGAGTTCGGCGCGCAGGTCCACGCTGCGGCCCAGGGCGGGCGGCAACTGGGCGCGCAGCGCGAAGCGGTGCGTGAGCAGGCCGTTGAGCACGGCGAGGCTGGCGTCGCGCACGACCAGGTCCGGGGTGCCGCGCAGCTCGTCCTGCCAACGCACGGTGACGTGCTTCAAGGCGATTTCGTGCTGGCGGGCCAGCCAGCGCACGGCGGGGGTGTCGAGCAATGGCCCGTCGTCGTGGGCGCCCAGGTCGACGGCCTGGCCGGCCACCCACAGGCGATTGTCGCGATCGCGCCGCAGCGTCAGGTCCAGGCCGTCGGCGCGCAGGCTGACCAGGCGCGGCACGCGGTCGAACAGGCTGCGCCAGGCGACCACGGCCTGCACGGAGGGCAAGCTCAGGACGGGCGTGGTCGGCGCGGAAATGAAGGGCGTGCCGGGGGGATAGGCGGGAGCGGGGCCAGCCTCCGCGCCGGGTGCGGCGGCCGCCGGTGCGTTGCCCGCCTGTTGGCCGCGTGCCGATTCGCCAACTGCGGATGATCCGCCCGTCGATGAGGCGCCCGCCAAGGAACCGTCGGCAGGCGAGCCGCCATGGCCGCTCGCCGCGGGGGCTTCGTAGATCCGCACGTCGCCCAGGTTCAGTCGTGGGTTCAGGCCATACCAGTCGGCCGAGATCTCGCCGATCTCCACGCGCGCGCCGATGGCCTGGCTGGTGTACTCCTCGATCTGCGGCCGCCATTGGTCGATGCGCGGCAGCACGAGATAGCGCATGCCGAGCAAGGCCACGGCCGCGACGAAATACACGGCCCAGACGATCCACATGAGGATGCGCAGGATTTTGAAGGAAAAATGCACGGGAAACTGAGCGGGAGCGATAGTCTTGCGGTATCGTCCCCTTATACCTGAAATGCCTACCGGCGTCTGCGTAACGCCTGTCGGCGTCTACGTAACTCTTTACTAGCCATGTCCGCAGCCCCTCCCTTCGATCCCGCCTCCGACCCGCTCTTCGCCCCCGCGCTCGCGTGGTCCGGTTACCTGCGCCGCCGCCTGGAAGCTTATCCCGAACTGGCCGAGTGGCTGCGCGAGCATGCAAGGCAGGCCGTCGACCAAGCGGCGCTGATGCGCTGGCGTGACGAACTGGCCGGCGCGGCGGGCAGCCCGGTAGCCGGCGGCGCAGCGAACGCAGCGAACGCAGCGAATGCCCCGGCACTCCCGGTGGCGACCTGCCGCGCCGTGTTGCGCCAACTGCGCGAACGGGTCTTCTGCATGCTCATCGTGCGCGACCTGGCCGGCCTGGCGCCCCTGGAGGAAGTCGTCGGCGCCATGACCGGCCTAGCCGACCTGGCGATCGCCGAGGCCTACCGCAGCGTGGCCGCCGAGCTTGCCGAGACGCACGGCGTGCCCGTCGATCCGGCCACCGGCAAGCCGCAGGAAATGCTCATCATGGGCATGGGCAAGCTGGGCGGCGGCGAACTGAACGTGTCCTCCGACATCGACCTGGTCATGCTCTACGGCGAGGAAGGCGAGACGCCGGGACCGCGCAAGCTCAGCTATCACGAGTTCTACGGCCGCCTCACCCGGCGCATGATGCCGGTGTTGTCGGAAATCGATGCGCATGGCCACGTTTTCCGCACCGACCTGCGGCTGCGGCCCGACGGCGACGGCAGCCCGCTGGCCTGGAGCCTGGACGCCTTCGAGCTCTACCTGGTCGGCCAGGGCCGCGAGTGGGAACGCTACGCCTGGCTGAAGGCGCGCGCCATCCCGGCCCAGGCTTTCGCGGGCAGCGACAGCGAAGCCCAGTTGCGCCAGATGGAAAGCCTGCGCATCCCCTTCGTCTACCGCAAGTACTTCGACTTCGACGCGCTCGCCGCCCTGCGCGCCCTGCGCGAGCGCATCCGCCTGGACTGGCAGCGGCGCGCCCTGGGCCGCAACGGCATGGACAGCGCGCTGAACATCAAGCTGGGCGACGGCGGCATCCGCGAAATCGAATTCGTGGTCCAGCTCTCGCAGTTGATCCGCGGCGGCCGCATGCCGGCCTTGCGCGACCGCGGGCTGCTGGCCGCCCTGCACGCGCAGCGCGACGCCGGCATCCTGCCGGCGGACGACGCCGAGCGGCTGGAAGCGGCCTACCATTTCCTGCGCCGCGCCGAGCACGCCCTGCAATACCGCGAGGACGAACAGACCCACCTGCTGCCGGCCGATCCCGAACCGCGCGCCGCCCTGGCGCGCGCGCTCGGCATGACGCCCGAGGATTTCGAAAGCAGCCTGGCGGCGCATCGCGCCTTCGTCGCCGACACCTTCCGCAACGCCTTCGGCATGGCGGGCGTGGACGAGGCCGGCCAGGGAGAAACCAGCCGTGCCGAGCCCGGTGCGGACATGGAAAGCGCCCTGCTCGACCAGATCCACGAACTGTTCGGCGAGCAGGGGCCGGAACTGGCGGCGCGCGCCGCCTCGCTGCTGGGCAGCCATCGCGTGCGCAGCCTGCCGGAGACCAGCCGGCGCCGCCTGGAAACGCTGCTGCCTGCGGCCGTGCAGGCGGCCGCGCGCACCGACGCGCCGGCGGCCGCCACGGTGCGCCTGTTCGATCTCATCGAGCAGGTGGCCCAGCGCAGCGCCTACCTGGCGCTGCTGGCCGAGTACCCGGACACCCTGGCGCGCGTGGCCCGCATGATGGCCGCCAGCCCCTGGGCCGCCCAATACCTGACCCAGCATCCGCTGCTGCTCGACAGCCTGATCGACTGGCGCACGCTCTTCGAATCGCTGGACTTCCAGCAGATCGGCCGCCAACTGGCCGCCGATCTCGATGCCTGCGTGCTGCCCGACGGCAGCCCCGACGTCGAGCGCCAGATGAACCTGATGCGCGACGTGCAGCGCCAGGCCAGCTTCCAGTTGCTGGCGCAGGACCTGGAGGGCGAACTGACGGTGGAAAAGCTGGCCGACCAGTTGTCGGCGCTGGCCGACATGCTGCTGGCCGAAACCATCCGCCGCGTCTGGCCCCTGGTCAACCGGCAAGCGGACGCGCAGCCGCGTTTCGCGGTGGTGGCGTACGGCAAGCTGGGCGGCAAGGAACTGGGCTACTCCTCCGACCTGGACCTGGTCTTCCTGTTCGACGATCCGCGCGAGGACGCGCCCGAGGTCTACGCCAAGCTGGGGCGGCGCATGACGTCCTGGCTGTCCACCATGACCTCGTCGGGCCGCCTGTACGAAATCGACCTGCGGCTGCGGCCGGACGGCGACGCGGGGCTGCTGGCGGTGTCGGTGGAGGCCTTCGCCGAATACCAGCGCAAGCACGCCTGGTCCTGGGAACACCAGGCCCTCACCCGCGCGCGCCATGCGGCGGGCGACGCCGAGGTGGGCGCGCGCTTCGAGGCCGTGCGGCGCGAGATCCTGCTGGCGCCGCGCGACGTTCCCACGCTGCGGGCCGACGTGCGCGCCATGCGCGAGAAGATCAGCGCCGGCCATCCGAACACCAGCGGCAAGTTCGACGTCAAGCACGACCGCGGCGGCATGGTGGACGTGGAATTCGTCACGCAGTACCTGGTGCTGACGCAGGCGGCGGCGCATCCGGTGCTGGCGGAGAACCTGGGCAATATCACCCTGCTGCGCCTGGCCGCCGGGGCCGGGCTGCTGGATCACGACCTGGCCACGCGCGCCGGCAACGCCTATCGCACGCTGCGGCGCGTCCAGCACGCGATGCGGCTGCAAGGCCAGGAAAAGGCCCGCGTGGCGCCGGACACGCTGGCGCAGGAGCGGGCGGCGGTGACGGAGCTCTGGAACCAGGTGCTGGGGGACCAGGCGGGGGATTAGGCGGGGATCCGGGCGCCGGAACAGCGGAATCCGCGCCGCGTCGTAAAATAGGCGTTTGGCCCCAGCCGGCGCGGGAACTCCGTCCCGGCTCGCGCCCTTCCCCGTCCCGGTACCGCCATGTCCGAATTCGTCCGCCCCAAACTCCAGTTGCCTGAAGGACGCCGCAAGGTGCTGCTGCACTCCTGCTGCGCGCCCTGTTCGGGCGAAGTGATGGAAGCCATGCAGGCCTCCGGCATCGACTACGCCATCTATTTCTACAACCCGAACATCC
Organism: Bordetella genomosp. 10; assembly: GCF_002261225.1. Classification (NCBI taxonomy): domain Bacteria; kingdom Pseudomonadati; phylum Pseudomonadota; class Betaproteobacteria; order Burkholderiales; family Alcaligenaceae; genus Bordetella; species Bordetella genomosp. 10. Next base: position 709,421 of record NZ_NEVM01000005.1, read on the forward strand.
ATCCGGTGAAGGAATACGAGATCCGCAAGCAGGAGAACATCCGCTTCGCCGAGCAGCATGGCATCGAGTTCATCGACGCCGACTACGACATGGACAACTGGTTCGAGCGGGTCAAGGGCATGGAAGACGCGCCCGAACGCGGCGAGCGCTGCACCGCCTGCTTCGACATGCGTTTCGAGCGGACCGCGCTGTACGCGCACGAGCACGGCTTCGACACCATCACCAGTTCGCTGGGGATCTCGCGCTGGAAGGACATGAACCAGATCAACGGCTGCGGCGAACGCGCGGCCGCGCGCTATCCCGAGCTGGTCTACTGGACCTACAACTGGCGCAAGGGCGGCGGCTCGCAGCGCATGATCGAGATCAGCAAGCGCGAGAATTTCTACCAGCAGGAGTATTGCGGCTGCGTCTACTCGCTGCGCGACACCAACCGCCATCGCCGCGCCCAGGGCCGCGACCGCATCCACATCGGCGTGAAGTTCTATGGCCGCGAAGGCCTGGTGAACGAAGAAGAGATTCAAGGGTAAACCCCGAAGAAAGCGCCTACGCGGCGGATCTGTTCCCTATCTGCCCGCATCTGGCGTCTTCTGGCGCCGCATTCTCGCCGCCGTCCGCCCCGCATTCCTCGTCCGCGTCCATGACGGGTTACGCGGGAGCGTACACTCTGGCTGGTTTTTTACGCCCATGACGATGAGGAAGGAATGAACGGCGCCGAAAGTCTCGTCCATACGCTGCTCAAGAGCGGCATCGATACCTGCTTTGCCAACCCCGGCACGAGCGAAATGCACTTCGTGTCCGCGCTCGACCGCATCCCCGGCATGCGCTGCGTGCTGGCGCTGGCCGAGACCGTGGTCACCGGCGCCGCCGACGGCTACGCCCGCATGGCGGACCGCCCCGCCGCCACCCTGCTGCACTGCGGCCCCGGCCTGGCCAATGGCCTGGCCAACCTGCACAACGCGCGCCGCGCGAATTCGTCCATCGTCAATATCGTCGGCGACCAGGCGACGCACCACCGTCCGCTGGACGCGCCGCTGACGGCCGACACCGAAGGCTGGGCGCGTCCGGTGTCCGCCTGGACCCGCACGTCCAGCACGGCCGCGACCATCGGCCGCGACGCCGCCGCGGCGGTGCAGGCCGCGCGCACCTCGCCCGGCCAGATCGCCACGCTGATCGCCCCCTCGGACACCTGCTGGAATCCCGGCGGCGTCGTCGCCGAGGCCCTGGACATTCCGCCCGCGCCCACGGTGGACGAAGGCGTGCTGAGCGCCGTGGCGCGCATCCTGCGCACCGGCGAACCGGCCGTGCTGTTCATGGGCAATGACGCGCTGCGCGAAAGCCCGCTGGCCGTGGCCGGCCGCATCGCGCAGAAGACCGGCGCCCGCATGATGGCGCCGACCTCCAACCGCCGTATCGAACGCGGCGCCGGCCGCCAGGCGATCGCCCGGCTGCCCTATGCCGTCGAGCCGGCGCTGGCCGCGCTCAAGGGCGTCAAGCACCTGATCCTGGTCGGCGCCAAGGCGCCGGTGGCCTTCTTCGCCTATCCCGACAAGCCCGCCCTGCTCTATCCCGAGGATTGCCAGATCCACGTCCTCAGCCGTCCCGAACAGGACCAGGGCGAGGCCCTGGCCCGCCTGGCGGACATGCTGGCCGCCCATGAGGCCGCGCCGGCGGCGGAACGGGTGAAGATGGAGCCGGCGCGCGGCGCCGTCACCTCGGAAGCGGTGGCGCAGACCGTCACGGCCCTGCTGCCGGACCACGCCATCATCGTCGACGAGGGCGTGAGCTTCGGCCGCGCCTTCTACCCCGGCACGGCCAACGCCGCGCCGCACGACTGGCTGCAGATCACCGGCGGCGCCATCGGCAACGGGCTGCCCCTGGCCACGGGGGCCGCGATCGCCGCGCCGGGCCGGCGCGTGGTGTCCTTGCAGGCCGACGGCTCGGCCATGTATTCCTTGCAGGCGCTGTGGACGCAGGCGCGCGAGAAGCTGGACGTCACCACGGTGATCCTGGCCAACCGCAAGTACGCCATCCTGCTGGGCGAACTGGCCGGCGTCGGCGCCGCCGCGGGCAAGACCGCGATGGACATGCTGGACCTGACGCGCCCGGCGCTGGACTGGGTCAAGCTGGCCAACGGCATGGGGGTGGAAGCGGCCCAGGCGCAGAACATGGAACAACTCGCCGACCTCTTCGCCGCCGCCAACAAGCGCAAGGGTCCCTTCGTCATCGAACTGCTGATCTGATCCGGCAACGGGACATCGGCGAACAGGTCTCCGCGCCGATGGCGTGGGAACGCGCCCCCAGAAGTTGGACGGTCAGAAACGGGAGCCCGAAGGCCTGAACTCGGTATTGCACCGGGCTCAGGCCTTCGAGCTTGAGTCGGCCCCACGCGGTTCGAGGCGGCATCTAACCAGGTGGAACAAACAAGCCAGGTTGAACAAACAAGCGTTTCCGTAAATTATGCTCAAATTGAGTGTATTATGTCGTTCACCTGTCGCGCATCATCTATCCGCGATGCAGACTCGGCACACGCTGCGCCAAGTTCCCTCATTGCCACGCTTCTGGTTGGACAGCGAGGCGCCGCCGTTTTTTTTGACCCATTAATGCTCTAAACGAGCATATATGCCGGAGATAAATTCATGCCTCGTCCCGTCAGCAGTGAAGCCTCCCGGAAATGGTTCGACTACGATCATCCGAGCCTGAAGTCGATCACGCTGGAACCGGCGCCTGAAACAACAGGGGGCACGGCCTGTTCGGCCGTCGGCCGGGCTTGGGCACGGGTTCCGGCAGCCTTGCATGAGGCCGAGCGAGAGGCGCTACGCGCGCGCATTCGCCACCTGTTGCAACGTGAAAAGGCCGTGCTGGTGGCGCATTACTACGTCGATGCCGACTTGCAGGAACTGGCGCGCGAAACCGGCGGCTGCGTGGGGGACTCGCTGGAAATGGCCCGCTTCGGGCGCGACCACCACGCCGGCACCATCGTGGTGGCCGGGGTGCGCTTCATGGGCGAAACCGCCAAGATTCTGGGCATGCACAAGCGCGTGCTCATGCCGGACCTGGAAGCCAATTGCTCGCTGGACCTGGGTTGCTCCGCCGATGAGTTCGCGCAATTCCGCGACGCCCACACCGACCGCACTGTAGTGGTCTACGCCAATACCAGCGCGGCGGTGAAGGCGCGGGCCGATTGGGTCGTGACCTCCTCCATCGGGCTGGAGATCGTCGCCCACCTGCACGGGCGCGGCGAGAAAATTCTCTGGGCGCCCGACCGGCATCTGGGCCGCTATATTCAGAAGCAGACCGGCGCGGACATGCTGCTCTGGCAAGGCTCCTGCATGGTGCACAACGAGTTCAAGGGCTACGAACTGGAATGCCTGCGCGCGGAATATCCGCATGCCAAGGTGCTGGTTCACCCGGAATCGCCCGAGGCCGTGGTGGCGCAGGCCGATGTGGTGGGGTCCACCTCGCGCTTGATTCAAGCCACTATCGAACTGGATGCCACTCACTTCATCGTCGCCACCGACCAGGGCATCCTGCACGAGATGCGCGCGCGCGCGCCGGGTAAGGTATTCCTGGCCGCGCCCACGGCAGGCAACAGCGCCACGTGCAAGAGCTGCGCCCTTTGCCCCTGGATGGCGATGAACGGTCTGGCCGGCGTGGCGCAAGCGCTGGAACAGGGCACGGGCGAAATCCACCTCGACCTCGGCCTGGCCGATGCCGCCCGCCGCCCGATCGAACGCATGCTGGATTTCGCCGCCGCCCACAAGACCCGGGTGCGGACCAGCGGCGACATGGAGCAGGACGGCGCCCTGTTCAGCCATGTGGGAGCCGCCTGATGCCCATCGCCCACGCCCCCGCGGCCGCTGAAGACACCCTGCATTGCGACGCCATCATCGTAGGCGCCGGACTGGCGGGCCTGAGCGTTGCCCTGCAACTGCCCGCGCACTGGCGCGTCGTTCTGCTGCTCAAGGACGCCCGCGCCGAATGCGCCAGCAGCCGCGCCCAGGGAGGCATTGCCGCCGTCGTGGATGCCCAGGACAGTCTGGACAGCCACATCCAGGACACCCTGGCGGCTGGCGCCGGGCTGTGTGACGAGCACAGCGTACGGCACATTCTGGCGAATGCTCCCCAGGCGCTGGCGTGGCTGCGGCAACAGGGCGTGCCATTCACGCTGCTGGACGACGGCAGCGGCCTGCACCTCACCCGCGAAGGCGGCCACAGCCACCGCCGCATCGCCCACGCAGCCGATGCCACCGGCAAGGCCATCATGGACAGTCTGTGGCAGCGGATCGACCGATCAGGCAACATCGACGTCCTGGAGCATCACGCCGCCATCGACCTGCATACCGTATCGCCCACCCTGGCGGATTCGCGCATCTGCCAGGGCGTGTGGGCGCAGGATCTGCGCCGTGCATGCCACCGCCTGCTGCTGGCACCGCGCGTGGTACTGGCCACGGGCGGCATGGGGCAGCTCTACCCGCGCACCACCAACCCGCCGTCGGCCACGGCAGACGGCGTGGCAATGGCCTGGCGAGCAGGCTGCGCCGTGCGCGATCTGGAATTCGTGCAGTTTCATCCCACCGGGCTGTACGCTCCCGATGCCGCGGGTTTTCTGATTTCCGAAGCCCTGCGCGGCGAAGGCGGCCTGCTGTGCCTGCCCGACGGTACGCACTTCATGCCCGCGCACGATGCCCGTGCCGAGCTCGCCCCTCGCGACGTGGTGGCTCGCGCCATCTTCCACGAAATGCAGCGTCACGGCCTGCCCTGCGTGCACCTGGACATGCGCCACAAGGGCAGTGAATTCCTGCACCGGCACTTCCCGAACATCCTGGCCGAGTGCCTGCGCCACGGCATCGACATCACGCGCCAGACGATTCCCGTGGCGCCCGTGGCGCACTACGCCTGCGGTGGCATTGTCACCGACCTACGCGCCCGCACCGCCTTGCCGGGTCTGTATGCCGTGGGCGAAAACGCCTGCACCGGCCTGCACGGCGCCAACCGGCTGGCCAGCAATTCGCTTCTGGAATGCGTGGTCATGGGCCATGCCGCTGCCTGCGACATGATCGCCCTGGCGACGGGGAAACCCGCCATGGCGGGCTGGCCCGATGCGACGCAGCCTCCGCCGCCGCATGCTGCCCCCCCTGCACATGCGGCCGGCGCAACCTCGTACGCCACGCTGCGCCGACAGCTCGCCGAGGCGATGTGGCAGGGCGCGGGCATCGTGCGCAATGCCCACGACCTGCGTATCGCCCGGCAGACGGTGCAGGCTTTGCGAGACCAATGCGCATCGCTTCATTTCCGCGATTCTCTGTCCGGCATGCCCGCCGTCACGTCTGCGCCAGACGCCCTGGCGTTGCGCAATCTGCTGGATGCGGCCGCGCTGCTGCTCGATGCTGCGCTGCGCCGCGGCCAAAGCTGCGGTCTGCACACCCGCAGCGACAATCGATCCGAGGACCATGAAGCAGCCTGATCAAGCTGTTACCCATGTCCCCGTAAACCTGTTGCCCAAGTACCCTTCCATACACGTTCTCACCTTGGGGCGCCCGGCCCGGCGGCAAAAAAGGCCGGGCGCAAGCCTCGGTATTCATCCAGGGCGTAGCGGAGCCGGCTTTGCCGGTCCGCCAACGCCGCCCCCTTGAGGGGGCCCGCGGAGCGGGTAGGGGGTGGGCCTCCCTTGGCGGCCCGGCGGCAAAAAAAACCCCGGGGCGAGGGAACCCCGGGGGCACAGGATATTGCCTCGGGTCCACCGCGGCGGCGGGAGGCAATCGCGATCCATGGCCAGGCGGCGACGGAGAGAGGATCCGCCATGGATCGCGTGGCGTCATGAGACCATGTCGGTGCCTTCCGACCCATGAGAAATTTCCACATCGGCGGGCGACAGGCGGCTCCGGATGCCGAATCGCCAATAGGAATTTTCTGAAGATCGGCCGCGCCGGGAGCGAGCCATTTCGCAAAACCGCCGCCGGTCGAACCTTGATGCGCGATCGTGGCGCGGCCAACCTGCGGGTGGCCGATTGCTCGATCATTCCCACCCCCGCATCGGGCAACACGAACGCACCCGCGATCATGATCGGCGAAAAAGCGTCGGACATGATCATCGAGGACGCCCGCGCCAGTTGATGCCGATACTGCCCAGGCTCTGCAAAAAAAATCGGGACCGCCAAAAGACGGTCCCGATCTTTTCCGGGCGGGACGAAGGCGGCGGGCCAGGCCGCCGCCTTCGCTTGCTGCTTACTGCCTGCTGCTTACTGCCTGCTGCTTACTGCCTGCTGTTTACTGCTCTTGCTGCTTACTGCAAGGTGCGTTCGAACACCAGCTTGCCGTCGCGCACGTCCACCGGCACCACGTCGCGCGGACCGAAGCGGCCCTCCAGGATCAGCTTGGCGACCGGGTTCTCGATCTGCTGCTGGATCGCGCGCTTCAAGGGACGCGCGCCGAACACCGGATCGAAGCCCGCGCGCGCGATTTCCTTGAGCGCGGCGTCGCTGATCTCCAGGCGCATTTCCTGCTTCTCCAAACGCTCGCCCAGGCGCTTGAGCTGGATGCGCGCGATCGATTCGATGTGCTGCGCGGCCAGGCCGTGGAACACCACCACCTCGTCGATACGGTTCAGGAACTCGGGCCGGAAAGCCTGCTTGAGTTCGTCCCACACGACTTCCTTGATGACTTCATAGGGCTGCCCCGCCATCGACTGGATGTGCTGCGAACCCAGGTTCGACGTCATCACCACGACCGTGTTGCGGAAGTCCACCGTGCGCCCCTGGCCGTCGGTCAGGCGGCCGTCGTCCAGCACTTGCAGCAGCACGTTGAAGACATCCGGGTGCGCCTTCTCGACTTCGTCGAGCAGGATCACGCTGTAGGGCTTGCGCCGCACCGCCTCGGTCAGATACCCGCCTTCCTCGTAGCCCACGTAGCCCGGAGGCGCGCCGATCAGGCGAGCCACCGAATGCTTCTCCATGAACTCGCTCATGTCGATGCGGATGAGATGCTCCTCCGAATCGAACAGGAACTCGGCCAGCGCGCGCGTCAACTCGGTCTTGCCCACGCCCGTCGGGCCCAGGAACAGGAAGGAGCCGTAAGGACGCGACGGATCGGACAAGCCGGCCCGCGAACGGCGGATGGCGTCGGACACCAGGCGCACGGCCTCGTCCTGCCCCACCACGCGGCGATGCAGGAAGTCTTCCATGCCGAGCAGCTTTTCACGCTCGCCCTGCATCATCTTCGACACGGGGATGCCCGTGGCGCGCGACACCACTTCGGCGATTTCCTCGGCGCCGACCTGGGTGCGCAGCAGACGTGGACGGCCCGGCTCCGCCTCGGCCTTTTCGGCGCCGCTTTCGGCCGACTTCAGGCGCGCTTCCAACTCCGGCAGCTTGCCGTATTGCAGTTCCGCCAGCTTGTCGAACTGCCCCTTGCGCTGCAGCTCGGCCATCTCGGCGCGCACCTGCTCGATCTCTTCCTTGATGGCCTGGCTGCCTTGCACGGCGGCCTTTTCCGCCTTCCAGATTTCCTCGTAGTCGTTGTACTCGCGCTGGAGCTTTTCCAGCTCTTCCTCGATCGCGTTCAGGCGGCGCTTGGAAGCGTCGTCGGATTCCTTCTTCACCGCTTCGCGTTCGATCTTCAACTGGATGATGCGGCGGTCCAGGCGATCCATCACTTCCGGCTTGGAATCGATTTCCATGCGGATGCGCGCCGCCGCCTCGTCGATCAGGTCGATGGCCTTGTCGGGCAGGAAGCGGTCGGTGATGTAGCGGTTGGACAGCTCGGCCGCGGCGACGATGGCCGGGTCGGTGATCTCCACGCCGTGGTGCAGCTCATAGCGCTCCTGCAAGCCGCGCAGGATGGCGATGGTCGATTCGACGTCGGGTTCGCCCACGAGCACCTTCTGGAAGCGGCGCTCCAGCGCGGCGTCCTTTTCCAGGTACTTGCGGTATTCGTCCAGCGTGGTCGCGCCGATGCAGTGCAGCTCGCCGCGCGCCAGCGCGGGCTTGAGCATATTGCCCGCGTCCATCGCGCCCTCGGCCTTGCCGGCGCCGACCATGGTGTGCAGCTCGTCGATGAAGACGATGTTGCTGCCGTCGTCCTGCGCCAGCTCCTTGAGCACGGCCTTCAGGCGTTCCTCGAACTCGCCGCGGAACTTGGCGCCCGCCAGCAGCGCGGCCATGTCCAGCGACAGGACGCGCTTGCCGCGCAGGCTTTCCGGCACTTCGTCGTTGACGATGCGCTGGGCCAGGCCTTCGACGATGGCGGTCTTGCCCACGCCCGGTTCGCCGATCAGCACGGGATTGTTCTTGGTGCGGCGCTGCAGGATCTGGATGGTGCGGCGGATTTCGTCGTCGCGGCCGATGACCGGGTCCAGCTTGCCTTCGCGGGCGCGCTGGGTCAGGTCCATCGTGTACTTGGCCAGGGCCTGGCGGTTGGACTCGCCTTCGGCGCCCTGCACGCTCTCGCCGCCGCGCACGGCGTCGACGGCCGCTTCCAGGGCCTTCTTCTGCAAGCCCGCTTCGCGCAGGATGCGGCCGGCCTCGCCCTTGTCCTCGGCCAGCGCCAGCAAGAACAGCTCGCTGGCGATATAGGTGTCGCCGCGACGCGCCGCTTCCTTGTCGGTGCGGGTCAGCACGGCCTGCAGGTCGCGGCCGACCTGGACGTTGCCTTCGCCCTGCACCTGCGGCAGGTTCTGCAGCGCCTGGTCGATGGCGGGCTGCAGCCGGTTGACGGCCACGCCGGCGCGCGCCAGCAGGCTGGTGGCGCCGCTGTCGGGATCGGACAGCAGGGCGGACAGCACGTGCAGGGGCTCGATGTATTGGTTGTCGTTGCGGGCGGCCAGGCTTTGCGCATCGCCCAGGGCTTGCTGGAATTTGGTGGTCAGCTTGTCGAATCGCATAATGTTCGCTTTGGCCCCAGGGACACGACGGCCGTTAGGCTGTCCGTGACGGCGGGCGTCGAAAAGGGAGTTGGACATCCGGCCTGGGATGGCCGGCTCGATGATCAGCAAATGCGGGCTGGATGGCCGTTTTCAAGACCCTGTGCGGTCCAGGGACATTGCATGAGCGGGCCGGGCCGTTTCAGCGCGAATGCCGGGGCGCGCAGCGACAGGAGAGCACACCGGTGAGCATATATGTTTTTGTCTACGGGACGCTGCGGGCGGGGGAAATCAACGACCTGGCCCGGGCGGCGGCGCGGCGGGGCCTGCCCGCGCCGCGCCTGGCGGGCCGGGGGACCGTGCGGGGGACGCTGTATGACTTCGGCGACTGGCCTGGATTGCTGCCGGACGGCCGGGGGCGGGACATCGTGGGCGATGTCTATGAAGCGGGGGAAGCCGGTGCGGGGGAAGCGCTGCTGGCGCTGATGGATGAAATCGAGGAGATCGACCCGGCGGGCGGGTCGTGCTTCCTGCGGCGGCGGGTCCGGGTGTGGGCCGAGCCGCCGGCCGGGGGCGGAGTAGCGGCGGGCTTCCTGGACTGCTTCTATTACCCCATCGATCCCGCCTGGACCGCCGAGGCCGTGGCCACGCCGGCGACGGATTGGATCGCCTACCGGCACGGGCGGGACGCGACCACGGGCCAGGACGAAGCTACGAGCCAGGACTAGGCGACGAGCCAGGACTAGGCGACGAGCCAGGGCGAGGCCACGGGCCGGAACGCGGCCACGGACCAGGACGAGGCGCCCAGGTCGGCCGGGCGCCCGCCCTCTTGAGGCAAGCTCAGATTTCCTCGTACAGTGGCAAGGTCAGGAATTCGGCGAAATCGTCCTGGGTGCTCATCTGCTCGAAGATCCGGGCGGCGCGGTCGTAGGCCTTGCTGGAACCGGCGACTTCGTGGACCTTGGCCAGTTCCTCGGGGATGAGCTTGCGCACCAGGTCGGCCGTGACCTTGCCGCCGCCTTCCAGCACGCCCTTGGGCGAGCGGATCCACTGCCACACCTGGGAGCGGGAAATCTCCGCCGTGGCGGCATCCTCCATCAGGTTGTTGATCGGCACGCAGCCATTGCCGTCGAGCCACGATCCCAGATAGTGGATGCCGACGTTGATGTTGGCGCGCAGGCCGGCTTCGGTGATGGGCGCCTCCGGCTGGAAATCCAGCAGGTCGGCGGCGGCGACGGCGACGTCCGGACGCTGCTTGCCGATCTGGTTCGGCGCATCGCCGAGCACCTTGCGGAACTCCTCCATCGCCACGTCGACCAGGCCCGGGTGGGCGACCCAGCCGCCGTCGTAGCCGTCGGTGGCGTCGCGCGCCTTGTCGGCGCGGATGCCGGCCATGGCCTGCTCGTTCTTGACCGGGTCGCTCTTGATCGGGATCAGCGCGCTCATGCCGCCGATCGCCGGCGCCTTGCGGCGATGGCAGGTCTTGAGCAGCAGCAAGGCGTAGGCGCGCATGAAAGGCGAGGTCATGGTGACCTTGGCGCGGTCGGCCAGGCAGAAATCGCGCTCGACCTTGAATTTCTTGATGCAACTGAAAATGTAGTCCCAGCGGCCGGCGTTCAGGCCGGCGCTGTGCTCGCGCAGTTCGAACAGGATCTCGTCCATCTCGAAGGCGGCGAGAATGGTTTCGATCAGCACCGTGGCCTTGATGGTGCCCTGCTCGATGCCCAGCGCCTTCTGGGCGCGCACGAAGATGTCGTTCCACAGGCGCGCTTCCAGATGGCTTTCCATCTTGGGCAGGTAGAAGTACGGGCCGGAGCCGCGCGCCAGCAGTTCCTTGGCGTTGTGGAAGAAATACAGGGCAAAGTCGAAGATGCCGCCGGAGACGCGCTGGCCGTCGACCGTGACGTGCTTTTCGTCCAGGTGCCAGCCGCGCGGGCGCACCAGCAGCACGGCGGGATTGTCATTGAGCTTGTACGACTTGCCGTTCTGCTCCAGCGAGATGGTGCGGCGGATGGCGGCCATCAGGTTGATCTGGCCGTTGATCTGGTTGTGCCAGTTCGGGGTGTTGGAGTCCTCGAAGTCGGTCATGTAGCTGTCGGCACCCGAGTTCAGGGCGTTGATGACCATCTTGCGCTCGACCGGGCCGGTGATTTCGACGCGGCGGCAGAGGAGATCCTTGGGCAAGGGGGCGATGGTCCAGTCGCCTTCGCGGACGTCGCGCGTGGCCGGCAGGAAATCCGGCTTCTCGCCCTGGTCCAGGCGCTGGGCGCGGACGGCGCGGGCCGCCAGCAGCTCCTGGCGGCGGCCCTCGAAGGCGCGATGCAGGTCGGCCACCAGGGCCAGGGCGTCATGCGTGAGGACAGTCTCGAAACCGGCTTCGACAGGTGCGTCGATGGCGACGCCGGCGGGCAATTTCAGGCTCATGGTGGCTCCGGGTGATGGCAGGCAAGCGGACAGTTTACGGAGCGGATATTGAATTAAAAAGGATATAAAAGTAGATTCATCTTTTATTTTTAGTATGAAATAAGCAAACGGCGGGTGATCGGCGCAAGCCGCGCGGCGTTGGGGGGTATTTTTTGCCGCCGGGCCGCCCCAAGGCAAAAACGCCCCCTCGGGGGGCAGCAAGCGGCGATAGCCGTGCAGCGTGGGGGTACCCTTTGGATCGATTCAAGCAACTGCAGACCTTCGTCAACGTCGCCAACCTGGGCAGCATGTCCGCCGCCGCCCGGGCGGAAGGCGTGACGGCGGCCATGGTGGGGCGGCGCATCGACGCCCTCGAGGCGCGCCTGGGCGTGAAGCTGCTGGTGCGCACCACGCGCCGCCTGTCGCTGACCGCCGAGGGCAGCGCCCTGCTGGAGTACGCGCAGCGCATCCTGCGCGACCTCGACGACAGCGAGAACCTGATCGCCTCCGGCAGCGCGCGCCCCAGCGGCCACCTGCGCATCAGCGCCCCGGCCGGCTTCGGCCGCCGCCACGTCGCCCCGCTGCTGCCGGCCTACACGGCCGACCATCCCGACGTCAGCGTCACCCTGGACCTCAGCGACCGCCTGGTCGACCTGATCGAGGAACGCTACGACTGCGCCGTGCGCATCGGCGACCTGAACGACTCCAGCCTGGTCGGCATCCGCCTCGCCGACAATCGCCGCGTGGTGGTGGCCTCCCCCGCCTACCTGGCCCGGCGCGGGACGCCCGCCACGCCGGCCGACCTGGCGCGCCACGACTGCCTGTCCTTCGGCAACCAGGCCAACCAGGCGCGCGGCTGGCTGTTCACCATCGACGGACAGGTGCAGGCGCAACGGGTGGGCGGCCGGCTGGAATGCAGCGACGGCAGCGTCCTGCACGAATGGACCCTGGCCGGCTGCGGGCTGGCATGGCGCTCCATGTGGGAAGTCCGCCACGACCTGGCGCGGGGCCGCCTGCGGACCGTGCTCGACGACTACGCCGCGCCGCCCAACGGCATCTATGCCGTCCTGCCCGAACGCCGCCACTCCCCCGCCCGCGTGCGCCTCTTCGTCGACCTGCTGCGCCGGACATATGCCGCGGCCGATTACTGGGACGCGCCGGGCGGATGACGCGGCAGGCGGCCGAAATCCGTTGAAACGCGCCGCGACCGTCGCGCGGCCGAAAGCGCGTCGGCGCCCGCTCCCGGGCATACAATGCCGCAACGCCAAATCGCCGGGTGTTCCATGCTTCCTCGCATTTTCCTGTCCGCCCTGCCCCGCATCGCCGCGCTGTGCGCGCTGCCCCTGGCGATCGCGGCCCATGCCGCGCCGGCCTCGCACGGGCCGGCCCCGTCCTGGCAGACCGTGGAGCTGGGCCGCCCCGGGCACCGCTATCCTTTCCCGGTCTACGCCAACGTCGACCTGGCGCACGCGCACCTGGACAGGATCCGCCACGTACTGATCATCGTCCACGGCCTGAACCGCAACGGCGACGACTACTTCCAGACCGGGGCCAACATCCTGGCCCTGCGGCCCGGCGCCGATGCCGACACCCTGCTGCTCGCGCCCAAGTTCCCCGCCGCCATCGACCGCGGCTACGACAAGATGCCGGTCTGGAGCCACGGCCGCTGGTCGGCCGGCGAGGACAGCATCAAGTCCGCGCGCCGGCCCGCGCCGGTCAGTTCCTTCGAAGTGCTGGACGACCTGCTGGCGCGCGTGGCCGATCCGCGCCGCCTGCCCCTGTTGCAGGACGTGGTGATCGCCGGCCACTCCGCCGGCGCGCAACTGGTCCAGCGCTATGCCGTCTTCAACGCGGTGGACGAGCGCATCAAGCGCGGCGGCGTCAGCGTGCGCTACGTGGTCGCCAATCCGTCTTCCTACGTGTATTTCTCCAAGGACCGGCCCAAGGACGACGGCCAGGATTTCGCGCCCTTCAATCCCGGCCAGTGTCCCGAGTACAACGCCTACAAGTACGGCCTGGAACACATGCCCGCCGACCTGCCCGCCAGCGGCGTCGGGCCGGCCACGCCCGCGCAGGCGGCCGTGCGCCTGGCGCGCCGCTACGCCGGCCGCTCGGTGACCTATCTGCTGGGCGGCGCCGACACCAATCCGGAACACCGCCTGCTGGACAAGAGCTGCGCCGCCGAAGCCCAGGGAGCCACGCGCCTGGCGCGCGGCAAGGCCTACGTGAAGTACGAGAAATGGCTGCCCGCCAACCACCCGTTGAAAATCCAGCACCAGGCCTACGAGGTGGCCGGCGTGGGCCACGACAGCCGCCGCATGTTCAATTCGGAATGCGGCGTGCGCGAACTGGCCGGCGCGGACGCGCAGCCGGTGACGGGCGCGGCCGCCTGCACGCCGCTGCGCTGAAGCGGGACCGCGCAATGCCCCTTTGCCCCGCGCGGCCGCACGGCGCGGCCGGTCCGCCGGTTTGTTATCGTATCGCCATCCCGCGCGCGCCGGCCTGCACGCGGCGGCCTACTGGCCGCACGCCCAGGCAGACGCAAGCTCTCAGCGCGCCGCGCAACGCCCCTGCCCCGACTCATACAGGTTAAGAAAAATCATGTCCCTGGAATCGAACTACCACGCCATCCTGCAATCGCTGGGCGAAGACCCCGACCGCGAAGGCCTGCGCGACACGCCCAAGCGCGCCGCCAAGGCCATGCAGCACCTGTGCCAGGGCTATGGGCAATCGCTGGACGAAATCGTCAACGGCGCGCTCTTTTCCTCGGACACCAGCGAGATCGTGCTGGTGAAGAACATCGAGCTCTACTCCCTGTGCGAGCACCATATCCTGCCCTTCATCGGCAAGGCGCACGTCGCCTACCTGCCCAAGGGCAAGGTGCTGGGCCTGTCCAAGGTCGCGCGCATCGTCGACATGTACGCGCGGCGCTTGCAGATCCAGGAAAACCTCAGCCGCCAGATCGCCGAGGCCGTGCAGCAGGTCACCGGCGCCTCGGGCGTCGCGGTGGTGATCGAGGCGCAGCACATGTGCATGATGATGCGCGGCGTCGAAAAGCAGAATTCGTCCATGGTGACGTCGGTCATGCTGGGCGAATTCCACGATAATCCCGCCACGCGCGCGGAATTCCTCAACCTGATCCGGTGAGCTTCGCCGCCGCCCTGGAAACCCGATGAACGCATCCTGTACCTTGATGAACGCATCCCGCATCTTTATCGCAGCCGCCGCCCTGGCCTTCGCCGCGGCCAGCCACGCCCAGTCCAACGCCGTGGAAACCCTGCCGTCCGGCGTCAGCATCGAAACGGTCGCCGCCGGCAAGGGCATCAAGCCGACGGCCAACAACACCGTCACCGTGAACTACCGCGGCACGCTGGCCAACGGCACCGAATTCGACAGCTCGTACAAGCGCAACGAGCCCATCTCGTTCAACCTGCGCCAGGTCATCCCCTGCTGGACCGAAGGCATCCAGCACATGGCGGTCGGCGGCAAGGCCATCCTGCGTTGTCCCGCCAAGACGGCCTACGGCTCGCGCGGCGCGGGCGGCGTCATTCCGCCCAACGCGGACCTCACGTTCGAGGTGGAGCTGCTCGGCGTGCGATAAAGCCGCCGGCCAAGGGCGTCAGCCGCCCTTGGCCTTGCCCTCGCCCTTGGCCGCCCGCAATTCGAAATCGGCCGCCTTCACGTTCTCCGAATCCAGGCCGATGTAGACGTTGAAGCGCCCCGGCTCGACCACGCGTTTCAGGTCGTTGTTGTAGAAGGACAGGTCGTCCTGCTTGATGGTGAAGCTGACTTCCTTCTGCTCCCCCGCCTTCAGCACGACTTTCTGGAAGCCCTTGAGCTCCTTCACCGGCCGGCTGATCGACGCCACCGGATCCTGCAGATAAAGCTGCACCACCGTCGCGCCGTCGCGCTGCCCGCTGTTGCGCACCGTCACGCTGGCGCGCACCGTGCCGCCCATGCGCACCGAGGCGGCCGACAGCTTGACGTCCGAGACGTCGAAGGTGGTGTAGCTCAGCCCGTAGCCGAAGGGGAACAAGGGCCCGTTGGGCGCATCGAAATAGCGCGACGTGTACTTGTCCGGATGCTGCGGATCGAAGGGACGGCCCGTGTTCAGGTGGTTGTAGTACATCGGGATCTGGCCCACCGAGCGCGGGAAGGTCATCGGCAGCTTGCCCGAGGGATTGACGTCGCCGAACAGCACGTCGGCCACCGCGTGGCCGCCCTCGGTGCCGGCGAACCAGGCCTCCAGCATGGCGTCGGCGTTGTCCTTTTCCCAGCCCAGCGCCAGCGGCCGGCCGTTCATCAACACCACCACCAAGGGCTTGCCGGTCGCCTTCAGCGCCTTGAGCAGGTCTTCCTGCCCGCCCAGCAGGGTGATGTCCGAACGGCTGGACGCCTCGTGCGCCATGCCCTGGGTCTCGCCCACCACGGCCACCACCACGTCGGCCTTCTTCGCCGTCTCGACCGCCTCGTCGATCATCTGCTGGCGGGTGCGCGGGTCGTCCTCGATGTCCTTCTCGTAGAGGTTGAGGTACTTGACGATCTCGGGATCGTCGACCACGTTGGCGCCGCGCGCGTACAGCAGCGTGGCCTTGTCGCCCACGGCGTCGGCCAGGCCCTGGTACAGCGACACCACCTGCCCCGGCACGCCGGCGGCGGACCAGTTGCCCATCATGTCGCGCTGGCTCTTGGCCAGCGCGCCGACCACGGCGATGGTGCCCTGCTTCTTCAGCGGCAGCGTCTGATTGTCGTTCTTCAGCAGCACCAGGCTCTCCCGCGCCACCTCGCGCGCGGCCTGGCGGTGCAGGCGGCTTTCGGCGTTGGTGTCCGGCGGATCGTCGGCCGCCACGCCGACGTGGCGATAGGCGTTCTGGAACAGCCCCAGGTCGTACTTGACGCGCAACACGTCGCGCACCGCGCGGTCGATGTCCGCCTGCTTGATGCGGCCGGCCTGTAGCAGGGGTTTCAGGTTCTGGCCGTACATGGTGTCGCTCATGCTCAGGTCGGCGCCGGCCGTGATCGCCAGGCGCGAGGCGTCCGCGCCGTCGGCGGCCACCCCGTGCTTGATCATCTCCATGATGGCGCCGTGGTCGCTGATGGTCACGCCCTTGAAGCCCCACTGCTTGCGCAGCACGTCCTGCAACAGCCACTTGTTCGCGGTGGCCGGCACGCCGTTGATGGCGTTCAGCGAGATCATCACGCCGGCCGCGCCCGCGTCGATCGCCGCCTTGTAGGGCGGCAGGTAATCCTGGAACATGCGCTGCGGGCTCATGTCCACCGTGTTGTAGTCGCGGCCGCCCTCGATGGCGCCATACAGCGCGAAGTGCTTGACGGCGGCCAGGATGTTGCCCGGCGCGGCCGGGTCGGCGCCCTGGTAGGCGTGGACCAGCGTCGCGCCGATGCGCGAGACCAGGTAGGTGTCCTCGCCGAAGCCTTCGGAATTGCGGCCCCAGCGCGGGTCGCGCGAAATGTCCACCATGGGCGAGAAGGTCATGTTCAGGCCGTCGCCGCTGGCCTCGATGGCGGAGATCCGGCCGCTCAAGGCGACCGCGTCCAGGTTCCAGGTCGAAGCCAGTCCCAGTCCGATGGGGAAGATCGTGCGATGGCCGTGCAGGACGTCGTAGGCGAAGAACAAGGGGATCTTCAAGCGGCTGCGCACCGCGGCGTCCTGCAGCAGGCGGATGTCCGGCCGCGTCACGGTATTGAAGATGCCGCCGACCTTGCCGGCCTCGATGTCGCGGATCAACACGTCCTTGTGCGCGTCGGGCCCGGCGTCGACGCTGACCAGGCGCAACTGCCCGATCTTCTCGTCCAGCGTCATCTGCCGCATCAGGCGGGTGATGTAGGCCTCGCGGTCCTCTCCCGTCGGCGGACGGTGGGTGGCGGCCGGTCCGGCCATGGGAGCTTGCGCGAAAGCAGGCGCACTGGCCAGGCTCAACAGCAAGAGGCCCAGCATGCGGATTTTTTTCATTGTCTCGACGGTTCCACAGCTTATGGGCTGCGCGCCTCCACGCTGCCAGCCCGTTGTCAGATGAGGGTCGAGTGTGCCACAGGATGCGATCCGGGTCGCCGCCTACAGGTTTCCCTGGATACTGGCCGTCGCCATGATTAAGTAGGATGTCCAACATCCTACTACGTGCATAGCAAAGCAGCGTCCTCAGGCGCGTTCGCCGGGCACGCTCATTACAACCAGGAGACAAGACGGCCATGGCTGCCCCCTATCTGCCGCTGAAGCGGTTCGTCGTCCTCGACCTCTCGCGCGTCCGCTCCGGACCCGCGGCCGTGCGGCAGTTCGCCGACTGGGGCGCCGACATCATCAAGATCGAGGAGCCCAGCGAGGTCAAGGACGACAAGCCGGGCGGCGCCGCCAAGTTCAGCGACTACCAGAACACCCACCGCAACAAGCGCAGCCTGACGCTGAACCTGAAGGATCCGCGCGGCAAGGCCCTGTTCATGGAACTGGTCAAGCGCGCCGACGTGCTGGTGGAGAACTACCGCCCTTCGGTCAAGAAGAAGCTGGGCATCGACTATGAATCGCTGCGCGCCGTCAACCCGCGCCTGGTCTACGCCAGCATCTCCGGTTTCGGCCAGGACGGTCCCTATGCCGGCCGCCCCGGCCTGGACCAGATCGCCCAGGGCCTGGGCGGCATCATGTCGGTGACGGGCGAGCCCGGGCGGCCCATGCGCGCCGGCATCCCCATCGCCGACCTCAGCGCGGGCCTGTTCGCCGCCATCGGCATCCTCATCGCCCTGCTGGACCGCGAACAGAGCGGCCAGGGCCGCTGGGTGCAGACCTCGCTGCTGCAAGCCCAGGTCTGGATGATGGACTTCCAGGCCACGCGCTGGCTGATCGACGGCGAAGTGCCGGGACAGTCCGGCAACGACCATCCGACCAGCGCCCCCACCGGCGTCTACCCCACCGCCGACGGCCATATCAACATCGCGGCCATGGGCTCGACCATGTTCACCCGCCTGTGCGAAGTGCTGGGCATGCCGGAGATGGCCGCGGACCCGCGCTTCATCGAAGCCGGGCTGCGGGTGGAGAACCGCGCGGACCTGAACCGCGAGATCGTCGCCCGCACGCGCACGCGCGACAGCGCCGACTGGATCGCGGCATTGAACGCGGCCGGCGTGCCCTGCGGCCCCATCCTGTCCATGGACGGCACCTTCGCCGACGAACAGGTGCGGCACCTGCGCATGACGCGCGAGGTCGAGCATCCGCGCAAGGGGCCGATTTCCATCATGGCCCAGCCGGTGAACTTCAGCGACGGCGAACTGCCCGCGCCCCGGCCGGCGCCGGAAACGGGCGCCCATACGGCGGAATCCTCGCCTGGCTGGGCGTGGACGCCGCCGAATGCGAGCGTTTGCGCGGCGCCGGCGTGGTGTGACACCATCGGGCCCCCGGCACGCATCCTGGAACCCATCATGGCCTCCCCCGACCTCGCCGCCGCCCTGCCCTTCGGCAACCTGGCCCGGCCCGACAACCTGCCCGACGAGATCGCCCTGCAAATCCGCGGCAAGATCCTCAGCAAGGCCTTCGAGCCCGGCCAGCGCCTGCCGACGGAACTGGAGCTGTCGCAGGTCTTCGGCGTCAGCCGCAACGTGGTGCGCGAGGCGATCGCCCGGCTCAAGCTGTCCGGCTACATCGAGACCCGCCGCGGCGTCGGCAGCTTCGTCGCCACCGACGCCGGCCAGCAGCATTTCGCGCTGACGCCGCAGGAACTGCTGCGCGCCGAGGCCCTGGAGCAGGTCTACGAACTGCGCGTGGAAATCGAGGCCGGCGCGGCCGCCCTGGCGGCGCGCCACCGCACCGAGGCGCAACTGGTCACGCTGCGCGCGGCGCTGGCCGAGGTGGACGCGTCGACCGACGATTGGCGCATCGGCGCTGACCGGGCGCTCGACTTCCACATGGCGGTGGGAGAGGCCACCAACAACCCCTATTTCGTGCGCCTGCTGGGCCACTTCAGCCGGGTGATCGGCGATGCGGTGCGCACGCTGCGCTACAGCAGCACGGGCACCGACCGCATGGCCCAGATCGAGGAAGAGCACCACCGGATTTTCGACGCCATCGCCGCCGGCGACAGCGAGGCCGCGCGCCTGGCGATGCGGCGGCATCTGGAACGCGGCATGGCGCGCCGCAAGGCGCTGCTGGAGGAACAGGACAAGCCGGCGCGGTGAGAAAGCGGCGCACGGCATGAAAGGACGAAGGGAAGAAAAGGACGGGAAACGCGGCGGCACGCGCCGCGAGGAAGACAACCAGGACGCAACCATGAAAGCAGAACGACTACTGCAGGACCGCATCACCGAAAACATCATCGTGGAAAAGCGCGGCAACGCCGGCTGGATCACCTTCAACGACCCGGGGCGCCACAATGCCGTGTCCTATGCCATGTGGGAAGCCATCCCCCTGGCCCTCGACGTCTTCCGCGAGGATGCGGACATCCGCGTGGTGGTGCTGACCGGAGCTGGCGAGAAAGCCTTCGTCAGCGGCGCCAATATCTCGCAGTTCGACCAGTTGCGCGCCGGCGAGCAAGCCGTGCAGGCCTACGAGCGCGTGGCCGAGACGGCGCAACTGGCGCTGTACGACTACGACAAGCCGACCATCGCCCGCATCCGCGGCTACTGCATCGGCGGCGGCATGAACATCGCGCTGAGCTGCGACCTGCGCGTGGCGTCGGACGACAGCTCGTTCGCCATTCCGGCCGGCAAGCTGGGCCTGGGCTATCGCATGACGGCGATACGCAACCTGGTCACGGTCGTGGGCGCGGCCAACGCGCTGGAAATCTTCCTGACCGCCAACCGCTACAAGGCCGCGCAGGCGCGCGAGCTGGGCCTGCTGCACAAGGTGACGGCCGTCGCCGAACTGGACGCCGCCGTGGAGGCCTATATCGCCCAGATCGCCGCCAACGCGCCGCTGACGCTGCACGCCGGCAAGAAGATGATCCGCCAGTTGCAGCAACTGGGGCCGGAAGTGGACCAGGCGGCCATGACCGCGCTGGTGCTGCGGTGTTTCGAGAGCGACGACTATCGCGAGGGCCGCAAGGCGTTCGCGGAGAAACGGGCGCCCGTGTTTACCGGGAAATAGCCGGCCGGGGCGCCGCGCGCCCGGCCTTGTGCACGTAGTTTCTGTATTCCCACGCCGATGCCAGGCCGTCCCGCGGCCCGGCAGGGAATCGGCTTGCCCGCGCCGGCGCGGGGTTTCGGCGGCGCATCGACGTTTCAGCAGCACCTCGCCCCGGACGGTCGATCAAGCGGCAGGCATCAGCCGCACGGCCGTCCGGCACATCCGACGAATATTCATCGACCATAACGGAGACAACGATGAAATCGAGCATGGCCAGCATCATCCTGGCGGCAAGCGCCGCCCTCGCGGCGGCGCCGGGCGGCGCCCGGGCCGCCTATCCCGACCAGCCCATCCGCATCGTCATCGGCTACGCCGCCGGCGGCACCACCGACATCCTGGCCCGCGCGCTGGGCGAACAACTGGGCAAGCAGTTGAACCAGTCGATCGTCATCGAGAACAAGCCGGGCGCGGCGGGCAACCTCGCCGCCAGCTACGTGCAGCAGGCGAAGCCGGACGGCTATACCTTGTTCATGGCCACCGTCGCCAGCCACGGCATCAACCCGGCCCTGTACAAGAACCTGGGCTACGACCCGGTCAAGGGCTTCGCGCCGGTCGGCATGGTGGCGTCGATACCGCTGGTGCTGATCGCCAATCCCAAGCTGCCGGCGAAGAACGTCGAGGAACTGGCGGCGTTGTGCCGCGAGAAACCGGGCGCGATGAACTACGCCTCCAGCGGCAACGGCTCGCCGGTGCACCTGGCCGGCGCCATGTTCGCGCAGGACGCGCACGTGAACATCGTGCACGTGCCCTATCGCGGCGGCGCGCTGGCGAATACCTCGGTGATGACGGGGGAAACGCAGTTCAGTTTCGCCACCTTGCCGGCCGCGCTGCCGCAGGTGAAGGCGGGCACGCTGCGCGCCCTGGCGGTGACCACCCGGGAACGCTCCGCCCAACTGCCCGACGTGCCCACCGTGGCGGAAACCAAGGGCTTCGCCGGCTACGAAATCAATACGTGGAACGCCATCATGGCGCCCGCGGGCACGCCGCCGGCGGTGGTGGAGAAACTCGACCAGGCCATCAAGCAGGCCATGGCCTCGCCGGAACTGGTCAAGCGATTCCAGGGCGAAGGCGCGACGCCGAAGACGAGCACGCCGAAGGAACTGGCGGCCTTCGTCGACGCCGAGCTGAAGAAATGGGCGGGCGTCGTCAAGAGCGTCAACATCAAGCTGGATTGAGAAGGCGCGCGCGGGGGCGATAGCGGCGCGCGGCCGCCGCCCCGGCTTTCCCCGGAAAACGGGCGCTTGGCCTACTCGTTTTTCTTACTCGTTTTTCTTCCACGTCAGCGGCCATGCGCCGCTGAGGACGTTCTGCAGCCAGAGCGTGCAGGTAAGCGTCTTCGCATCGGTCACGCGGCCGTCGCGGCAGGCTTCGTAGAGATCCTCCACCGCCATGGGATGGACGTCGAGGAATTCGTCGGGGTCCAGCTCGGCGGCCCCCGCTTGCAGGTTGCGCGCGAAGTAGATGTGGATGATCTCGGTGGAATAGGCGATGGCCAGGTGCAAGGCGCCGGCGTAGGCCCATTCGCCGCCCCGGTAGCCGGTTTCCTCCAGCAGTTCGCGCCGGCCGCAGTCGTAGGGATCCTCGCCCGGGTCCAGCTTGCCGGCGGGGAACTCGATCATGACGCGGCCCACGGGATAGCGGTACTGGCGCTCGACCAGCACGCGGCGGCCGTCGTCCAGCAGCGGGATGACGACCACCGCGCCCGGATGCACCACGTATTCGCGCGTGGACGTATGCCCGTTGGGCAGGCGCACGGTATCGCGGCGGGCTTCCAGGAAGCGGCCATGGAACAGGGTTTCACGGTCGACCAGGGTCTCGACCAGATGGGATTCGTCGGCGGTCGCGGAAGCAGCGGCGCCGCCTGGCGCGGCGGCGGAATGTTTGTCGTCGGGAGCAGTCACGATGTGTCGGGGGATGCGCGGAAAACATTTACTGTAGCAGTTGCGCATGACAGGCCACTGTAGGGGCGGCATTATGTGGAACGACGACGCTTCCCGCTGCCGCCCAGGGCCAGTTGCACGAAGGCCTGGACCAGTTGGGCGCGCACCGAGGAAGGCTGCCAGAGCACGCCCACCGTGCGCGTCGGCCGCGGCGCGGGCAGGGTCCACCGCTTCAGCGCGGGGTCGGGGCGGCCGATGACCGGCCAGTCGGGCAGGACGGACACGCCCAGCCCCTCGGACACCAGCTTGGCGATCGATTCGATGCCGTCCAGCTCGAAGCGCACGCGCGGCCGCACGCCGCGCTCGCGCAGATAGTCGTCGGCCAGGCGTCCCCCCACCACGCTGCGGTCGTAGCGGATGAAGGGCTCGCGCGCCGCGATCGCCAGGGCGTCGCGACCGGCGACGTCGTGGCGCGTCAGCAGGATCAAGGGTTCCTCGCGCAGCGGCTGCCAGGCATAGCCCTTGGGCAGGTCGAACAAGGGATGCACCAGCACCGCGGCGTCCAGCTCGCCGGCGAGGACGCGGCTGTACAGGCGCACGGTGGAGCCGGGGTCGATGTAGATCTCGATGTCGGGATGGCGCGCCACCCATTGCTTGAGCACGGCCGGCACGATGCCGGTCAAGCCGGTGGGCGTGGCGCCCAGGCGCAGGGGTCCGGCCGGCAGGTCCGTGCCGGAGGCCGCCGACTTGAGGTCGCGCACCTCGTCCAGCAGGCGCCGCGCGCGCTCCATGATGCGGTTGCCGGCCACCGTGGGCCGCACGTTGCGGCCGGACCGCGCCACCAGCTTGCTGCCCACCGAGGCTTCCAGCGCCTTCAGCCGCTGCGCCACGGAAGCGGGCGTCAGGTCCAGCCGGCGCGCGGCCTCGGCGATGGAGCCGGATTCGACCACATGGATGAAGCTTTGCAGGAATCGGGTGTCCATGAGATTTCCGGGCAAGCACTGGGTCGCGCTGGAGCCGGGCGTGCGCCCGAGCCCCAACCCGCGCGCGAACGATGAAAACGATGAAAACGGCCGCGAATCGCCAAGGGCGGAACGACCGCCGCCGACCCGGCGCCGCCTTCGGGAAGATGGATATTACATCTTCACAAGATGCCGGAACGCTATTTTTCTTTTTCCTGGTTTGCCGAAGAATGGGCTCGCTCATCGCATCGCCGCGTCCCGCGGCGACGGCGATCCGCCCTTCCCTACGCGCCGTCCACAAGGAGTCCGCCGTGCCCCGCATCGCTTCCGTCCAGTTTTGCCATGCCGCCGTTCCACTCGATAAAGTCACATCCTTTTCCACCCGCACCGTCAGCACCCGCCACTACGGCCTGGTCAAGGTGCGCAGCAGCGATGGCGTCGAAGGCATCGG
The DNA here is from genome assembly GCF_002261225.1 of Bordetella genomosp. 10. Classification (NCBI taxonomy): domain Bacteria; kingdom Pseudomonadati; phylum Pseudomonadota; class Betaproteobacteria; order Burkholderiales; family Alcaligenaceae; genus Bordetella; species Bordetella genomosp. 10. The sequence goes on from NZ_NEVM01000005.1 coordinate 733,098, forward strand.
CTTCTGCTATGTCGGCAGCGCCGCCGGCCAGCTCTTTTCCGTCGCCGTGGAGCAGTTGCTGGCACCCCTGCTCGTCGGCGAGGACAGCAGCGCGGTCGAGGCGCTGTGGCAGAAGATGTACAGCGAATCGCTGCTGCAAGGCCGCGCCGGCACGGTGATGCGCGCCATCAGCGCGCTGGACACCGCCCTGTGGGACCTGAACGCCCGCAGCGCCGGCCTGCCCCTGCACCGCTACCTGGGGGCGGCCGCGCTGGACCGCGTGCCGGCCTACGCCAGCGGCGGCTACTACCTCGACGGCAAGACGCCGGCCAAGCTGGGCGAGGAACTGGCCGGCTATGTCGCCAAGGGCTTCACCGCCGTCAAGATGAAGGCCGGCCGCCTGAGCCCGAAGGAAGAGGAAGCACGCCTGCGCGCCGCGCGCGAGGCCGTGGGCCCCGACGTCGAGCTGATGCTGGACCTGAACAACGCCTGGACCGACGTCACGCAGGCCATGCAGTACGTGCGCCGCTTCGAGCAGTACGACCCCTACTTCCTGGAAGAACCGTTCTCGCCGGACGACGTCGACAGCCACGCCAAGCTGGCGCGCCTGACCCGCGTGCCGGTGGCCACCGGCGAAATCGGCTACGGCCGCTGGTACCACAAGGAACTGCTGGACAAGGGCGGCGCCGCCATCCTGCAGACCGACGCGCTGGTCTGCGGCGGCATCACGGAATGGAAGCGCATCGCGGCCACCGCCGCCAGCTATGGCGTCGTCGTCTGCCCGCACTGGTTCCACGACGTGCACGCGCCGCTGGTGGCGGCCACGCCCAACGCGCGCTACGTCGAGTTCTTCTGGGACGACCAGGTGCTGAACTTCCGCCGCCTGGTCGACCGCCAACTGGAACATCGCGACGGCCACGTCATCCTGCACCAGGAACCGGGCCTGGGCTTCGGCTTCGACGAGCAAGCCGTCGCGCGCTACGGCCAGTGGGGCAGCGTCGGCGGCAAATAGCCGTATCGGAAAAACAGCGCGGCACAAAACAATATTCACGTACAGGGACGGCCGCCGCACAACCCGCCGGCACGATGCCGGCGGCACGGCGCCCTCCCCGGCACGAGGAGGAGACCCTCATGCATCGCAAGGCATTCCTGCGTTCCACCCTGGCCGCCATGGCCGCCCTGGCCCTGCCGCGCGTCCACGCCGCCACGGGCGCGTGGCCGGACCGGCCCATCAACTATGTCGTGGCCTTTCCGCCCGGCAGCAATACCGACGTGCTGGGCCGCATCGTCGCCCAGCACCTGGGCGACCTGCTGCACACCTCCGTCGTCGTCGACAACCGGCCCGGCGCCACCGGCATGATAGGGTCGGCCTACGTCGCCAAGGCGCCTCCCGACGGCTATACCCTGCTGGGCGCCAGCATCGCCTCGCACGCCATCAATCCCAGCCTGTTCCGCAACATGCAGTACGACGCGGTGCGCTCGTTCCAGCCCATCACCATCATCGGGATGAACGGCAATACGCTGGTGGTGCGGCAGGACAGCCCCTATCGCAGCGTCCCCGACATCATCGCCGACGCGCGCAAGCGGCCCGGCGCGATCTCCTTCGCGTCCTCCGGCATCGGCACCACCCAGCACCTGTCCGGCGTGCTGCTCGAACAGCTCGCGGGCATCAGGATGGTCCACGTGCCCTATTCCAGCCGCTCGGCGCTGCCCGACGTCATCGGCGGGCAGGTCGACTTCATGTTCGAGGGGCCGACGGTGATCTCGCACGTCAAGGGCGGCAAGCTGCGCGCGCTGGCGGTCACCTCGCCGCGGCGCCTGGAAAGCCTGCCCGACGTGCCGACCATGATGGAAGCGGGCGTGGCCGGCTACCAGGTGCAGGCGTGGCAGGCCATCTTCGCGCCGGCCGGCGTGCCGGCGAACATCGTCGACAAGCTCTATCACGCCGTCGCCGAGGTGCTCAAGCAGCCCAAGGTGCTGGCGCAGTTGCGCGACATGGGGGTCGAGCCCTCCGGCATGCCGCCGCAGGAATTCGCCCGCTTTCAACAGGCGGAGATACACAAGTGGGCCGAGGTGGTGCGCAAGGCGGGGATCAAGGCGGAGAGTTGACGGCAGGCTCCCCGCGCCGCCCCCGGGATTTGGAGCATGGCCGCGGCGGCGCGGCCTGCCGTATATTGCCTCCATAAACAGGATTCAGCCATCCGTCAGGGCCGCCGCTGCGCGGCGGCGGCCCGACGACGCAGGAATCCCGCGGCTCTCGCGGACAAACGAGGAGGAAGACAATGACCAACCATCCCCCCATCGCCTTGCGCCGGCGCATCGCCGCCGGCGCCCTGCTGGCAAGCGCCCTGCTGGGCTGCCTCGGCGCGGCGGGCACGGCCCGGGCGGAGGCCTATCCCGAAAAACCCGTCAAGATCGTCGTGGCCTTCACGGCCGGCGGCACGACGGACATCCTGACCCGCAGCGTCGCCAACCTGCTGGGCCAGCGCCTGAAGCAGTCCTTCATCGTCGAGAACCGTCCCGGCGCGGGCGGCAACATCGGCACCGAGTACGTCGCGCGCTCGGCGCCCGACGGCTATACCCTGATCGTCGACTCGGTCGGTCCCATCGCGGTGAATTCCAGCCTCAACAAGCTGAACTACGATCCCCTGGTCGACCTGGTGCCGGTCGTGCAGCTCGCCGACGTGCCCAACGTGCTGGTGGTGCCGCCGGACCTGCCCATCCACGACATGAAGGAATTCCTCGCCTACGCCAAGGCGCACTCCGGCAAGCTGAACTACAGCTCGACGGGCATCGGCACGTCCTCGCACCTGTCCAGCTATATGCTGATGCAGCTCAACGGCATCCAGGCCACGCACGTGCCCTACAAGGGCGCGGACGCGCTGAACGACCTCCTCACCGGACGGGTGCAATTCATGTTCGCCACCATCCCGTCCGTGATCGGCCAGATCAAAGCCGGCAAGCTGCGGGCCATCGCCGTGAGCAGCGCGCGCCGCTCGGCCTCCATGCCAGATATTCCCAGCGTGGCGGAAAGCGGCTTCCCCGGTTTCGAAGCCGGCTCCTGGTTCGGCATGTTCGCCCCCAAGGGCACGCCCCCGGCGGTGATCGCCAAGCTCAACGCGACCGTCAACGCGGTCCTGCCGGAACTGAAGGACAAGATGATCGCCGAGGGCGCCGACCCGGTCGGCGGCAGCGCCGCGGACTTCGGCAAGTTCACGCACGCGGAACAGCGCAAATGGAGCGCGCTGATCAAGCAGATGAACACCAAGGCGGAATAAGGGGATAGAGAACAGGGAACGGGCCCGGCGCGCGCCGCGGCGGCGCCACGTTCAGCGCCGGACGTGGCGCCGCAGCCGCCACTGCACGGCTTCGAAGACCAGCTCGCTGGCCAGCGCCAGCACGGCGGCGGGCACGGCGCCGGCCAGCATCAGCGCGCGGTCGTTCAAGGCCAGTCCGGTGACGATGCGTTCGCCGTAGCCGCCGGCGCCGATGAAGGCGGCGATGGTGGCCGTGCCGATGGCGATGGACGTGGCGGTGCGGACACCCGCGATGATGGTGGGCCGCGCCAGCGGAAGCTGCACCAGGCGCAAGGCCTGCCACGAGGTCATGCCCAGCGCGATGGCCGCTTGCCGCATCGATCCCGACACCTCGCCCAGGCCGGTGCAGGTATTGCTGAAGATGGGCAACAGCGCATAGAGCATCAAGGCCGCCAGCGCCGGCAGCGCGCCGATCGCGCCGGTCAGCGATATCAGCACCGCCAGCAGGGCCAACGACGGGATGGTCTGCAACAGCCCCGCCAGGCCCAGGGCCAGCGCGCGCAGGCGCGGACGCGCATGCACCAGGACGCCGGCCGGCACCGCCACCAGGCAGGCGGCCAGCACGGCCACGCCCACCAGCAGCAGATGCTGCACGGTCAGCCGCCCAAGGTCCGGGCCGAACAGCTTGGCCAGGAAACCGCGCGCGGCGCCGCCCGGGCCAGGCGGCGCCTCGCCCCGCTCGCGCGCCGCCAGCCAGTCCTGCGCGATGCGCTGGAAAGGCACGCCGTCCAGTTCGGCGCGCGCGTTCATGCCTATCATGGCGCGCTCGTCGATGCGGCCCGCCAGTTCGCGCATCGCCGCCCAGGCGCGCGGATGCCGCTGCGGCAGGTCCAGGCGATAGAGCACCACCGCGTCGTAGCGCGGGAAATAACCGAGATCGTCGCGCAGCACGCGCAGGCCCAGCGACTTGATCCTGGCGTCCGTCGTGTAGATGTCGATGACGTCGACCTGGCCCTTGGCCAGGGCATCGTAGGCCAGGCCATGGTCCAGACCGACCGGCGCCTGCCGGTAGCCGTAGCGCCGGGCCAGGCCGCGCCAGCCGTCGGCGCGGCCGATGAATTCGTTGGACAGGCCCAGGCGCAAATCGGGATGCCGCGCCAGGTCGCTGAGCGTGGCGATGCCCAGGCGGTCGGCGTCGGCGGCGCGCATGGCCAGGGCATAGCCGTCGTTGAAGCCGAAAGGAATATCGACGCCCAGGCCGCGGCTGGCCAGCTCGGGCCGCATCTGCGCCAACGTCAGCGGACGGTCGCTGCGCAGGATTTCCTGGGCGATGGTGCCTTCGTATTCGGGATACAGGTCGATGCCGCCGTTCTGCAAGGCCTGGTAGACGATGGCGGTGTTGCCCAGCCCCTGGCGCACGGCCGGCGCCTGCCCCGTGCGCGCGGCGACGGCCTGGGCCAGCACTTCGGCGAGGATGTAGGACTCGGTGAAGCGCTTGGAGCCGATGCGCAGCGTCTCGGACGAGCTTGCCGGCGTCCCGCCGGCCTGCGTCTGGGCCTGGGCCGTGCCCGCCTGCACGCACAACGCGAATGCAAGGCAGCATGCCGCCACGGCCATGGCCGGCGACGCCATCATCCCGAGGAAGGAAAGCATGCGCGGGCGGCGGATCGGGCCAGGCATCGGGGTCGTCTGCTCCAGGTATCGGCGCTTTTGGTGTCGTGTCCCGGAGATTCGCACCTCCAGGACACGACACTAGCTTATCATCGACGCATGGCTTCCATTCCCCTCTTCCCGCTGGGCAATGCCGTCTTTCCGGCCGGCGTGCTGCGCCTGCGCATTTTCGAGGTGCGCTACCTGAGCCTGATCGAGCGCTGCGTCGCCGACGGCTCGCCCTTCGGCGTGGTCCCGCTGCTGGCCGGCAGCGAAGTCCGCACGCCGGACGGCGGCGAGGTGCTGGCCCAGGCCGGCACGCTGGTGCGCGTGGAGGAAAGAACCTCCCCCATGCCCGGCCTGATGCAGATCACCTGCAGCGCCGCGCAGCGCTTCCGGCTGCGCGCCAGCGAACAGGGACAATACGGTCTATGGCACGGCGAGGCCGACCTGCTCGCCGACGATCCGGTGCTGCCGGTGCCGGCGCGCCTGCAGGGCTGCGCCAACGCGCTGGGCGCGCTGATCGCGCAACTGCAACGCAGCGGCACGCCCGCCCATCTGATGCCCATGGCGCCGCCCTTCCGCCTGGACGAATGCGGCTGGGTAGCGGACCGCTGGGCCGAACTGCTGCCGCTGCCGATGGACGAAAAAGCCGCGCTGCTGCTGTCCAGCGATCCGCTGCACCGGCTCGCGCTCATCCACGCCGCGCTGGCCGAGCGGCAGTTGCTGCCGCCCGAGGACACGCAGCAGGATCCGCCGGCCGGTCCCTGAAGCAGGACGCGCGGCGCCGGCCTCCGCGGGATTCTCAATCCTCCCGCAGATCGATCGACTCCGTCTCGTCCGGCACGTCGGGAATGGCGTCGTCGCAAGTGCGCTGCAACAGCAAGGCCACCAGGCTGGTCCAGCCGGTCTGGTGCGACGCCCCCATGCCGCGGCCGTCGTCGCCATGGAAGTATTCATGGAAGAGCAGCATGTCGCGGGTCATCGGGTCGCCCTGCAAGGCCGGATAGCCGGCCATGGAAGGCCGGCGGCCGGAAGCGTCCCTGAGGAAAAGCCCGATGACCCGGTCGGACAGGGCATTGGCGATCTCGCGCAGGCTGCGCATCTGCCCGGAGCCGGTCGGATACTCGACGCGGAATTCATCGCCGTAGTAGCGATGGAATTCGTGCAGCGATTCGATCAGCAGATAGTTGACCGGCAGCCATACCGGCCCGCGCCAGTTGGAATTGCCGCCGAACACCCGGCCGTCCGCTTCCCCGGGCAGATAGCGGATGCCGAAGCTGTCGCCGCCGTACCGGTAGACGAAGGGATGCTCGCGGTGATAGCGCGACAGGGCCCGCACCCCGTGATCGGAAAGGAATTCGTCCGCGTCCAGCGCGCGGCGCAGCAAGGCCTTGGTGCGATGCCCGCGCAGCAGCGACAGCAGCACGGCGTTGCCCACGCCGGGCTCGGTCCAGCGCGAGACCAGCCGCGCGAGGTCGGGCCGATGCCGCAGGAACCAGCGCAGGCGTTCCTTCAGGCCGGGCAGGCGCCCGTGCACGCGCTCTTCCAGCACGTGCACCGCGAACAGGGGAATCAGGCCGACGATGGAGCGCACGCGCATGGGCTGGCTGCTGCCGTCCGGCAGGTGCAGGGCGTCGTAGAAGAATTCGTCTTCCTCGTCCCACAGGCCGCGCTCCTCCGTGTCGCCGCTGTTGACCGCGCTGGCGATGTAGAGGAAATGCTCGAAGAACTTCACGCCGATGTCGACGAAGGTCTTGTTGACCGTGGCCAGCTCCAGGGCGATGCGCATCATGTCCAGGGCGTAGGCCGCCATCCATGCCGTGCCGTCGGATTGGTCGATATGGCCGCCGGTGGGCAGCGGCGCGGAGCGATCGAAGATGCCGACGTTGTCCAGGCCCAGGAAGCCGCCCTGGAAGATGTTGTGGCCGTCCGCGTCGCGGCGGTTGACCCACCAGCCGAAGTTCAACAGCAGCTTGTGGAAGACCAGCTCCAGGAATTCATGGTCGGGCCGCCCGGTCCAGGCGCGGTCGATCTCGTAGACGCGCCAGGCCGCCCAGGCATGCACCGGCGGATTGCCGTCGCCGAAGGCCCATTCGTAGGCGGGCAGTTGGCCGTTCGGATGCTGGTAGCGGTCCTTCACCAGCAACAGCAGTTGCTGCTTGGCGAAGGAGGGATCGACCAGCGCCAGGGCGGCCGCCTGGAACGCCAGGTCCCAGGACGCATACCAGGGGTACTCCCACTTGTCCGGCATGGAGATCACGTCGCCGTTGGCCAGGTGCCGCCAGTCCGCGTTGCGCCCGCGCTTGCGGCGCGCGGGCGGCGCGGGCTGCGCCGGATCGCCGTCCAGCCAGCGGCTGACGTCGAACTCGTAGTACTGCTTGGACCACAGCAGGCCGGCGAGGGCCTGTCGCTGCACCAGGCGCGCGTCGGGATCGGGCAAGGCCTGCTGCAGGCAGGCGTAGAAGGCGTCCGCCTCCGCGCGGCGCCCGGCGAACAAGGCGTCGACGTCGTAAGGCGGCGGGGCGTGCGGAAGGCCATGGGCGGCGGACGCGCCGTCCAGGGACGCGGCCGCCAGCGGCCGCCAGCGCAACGTCATCACCTTGCAGCCGCCCGGGTCCAGGCTCAGCTTGACGTGGGCCGCCGCGCGCGTGCCCGCATCGCGCCGCACGGCGTGCGCGTCGCCGTGCACCAGGTAGTCGTTGAAGCCGTCCTTGAACGGCCCCGCGCCTTCGCTGCCGAACAGGCGGCGCACGTTGGTCTCGTTCTCGCAGAACAGCCACTGGAGCGGCGAGGCCGGGTCGGCTTGCGCGGTGATCAGCAGCGGCTCGTGCGCCCCGTGGCGCGCCACCACTTCGTCGCCCGCCGCGCCGGCGCGGCGGCGCAGCGACGGCTTGTTGGTCTCGCCGTCCCAGGACCAGGTATTGCGCGCCCAGAACTGCGGCAGCAGATGCAGTTCGGCCGCCTCGTCCGCGCGATTGTGCACCGTGACGCGCATGGTGATGTCGTCGTACGCATGCTTGGCGTACTCCACGAAGACGTCGAAATAGCGCTGGTCGTCGAACACGCCGGTGTCGAGGATTTCGTATTCCACCTGGTCGGGGCCGCGCCGCGCGTTCTCCGCCACCAGGTCGGCGTAGGGGAATGCGGCCTGGGGATAGCGGTACATCATCCGCATGTAGGAATGCGTGGGCGTGGCGTCCAGGTGGAAGTACAGCTCCTTGACGTCCTCGCCGTGATTGCCTTCCTCGTTGTTCAGGCCGAACAGGCGTTCCTTGATGATGGGATCGCGGCCGTTCCACAAGGCCAGTCCCACGCACCAGCGCAGCTTCTCGTCGCCGAAGCCGGCGATGCCGTCCTCGCCCCAGCGATAGGCGCGGCTGCGCGCGTGATCGTGCGGGAAGTAGTCCCAGGCGGTGCCGTACTCGCTGTAGTCTTCACGCACCGTGCCCCATTGCCGGTCGCTCAGATACGGGCCCCAGCGGCGCCAGGGTATCTTGTCGGCGGCGTGCAGACGCTTGCCTTCGACGGTATCCAACAGACCGGGGGGCAGCTTGAACGGCATGGGGCGTTTCCAGTCGGCGATGCATGGGGTAACGTCGAATGTACCGCGTCAGCCTGACGTTGGCCCGACTGCCGCCTCGGCTGTTCCCCACCGCTCCCCCACATCGCCTCCGACGGCTCACCCTCTGCCCGCCCGACTGCTCACCCGGCTGTCCGCCCGATCGACTGGGCGGCGGAGGCCCCGCCCGTCGACCCGGCGGCGGGCGTCTCCAGCCACGCCATGATGCGCAGCAACTCGCCCAGCGACCAGGCCTGGAACGGCGCGCCGCCCCAGGCGTGCGGCGCGTCGCCGTCCACGACCTCGGCGACGTGGTCCAGGCCGCCCTCGTCCAGTTGGCGCAGCAGCGGGTCGAGAAAACGCCGGCGCGCGTCGTCGCGCGTGGCCGGGACGTCGCCGTGCACGCGCACCCATGCCTGCGCGAAAGGCCCCATCAGCCAGGGCCAGGCCGTGCCCTGGTGGTACGCGCCGTCGCGCTGCGCGGGGCCGCCCGCATAACGGCCGGCGTAGCCGGGCTCGCCCGGCGCCAGCGTGCGCAGGCCCAGCGGCGTCCACAGGTGCAGTTGGACGGTTTCCAGGACGTGGCGGGCGGCCATGCCCTCCAGCACGGGATAAGGCAGGCCGCCCACGGCGAATATCTGGTTCGGCCGGATGGAGGCGTCGACGCGGCCGGCCACGTGATCGGCGTCGATCACGTCGTACAGGCCGCCGCGCGGGCTGGGGAAACGCGCCTCGAACGCGCGCTGCGCGCGGTCCAGCCGCGGCGGCAGGCCGTCGTCCCACGCCGAGGCGATGCGCAGCGCGTTGATCCACAGGGCCTGCACCTCCACCGGCTTGCCGATGCGTGGCGTGACTTCGCGGCCGTCCACGCGCGCGTCCATCCAGGTGAGTTGCTGGCCCGCCTCGCCGGCGCGCAACAGCCCGTCGTCGTCGACGGCGATGCCGTAGCGGGCGCCCTGTATGTGGCCGCGCAGGATGGCGTCCACCGCCTCGCGCAGGCGCCGGCGGCGATCCGGGCCGGCCTGCCCGGCGGCCAGGTAATCGTGCACCGCGACGACGAACCACAACGAGGCGTCGACCGTGTTGTACTCGGGCGCGCCGCCGTCGTCGGGAAAGCGGTTGGGCAGCATGCCGTCGGAGACATAGCCGGTCCAGGCTTCGAGCAGATCGCCGGCCTCGGCGACGCGGCCGGTGGCCAGCAGCAGGCCGCGCAGCGCGATGAAGGTGTCGCGGCCCCAGTCCGTGAACCAGGGATAGCCCGCCAGCAGCGTCGGACCGTTCTCCCGCCGCACGAGGTAGGCGTCGGCCGAGCGGCGGATGCGGTCGGGAAAGACGGCGCGGCGCGCCCTTTCGGCGGCCATGATGGACTCGGCCTCGGCGACGGCGACGGCGATGGCTTCGGTGGTTGCCGGCGCGGGTGAGGCCCCGGACGCGGAGGGGGCGCCGGGTCCGTCCATCGCGCTGGCCTCCCCGCCAGACGCGGAACGCGGGGCGTCATCGCGGCCGCCGTCCGCCCGCTCATCGAGCAGCGCGGCCAATATCATCACGGCCGGGCCGGCGGCCAGGTCGAAGGTGAATATGCCCGGCGTGGCGAGATCCTCGCCGTCGTCCAGTCCCCGCTCGCGCTCGCGCGCGTAGCTGAAGCGGCGATACCAGTCCGGCTCGTGCCGGTAGGCGCCGTTGCCGCGCGCCTCGATCGCCGGCAACCCCGCATAGGGCCGCCAGCGCACGCGGCCGGGCTCGCAGGCCGCCGTGAAATCGAACGCGGGATTTTCATGATGCAGCGCGTGATAGTCGCGCCCCGAAAGCAGCGGCCTGACGCAAAGCCGCCAGGCTGTCGCGCCGGCGCCCGGTTCGCCGCTGGCCGCGGCCGCCGCGCCCAACCCGCCGCCGGCCGGCACAGCCGCGGCAGCACGCCGCGTCACGCCGTCGTCGGCGCGCCCGGGCTCATCGCCCTCGCCCGGCGCCCGCGCGCCGTCCCCGTCGTCCGTCCCGGCCATGACCAGCCGCCAGCGCAGCACCGTCCGGCCGCGGGCGCGCTCGACCAGGCACTCGGCCAGCAGGTCGCAGCGGTCGTCCACGCGCAGCCGCCAGGCCGGCCAGGGCTGCGTGCCGAAGCCGACGCAAGGCGCGGTGGCGGCCGGCGCCTCCACGTCCGGCAGGTAGCGCTGGCTGGTCAGCGGGACGCGGCGGCCATCGCCCTCCAGCCACGCCTCCACGCCGTTGACCAGGACGACGCGGCCGGCGGGCGGACGCGTCGCGCACAGCAGCAAGGCGTGATAGCGGCGGGTGCGCGGGCCCAGCACCGTCCCGCTGGCGTAGCCGCCGCGTCCGTCCGGCTCCAACCACTCATCGTCCCGCCGCGATACCGTATCCATCATTCCTCTCGTCCGCCTTCCGCGCCATTATGATGCACCGCACCATAAGGTCGCATTTCCTGGCGCATAAGGCGCCTTGGTTTACCTTTTTCGTCGGACTTGCTGCGCATTTGCAACCTGCATGAGCAAAGAACCCGATGGATGTTGCGACGCATCAAAATCCGGGTTTATGATGACCACGTCGTCCCCGTCCGTCGAAGCACCGGGAATCGCCGGCGATCGTCGCGCCGCGCTCCTTACCAGGACTTGAATCATGTCGTTCCATCGCATCGTCCTTACCGCCCTGCTGCGCGTCGATGCCGCCGTATGGCGCGGCGCCCGCCGCGCCGCCTGCTTTCTCGACCGCAACGTCGCCACCCCCGCCGCCTACTTCCTGTACGACTCGGTCGACGACGTGATCAATTTCACCGCCGACCTGATGGATTCCGCGCGCGAGGTCAACCGCGCCATGGATCGGGCCCGCGCCCGGCGGCCGTCCCTGCCGGCGCACCGGTTCTGAAGCGCGCACCGCTTCTGAAACGCACGCGGCGGTCCGGGTCTTCCTCCGGCCTCTGACGAGCGCCGGACGCCCGACGTCACGCTGGCACCATCCCGCTTGCGGGACGGCATCCCGCGCCGAAGCCGAAGCCGAAGAAGCCGAGGCAATCAATCAATCCGGCGTGCCCGACTCCTGCAGGTCGTGCAGGAAGCGATCGCGCCAATGCGAAAGGTTGTTGTCCTTCAGGCGCTGCAGCATGCTCTCGTAGCGCTCCCGGCGCTCCGGCAGCGACATGGTCAGCGCCCGGTGCAGCGTCTCCGCCATGCCGTCGGCGTCGTAGGGGTTGACCAGCAAGGCGCCGTCCTCCAGTTCCTCGGCGGCGCCGGCGAACTCCGACAGCACCAGCACGCCCGGATCGTCGGGCGGCTGCGCCGCCACGTACTCCTTGGCCACCAGGTTCATGCCGTCGCGCAGCGGCGTCACGTAGCCCACCTGCGAGGCGCGGAACAGCGACATCAGCAGCGAACGATCGTAGGACTTGTTGATGTACCGCAGCGGCGTCCAGGACAGATCCGAGAAGCGGCCGTTGATGCGGCCCGCCGCGCTTTCCAGTTGGCGCCGGATCTGCCGGTACTGCTCGACATCCGAACGCGACGGCGGCGCGATCTGGATGAAGCTCACCTGCCCGCGATGCTCCGACTTCGTCTCCAGCAGGCGCTCGAAGGCGGTGAAACGCTCGACCAGGCCCTTGCTGTAGTCCAGGCGGTCGACGCTCACCATCAGGCGCCGCTGCACCAGGCCCTGCTTGAGATTGGTGATCTGCCGCGAGCGGCTGTGCTTGAGCGACAGGCTCTGGATCTCGTCCGGATAGATGCCGATGGGGTACGCCCCCACCCCGATGCGCTTGCCGTCCAGCTCGATCGCCCGGTCCACCACCCGCGAGCCGCCCAGGCGGCGGCGCACGTAGTCGGTGAAGGCGCGGCGGTCGCCGTCGGTCTGGAAACCGAGCTGGTCGTACTCGCACATGGCCTCCACCAGGTCCTGGTGCGGCGGCACGGTGGCCATGACCTGTTCGGCCGGAAACGGGATGTGCAGGAAAAAACCGATGCGGTTGCGCAGCCCGGCGCGGCGGCAGGCCCGCGCGAAGGGCAGCAGGTGGTAATCGTGCACCCACAGGCGGTCTTCCGGCTTGATCAAGGGCTTGAGCCGCGCCGCCAGCCATTCGTTCACGCGCAGATAGCCGGCATATTCGCGCCGGTCGTAGCTGCTGAGATCGGGACGATAGTGGAAGACCGGCCACAGCGTGCCGTTGGAAAAGCCCCGGTAGTAAAGGTCGTAATCGCTGCGCGAGAGGGCCACGGTGGCGTAGGTGATGTTGTCGCGCGACTCCAGCCGCACGTCGTCCGGCGGCGTGGCGCCCTCGGCGATCTCGCCGTTCCAGCCGAACCAGATGCCGCCGGCCTGCTTGAGCGCGTCGAACACGCCCACCGCGAGGCCGCCCGCGGTGGGCTTGCCTTCGGCGATGGGGGCGACCCGATTCGATATGACGATCAATCTGCTCACGGCTGAACTCCTTGTATTCATTCCCGGACCTTGCGTGGCCCATCCGCCGGCCCATCGCACGGCGCATGCCTCGCGCAGCCGTCGCAAGGCGCTTTCCCGCACCGCGTGGCCGCCCGGTCGCCGGCCATCGCGTCCTGGCGCGGCGGCCGCCGGCGGCCCGTCAACACAGCAAGTCGAGCCAGGCCGCCAGGGCGGCCGGCGTCGGCATGCGCCACTGCGCGCGCGTCTCGCCGTCGCCGATCTTGATCGATACGCCGTCCATGCGGTGGATGGCTTCGAAGCCGGCCTCGTCGGTCAGGTCGTCGCCCGCGAACAGCGGCCGGCGGCCGGCGAAAGGCGGCATGTCCATCAACCTCGTGATGGCGCCGGCCTTGCTGGCGTGGCGCGGCTTGATCTCCAGCACCATCTTGCCTGGCTGGAGCACGAAACCATGGGTATGCGGAAGCAGGGCCGCGTTGACGGCCTCGCTGACCAGGCCTTGTAGATCCGGCGCGTTGCGGTAGTGCAGCGCCAAGGATAACCCCTTGTCTTCCAGTTGCAGGCCGGGGTGGGCCTGCGCCAGCGGCAGCAGCGCGCGCACCATGGCGGCGACCGCCTCGCTGTCGACGCCGAGCTGCGTCTGCCGCCCGTCCGGGCCGCGCAGTTGCGCGCCATGCAGGCCGCCCGCGCAATAGACCTCGGGGGCCAGCAGATGATCGATCTCGCTGATGGGCCGGCCGGAGACGATGGCCAGGGCGCCGCCACAGGCCTCGCGCAGTTTCTCCAGCGTCTCGCGCGTGGCGGCGGGCACGGCCGCCTGTTCCGGCGAAGCAGCGATGGGCGCCAGCGTCCCATCCATATCGAACAGAAAGGCGTAGCCGGTGATATTGTTCTTCGTGACCGGAAGGGGTTTGCTCTGCAAAATAATTCCCACCGGCGAGGGTGGGCAGGATTTTTCTGGATAATTTGTTATACCGCACGCGTTTGAGAGGATTACGATTCTGGAAGTTACAAAACGAGAGAAAACGCCGCGCGGTGGAGAGACCTGTCCATGCGTGTACTGCTAGTCGAAGACGACAAGATGATCGGCGAAAGCGTCCGCGACGGACTGCGCGCCGAGGCCTATGCGGTGGATTGGGAAAAGCATGCCCGCGGCGCCGACCTGGCCTTGCGGACTACGCCGTATGACGCCGTCCTGCTCGACCTGGGCCTGCCGGACGGCAACGGCCTGGCCCTGCTGCGCGACCTGCGCGCCCGCAACAACCGCGTTCCCGTCCTCATCGCCACCGCGCGCGACGCCGTCGCCGACCGCATCGCCGGACTGGATGCCGGCGCCGACGACTACGTGGTCAAGCCCTACGACCTGGACGAACTGCTGGCGCGCCTGCGCGCGCTCCTGCGCCGCAGCGCGGGCCGCGCCGAACCCGTCTTCGAGCACGAAGGCGTCACCATCGATCCGCGCACCCACACCGCCACCGTCAACGGCGAACCGGTCATGCTGACGGCGCGCGAGTGGGCGGTGCTGCAGCCGCTGATCGCGCGGCCCGGCATGATCTATTCGCGCGCCCAGTTGGAGGAAAAACTCTATAGCTGGCAGGACGAGATCAGCAGCAACGCGGTCGAGGTCTACATACACGGCTTGCGCAAGAAACTCGGCCAGCGCTTCATCCAGAACGTGCGCGGCGTCGGCTACGTCATCCCCAAATCATGAAACTTCCCCTGGGAAACTCCCTGCGCGCCCGCCTGCTGTTCTTCCTGCTGGCGGCCGTCCTGGTCGCGGCATTGGTGCAGGGCGTAATCGCCTATCGCAGCACGCTGCAGCAGACCGACCAGATCTTCGACGCCCAGTTGGTCAGCACCGCCACCTCGCTGACGGCCGGCGACGGCTTGCTCAGCGCCACGCCCATGCCCGCCATCGACGCCGCGCCGGCCGACGACCTGATCATCCAGATATGGACCGCCAGCGGCGCGCGCCTGTTCAAGTCGCGCACCGGCAAGCTGCTGCCGGATCCCGTCGTCCTCGGTTTCTCCGACGTGCGCGTGGACGCGTCGACCTACCGCGTGTACGCCGTGGCCACGCCGTTCCAGGTGACGCAGGTGGCGCAGGACATGAAGGTGCGCCGGGACACCGCGCGCGCCCTCGCGCTGCGCACCGTGGGCCCGATCGCCGCCGCGGCGCCCCTGCTGATGCTGGTGGTGTGGCTGGTCGTGGGCGCCTCGCTGCGGCCCTTGCGCCGCACCCGCGCGGAACTGGCGGCGCGCCAGCCCGAGGCGCTGGATCCGGTCGGCGAAAGCGGCCTGCCCGACGAAATCCTGCCGCTGGTGCGCGAACTGAACCTGCTGCTGGACCGCACGCGCCGCGCCTTCGACCTGCAAAAGCGTTTCGTCGGCGACGCCGCGCATGAACTGCGCTCGCCGCTGGCCGCGCTGCGCTTGCAGATGCAGGCCCTGCAACGGCCCGGCGACACCGAGGCGCACCGGGTCGCCCTGCAACGGCTGGGCAGCGGCATCGAACGCGCCAGCCGCCTGATCGAACAACTGCTTTCCATGGCGCGCCACGACGCCGCGGCCGACGCGCTGCCGGCGCAGCGGCTGGACCTGGGCGACGTGGCCCGCCAGGCCATCGCCGACGTCCTGCCCGAGGCCAACGCGCGCGGCATGGACATCGGCATGGACGGCGCCCCCCAGGCATGGGTGCGCGGCAACGGCGACGCCCTGGCGCTGCTGCTGCGCAACCTGCTGGATAACGCCATCAAGTACACGCCGCCGGGCGGCCGCATCGACGTGGTCCTGGCGTCCACGCCCGGCGGCGCGCGGCTGCTGGTCGACGACAGCGGGCCCGGCGTGCCGGAAGCGGAGCGCGAGCGGGTGTTCGACCGCTTCTACCGCCTGGCCAACCACGACGAGGTGGGCAGCGGCCTGGGCCTGTCCATCGTCCGCGCCATTGCCGAACGCCATGGCGCCACCGTGCGGCTGGACCAGGCTCCCGAACTGGGCGGCCTGCGCGTGGAGGTGGATTTCCCGGCGTTGTCCTGATTTTCGTTGCCCTGATTTTCGCTGTCCTCGGCCGTCGCCGCCCTGAAGTCCGCCCGCTCTAAGGCTTCCCGCCTGATGGCGCACGGCCGCGGGTCTCCCCGCCGCATCATCTTCGCTTTCCTCTCTTTCTTAAGTTTGGCCTAAGACTGCGGCCGCACCATGGCGCCGTGTTCCCAACCAGCCTGGAGGCAGCGACATGAAAACCAGCAATTTCCACCCCACCCGCCTGGCGCTGGCCCTGCTGGCCGCGGGCGCCATCGGCGGCGCCGGCATCAGCGCGGCGGTCGAGTCAGCGCATGCGCAAAGCGCGCCGCCGGCGATCCAGCAGCAGGCGCAGCCCGCGGTCGGCACCGTCACGCCGCCGAACTTCGCGCAGATCACCCGTGAATACGGCCCCGCGGTGGTCAACATCAGTGTCAGCGGCCTGCGCAAGGTCTCGGCCGACGACGATGACGACAATCCCCTGGCGCAGTTCTTCGGCGGCCAGTTCCCCGGCATGATGCCCTACGGCCCCAACGTCACGCGCGAAGTCCCCATCCGCGGCGAAGGATCGGGCTTCATCATCAGCCCCGACGGCGTCATCCTGACCAATGCCCATGTGGTCAAGGACGCCAAGGAAGTGGTCGTCAAGCTGACCGACCGCCGCGAATACCACGCCAAGGTGCTGGGCGCCGACCCGCAGACCGACGTGGCGGTGATCAAGATCGACGCCAAGAACCTGCCGGTAGTGCAGATCGGCGACGTCGGCGCGCTGTCGGTCGGCGACTGGGTGCTGGCCATCGGCTCGCCCTACGGCCTGGAAAACACCGCCACCGCCGGCATCGTCAGCGCCAAGGGCCGTTCGCTGCCGGACGACACCTCCGTGCCCTTCATCCAGACCGACGTCGCCGTCAACCCCGGCAACTCGGGCGGCCCGCTGTTCAACGACCGGGGCCAGGTGGTCGGCATCAATTCGCAGATCTACACCCGCACCGGCGGCTTCCAGGGCCTGTCCTTCTCCATCCCCATCGACGTCGCGTACAAGATCAAGGACCAGATCCTGGCGCACGGCAAGGTCGAACACGCCAAGCTGGGCGTGATGGCGCAGGAGGTCAACCAGGACCTGGCCGATTCCTTCAAGCTGGATACGCCCACCGGCGCGCTGATCGCCAACGTCGAAAAAGGCAGCGCCGCCGACAAGGCCGGCCTGAAGCCGGGCGACATCATCCGCGACATCGACGGCCGCGCCATCATCTCCTCCGGCGACCTGGCCTCGGTCATCAACCTGGCGTCGCCCGGACAGAAGGTGAAGCTGGACGTCTGGCGCGACGGCAAGCACGAGACGCTGACCGCCACCCTCGGCACCCTGGACAAGTCGGAGTCGGTGGCCAGCAACGGCGACCAGAGCGCCTCGCACGGCAAGCTGGGGCTGGCGCTGCGCCCCTTGACGCCGGACGAGCGCGAGCAGGCGGACACCGACGGCTTGCTGGTGCAGCAGGCCAGCGGACCGGCCGCCAAGGCCGGCATCCAGCGCGGCGACGTCATCCTCGCCGTCAACGGCGTGCCCGCGCACAGCGTGCAACAGGTGCGCGATGCGCTGAAGAAGGCCGGCAAGACGGTGGCCCTGCTGGTCCAGCGCGGCGACGACAAGATCTTCGTCCCCGTGCAGGTCGGCTGAGGCCCATCGGCGCAGCGGCCCCGCGGGCCGGCGGTCTACGCCGTCGGTCCGCGCCGGCGCGGCAGGCCGCTTCGCGCAGGCGTCGGCATTTCTTGGTACCCTTCGGACTCCCGGGGGCTTGCTGTCCCCGGTCCCAGCGATCCCAGGAATCCGACGCCTTCCAGTGCCTGTTTTCTCCGTATTCGACTTTCGCCTTCCCGCTTCGCGCGCCCCGCAACGCCCGTGGGCCGCGCGCCTGTCCGGCCTCGCCCTGGTGCTGCTGCTGGCCGCCTGCGCCTCGCAGGGCCCCGTCGGCCCCGGCTACTACCGCGTGCAGCCGGGCGACACGCTGACCCGCATCGCCCGCAGCCATGGCCGCAGCGTCAGCGAGCTGATGCGCTGGAACAACCTTTCCAGCGCCAATCGCATCGACAAGGGCCAGGTCCTGCGCGTCGATCCGCCCGGCGGCTCGGCCGCCAGCGGTTCGGGCGGCGCGTCCGTCAAGCGCGGGAGCGGCGGCGGCGGTGGCGGGAGCGGCGGCGAAACGGCGCCGCCCAAGCTGCCGCCCGGCGCACCCATCACCGACATCAAGCTGATCTGGCCCGCCCCCGGCACCGTCGCGCGCGGCTACGACGGCGGCCAGTCGCGCGGCCTGTCCATCGTCAACAAGGCCGGCACACCGGTCGTCGCGGCCGCCGCCGGCACCGTGGCCTACGCCAGCAACGGGCTGCGCGGCTACGGCAACCTGGTCATCGTGCGCCACGGGTCCACCTACCTGACCATCTACGCGCACAACCGCAAGCTGCTGGTCAAGCAGGGCCAGTCGGTCAAGCAGGGCCAGGCCATCGCCGAGATGGGCGACAGCGACAGCAAGCGCGTCGAGCTCTACTTCGAATTGCGCCGCGGCGGCAACGCCGTGGATCCCACCCGCGCCCTGCCGCCGCGATGACGCCCGCGCGTCCCGCCGTTCAACATGTGATATGTTGAACGGTTTTCCGCGCTCGCCTGCTTTCCGATGGCCCTGGTTCTGGCTCGTTTCGTTTTTGGTTTTTCGCTTTCCTGGATCGTGGCCGGCGTGCTGCTGCTGGCCACGCTGCTATGCATCCGGCTGGTGGGCATCGCCGTCGTCGCCTTCGACGACGAACGGCGCGGCAACGTGGCCGGGGCGATCGCCGTGGCCCTGCTGGTGGTCGGCGCGCTGGCGCTGATCTATTTCCTGGGCGACCGCCTGCACATGGCCCTGGGCGCCTCCATGCTGACCGACGGCGCCCCCAACTGGGTGGCCGGCGGCAATCATCTTTCCGCCGCCGCGGTGTTCGGCGCCATGAGCGGGGTGGCCGCGCTGGCCGCCATCCCGGCCTGGCTGAACCGGCCGCGCCTGTCGCCGGAGGAAAAGGCCGCGCGCGCCGAGGCCGTCCGCGCCCTGAAGGAAAAACAGCGGATGGAACGCGCCAAGGCCAGGGAGAAGGCGGAAAAGGAACAGGCCAAGGCGCAGAAGGCCGAAGCCAGGGCGGAAGCCGCCGCGGCCAGGGAGGCCAGGGCCGCCGCCAAGGAAAGCAAGGGCGCGGCGGCCGGCAAGCGCGCCAAGGCCCAGGCGCCGGCCCCGCGCGGCGCGCGCCGGGCCGGGCTGGGCTGGACCGCCCTGTTCCTGTCGCTGCTGGGCGCGGTCATGCTGGCCTTCGCCTTCAGCGTGGCGCCCCTGTGGGCGCCGCAGAATGCCAGCGCCGCCACGGTGACCTATTACCATAACCTCGCCGAGCGGGCCCGCCCCGTCTACGTGGCGGGCGGCGGGCTGCTGGGCTTGGGACTGCTGCTGTTGGTCGCGTGGCAGGTCTGGCGCCGGCCCGAGGAATAGGCCAGACTTAGTTGCCGGACCGGCGCACGATGCGCGGCCGCGCTTCGCTCAGCCAGCGCGTCCACGCGCCGGAGCGGCGTCCACAGGGCACGCGGTCCCCCGGCTCGATGCCGTCGCTTTCGACCCCCAGGCATCCGGGGCTCCACATGCTGGAGGCAGGCGGTTCGGCCGCATCGTCGCCGAACGCCATGCTGATTTCCCGCGCGGCCCGCTTCACCAACTGGATGATCTCCGGCAGCGCGATTTCATAGCCGTTCTTGTTGTCGTCGGGCCGGTAGCCGGCTTCCATCAAGAGGATGTGCGCCAGTTGTTCGGCGGCGAAACCGCGCGCGACGGGCTCGCAATGCGCGATCGTGTATTCGGGCGGAGGCACTTCCTCCTGCCCGCCCTCCCTTTCCAGGGGAGACCGCACGGAGCGAAGCAGCCACGCCTTTCCGGGCGTTTCGGGGCTGGTCACGACGTACAGGTATTGAGACATGAGCGGCTCCTGCGCGGCATACGGCTCGCCAACTGATAACGATTCTTAATATAATCAGCCGCGACTGATATCAAAGGAATCGGATCGGCATGGCTGCTTCACACAATTTCTGGTTTGTCTGGCGGATTCCCACCCTGCTGGGCCTGCTGACCGTCTTCGGATTGCTGGCGGCCCTGCTCGGCACCGGCCCCTGGCATTGGGCATCCTGGGTCGCCATGGCCTTGCCGCTGGTGGTGATCGCACTATGCCTCATCCGCCCGGCCAAACGCCAGCATACGTAAGATCTACATACGAAGGATTACTCAAGCCTACTTGCCTTGCAGTGGATTCGAGAGATCTGCCTCGGCGCCGCCAAAACCGCGGATTAATGGGCCTGTGAGTCCGCGGGGCGGGCGCATTCCCGCCCCCTTCCAGCAATAAACTGTTACTCGTTATGGAAGGGCCTCCGCCCGGAGCCAGCGCCGCCAGCCCGTCCCCTCCTCGACGGCAGCCTTCCCTTCCAGCGCCCAACAAACCCGGGCACATCGCATGCGCGCGTATGGGGCGCCATGCTCTTGAAACACGCCCCGGCGTCGCCATCTACCCCCCATACCAGAGAGGCATGCCATCATGAGATCCCGTGACTTGTCATCCTGGATGTGGGGTGACGCCCTGTCGATGCTGGAGCAGGCCGACCGCCTGCACCGGCAATTCTTCAAGGCGTGCGCCGCCGACCCGCAACGGTGGGAACCTCCCATCGACGTCATCGAGACCGCTGAAGCGATCATCGTGCACGTCGCCCTTCCGGGCGTTCCGGCCTCGGCGGTGACCGTCGGCTACGAACCCGGCGGCATCACGGTTGCCGGCGCGCGACGCCTGCCGGCAACGCAAGCCGCCCACATCCATCGCGTCGAAATCCCCTATGGCCGCTTCGAGCGGCGCATCGCCCTGCCTTTGCACGCGCTCGAGCCACAACCGCCCGTCATGACGGACGGCTGCCTCGTTCTCACCCTCGTCAAGAGAAAGGAAACGCCATGAAGTTCTGGCCCACGATGCAAGTGCGGTCCGGCGACGATGCGCCGCGGACCAGTGGCGGCGCCGCACCCGCCGACACGCAGGCGAACGCGAACAGCACGCTCAAGCGCCTGCCCCAGGATGCGATCATCCTCGTGCCCCTGCGCGAGGCCGTGCTGTTTCCCGGCGTCCTGTCGCCGGTGACCCTGCGCCGCCCGGCCACCGTGGCGGCGGTGCAGGAAGCCGTCAAGAGCGAACTGCCGGTCGGTTTCCTGCTGCAACGCGATCCGAAGAAGGACGACGTCGGTCCCGACGATCTCTATTGGGTCGGCACGCAAGGCCCGATCGTGCGCTACATCACCGGCCAGGACGACACCCACCACGTCGTGGTACAGGGCGAGTCGCGCTTTCGCGTGCTCGAATTCCTGGAAGGCTGGCCCTTCATGGTGGCGCGCGTCGCCACCATCGAGCAGCAGGAAGCCAAGACCGAAGGCATCGAAGCGCGCGCCCTGCAACTGAAGGAGCAGGCGGTCGAGGCCATCAAGCTGCTGCCGCACGTGCCGGACGAACTGGCCGCGGTGGTGCAAGGCATCGAATCGCCCGCCGTGCTGGCCGACATGGTCGCCAACCTGGTGGACGTGAAGGCCGACGAGAAGCAGGACATCCTAGAAACCTTCGATCTGTCGCGCCGCCTGGACAAGGTCATCGACCTGCTGGCCGCGCGCGTGCAGGTGCTCAAGCTGTCCCGCGAAATCGGCGAAAAGACCAAGGCGCAGTTCGACGAGCGCCAGCGCGAACACGTCCTGCGCGAACAATTGCGCCAGATCCAGAAGGAACTGGGCGAAGGCGACGACACGGCCGCCGAGGTCGAGGAACTGAAGGCCGCGATCGACAAGGCCGGCATGCCGGAGGACGTGCTCAAGCACGCGACCAAGGAGTTCAAGCGCCTGCAGCGCATGAGCGAGGGCGGCGGCGAATACGCCATGCTGCGCACCTACCTGGAATGGCTGACCGAACTGCCGTGGCAGCAGGCGCCGCAACCGCCGATCGACATCGCCGAGGCGCGCCGCGTGCTGGATGACGACCACTTCGGCCTGGACAAGGTCAAGCGCCGCATCCTGGAATACCTGGCCGTGCGCAAGCTCAATCCCACCGGCAAAAGCCCGGTGCTGTGCTTCGCCGGTCCGCCCGGGGTGGGCAAGACCTCGCTGGGGCAGTCCATCGCGCGCGCCACGGGACGCGAGTTCCAGCGCGTGGCCCTGGGCGGCGTCCATGACGAGGCGGAGATCCGCGGCCATCGGCGCACCTACCTGGGCGCGCTGCCGGGCAACATCATCCAGGCGATGCGCCGCGCCGGCACGACCAACGTGGTGCTGATGCTCGACGAGATCGACAAGCTGGGCGCCGGCGGTTTCCATGGCGATCCGGGCAGCGCGCTGCTGGAAGTGCTCGATCCCGAGCAGAACCACAAGTTCCGCGACAACTACCTGGGCGTGGACTTCGACCTGTCGCGGGTGATGTTCATCTGCACGGCCAACGTGCTGGACACCATCCCGGGGCCGCTGCGCGACCGCATGGAGATCATCCAGCTCCCGGGCTATACGGAGGAAGAGAAGATCCAGATCGCGCGCCGCTACCTGGTGCGCCGCCAACTGGAGGCCAACGGCCTGCAGGAAGGCCAGGCCATCCTCACCGATGCGGCCCTGGCCGCCATCGTGGGCGACTACACCCGCGAGGCCGGCGTGCGCGGCCTGGAACGCGAGATCGGATCGGTGATGCGCCACGTCGCGATGCAGATCGCGGAAGGCGCCGCGCCGCCGATCACGGTGGACGTCGCCGACCTGGCGGCCACGCTGGGCCCGCGCCGCTTCGAGAACGAAGTGAAGCTGCGCACCAGCGTGCCGGGCGTGGCCACCGGCCTGGCCTGGACGCCGGTGGGCGGCGACATTCTCTTCATCGAGGCCAGCAAGGTGCCGGGTTCGGGACGCCTGATCCTCACCGGGCAACTGGGTGACGTGATGAAGGAATCGGCGCAGGCCGCGCTGACGCTGGCCAAGACGTGGAGCGGCGACGCGATGGACAAGATCGACATCCACGTCCACGTGCCGGCCGGCGCCACGCCCAAGGACGGCCCCAGCGCGGGCGTGGCGATGTTCGTCGCCCTGGCCTCCCTGCTCAAGGGCCGGCCGGTGCGTTCGGACGTGGCCATGACCGGCGAGGTCAGCCTGCGCGGCCTGGTGCTGCCCATCGGCGGCGTGAAGGAAAAAACGCTGGCCGCCCTGCGCGCCGGCATCACCACCGTCATGCTGCCGCGGCGCAACGAAAAGGATCTGGAAGACGTGCCCAGGGAAGCGCGCGAGAAGCTGAAGTTCGTGCTGCTGGACAACGTCGAAGACGCCTTGAAATGCGCCCTGGAAGAAAACCCCGCCGCGCCCGGCATCGAGCCCGCGCTGGGCGAAGCGGCGGTGGCCTGACCGACGGATCCGGCGGCCCGGCGGGCAGCCCGGTCGCCTGAGCGGGCAATCCCGATCACACCCCAAGCGTGAAAACGCTTGGGGTGTTTTTTTGCCGTTGGCAAACCGGTTCGGCCGGCAATTGAGCGACATGCGCAGGGGCGGCGGCCGATGCCACCACGCCCGGCGGCCCGGCCGGGCGAAGGCCGTACAATGGCGGGCCGGCACGCCGCCATTCCCCATTTTCCCGATTCCGCCCTTGCGCCTTTCCCGCGCGAGGCGCGGCGCATTTGCCTTCATGACTGCTTCCTCTCCCGCCAGCGCCTGCGGCGTCGACTTCGGCACTTCCAATTCCACCGTCGGCTGGCTGCGTCCCGGCCAGCATTCGCTGCTGCTGCTGGAAGACGATCGCCCCACCCTGCCTTCGGCCATTTTCTTCCATGACGAGGACGAGACCGTCAGCTACGGCCGCGGCGCCCTGGCCGACTATCTCGCCGGCTACGAAGGCCGGCTGATGCGCGCCATGAAGAACCTGCTGGGCAGTCCGCTGATCGACGGCCACACGGAAATCCGCGGCCGCGGCGTGCCGTTCCGCGTGCTGCTCACGCGCTTCATCCAGCAACTGCGCGAGCGCGCGCAGCAGGCCGCCGGCCGCGAATTCACGTCGGTGGTCATGGGCCGCCCCGCCTTCTTCGTCGACGACGACGCGGACGCCGACAAGCTGGCCCAGGACACCCTGGGGGAAATCGCCGCGGCGGTCGGCTTCAAGCACGTCGAATTCCAGTTCGAGCCGCTGGCGGCGGCATTCGACTATGAATCGCAACTGGACCGCGAGGAACTGGTGCTGGTGGTCGACATCGGCGGCGGCACCTCGGACTTCTCGCTCATCCGCCTGGGGCCGGAACGCGCCCGGGCGCAGGACCGCCGCGCCGACATCCTGGCGCACGGCGGGGTGCACATCGGCGGCGGCGATTTCGACCGGCAGTTGAACCTGAAGACCGCCATGCCCCTGCTGGGCCTGGGCAGCCAGTTGCGCAGCGGCAAGGACGTGCCTTCCACCGTCTACGGCAACCTGGCCTCCTGGCACACCATCAATTTCGTCTATGCGCCCAAGGCGCGCGAGCAACTGGCCTACATCCGCGCCAATGCCGCCGAACGGGACAAGATCGATCTCCTGTTCCGCCTGATCGAGCAGCGCGAGGGCCATTGGCTGGCCTTGCAGATCGAAGAGGCCAAGATCGCGCTGTCGGACGCGCCGGAAACGCGGCTGGTGCTGGACCGCATCCAGGCCGGCCTGGACCTGGCCGTCGACCGCGCCGTGCTGGACGGCGCCACGGCGCCCCTGATCGCCCGCATCGAAACCACCGTCGCCGGTCTGCTGCGCGACGCCGGCGCGGCCGCCGGCAAGGTCGACACCGTGTTCTTCACCGGCGGTTCCAGCCGCCTGCCCCTGCTGCGCGAACGCGTCGCCGCCCTGCTGCCCGACGCGCGCGCCGTGGAGGGAGACCTGTTCGGCAGCATCGGCGCCGGCCTGGCCCTGGACGCCGCGCGACGCTTCGGCTGATTTCCTGGCTGATGGCGGGACGGACAATTGCGGCGTCCGGCGCCGCGGCGGCCGGGCGAAACAGCCGCGAATGTGAAAAGACCAAGGACTTTCGCGCCGCCGGCCCCGCGAAACAGGCGCAATTCAGGCACTGGCCGATACATTCCGGCACCCCCACGTCCGCCGGGCCAGACGCATGCCAGCCACCGCCGATTCCATCATTCCCCCCGCCGCGCAGTTCACCGGCGAGGAATGGCTGGTCCTGGGGCGCGCGCTGCAACGGGCCGGCCGCCATGCCGACGCGGTATCCGCCTTGCAGCAGGCGGCCTCCCGGCTGCCGCTGAACGCGGACGTCTACCTGGCGCTGGTCGTGTCGCTGGACGCCACCGGCCAGAAGGCCGACGCCGCCTCCGCCCGCATCGGCGCGGACGCCATCGGCCGGCGCCGCGCGATCGACATTTTCGAGATCGGCCGGGTCTACGCCAAGCACCGGCACTGGGAAGCGGCCGCCCACTGGCTGGAAAAAGCCCTGCTGGTCGATCCCCGGCTGGGCGCCGCCCACATCTGCCTGGCCTGGTCGCTGCGCCAGTTGGGGCGGCAGCAGCCGGACCCGCCCGCCTCGCCGGCCCCGCAACCCGGCGCGCCCGACCACGAAGAACGAACCGCGCCGTCTGGCCAGCCGGCTCCGCCTGCCCAAGCCGACGCGCGCCGCCGCAACCTGTACCTGACCTACCGCCGCCAGCCCGCCTTCCTCGCCGCCAAGGCCATGCGCCGCCGCACCGTGCTGGTCCTGTGCTCCAGCGAGCGCGCCAACCTGCCCTTCCGCCACCTCCTGCCGCCCGGCCTGAACCGCATGGTGCGCTGGGTCATGGACCTGGGCACGGTCGGCATCGCCTGGGGCCGGTCGCGCCGGCTGCCACGCTACGACGTCGTTTTCAACGTCATCGCCGACGCCGACCGCGCCGCCTCCTGCCGCGAGGAACAGGCGCGCTTCATGGCGACGGACCACGGTCCCGTCCTGAATCCGCCGGACCGCATCGAGCACACCCGCCGCGAGCGCACGGGCGCCCTGCTCGACGGCGTCGAGGACATCCTGGTGCCGGCCACCATGCGCTGGGACCGCCAATCCAATCCGGCGCCCGCCATCCACGCCGCGCTGGCGGTGGCCGGCATCGGCTACCCGGCCATCGTGCGCCCGGCGGGCGAGCATGGCGGCGAAGGCGTGGTGCTGCTGTCCTCCCCGGCCGACGCCACCGATCCGCCGGCGCTGGGCGAGATGTACCTGACCCGCTATCACGAGTACCGTTCACCGGACGGCCATTACCGGAAGTACCGCGTGATCTTCATCGACCGCGAGCCCTACCCTTACCACCTGGCGATCGGCAGCCAATGGCTGCTGCATTATTTCTCGGCCGACATGCTGTCGGCGCCATGGAAGCTGGAAGAGGAACGGCGCTTCCTGGACGATCCCGGGCAGGCGCTGGGCGCCCGGGCCTGGGCCGCCCTGCGCGCCATCGGCCGGCGCATGGACCTCGATTACTGCGGCATCGATTTCTCGCTGCTGTCCGACGGCCGCGTGCTGGTGTTCGAGACCAACGCGACCATGCTCGTGCACCCGGAGGCAGAGGAAGACGGCCTGCGCTTCAAGAACGTGTACATCGACCGGATCTTCGACGCCTTCGACGCGCTGCTGACGCGCCGAGCCGCGGAAGCGAACGCCTGGATGCCCGAACGCCCGAACGCCTGAACGCCTGAGCGCCCGATACCGCATCCGAGGGAATCGCGCGCATCAAATCGCGTCCCTCCGGGACACGGCGCTAACGCAGGGCCATCGTCGCCGCGATCATGCGGAACGTCGGCATGAGCTGGCGCCAGGCTTCCTTGCCCAGGCCGTCCGGCCGCAGGATGGCATCGGCGCGCAGCCGTCCGCCCAGGTCGGCGGCGCTGGCGTAGACGATGCTATTGGCCAGGTCCTCGTCGGCCACTTCGAGCAGCCCCGACGGAAACAGCGCCATGAGATCGTGCAGGCAGGGCGCGTAGTCCGGCGCCTGCCGATGCAGATTGGCGACCAGGATGCCCCGGTGCCGCAGGCAGCGGCGGCAGCCCTCGAAGAACTCGCGGCCGCGCAGGCGCGCGGGCAGCCCGTTGTCGTCGTAGCCATCGAGCAGCAGCACGTCGGCCGTCTGCGCATGCGCCCGGACGAAGTCGGCGCCATCGCCCTGGACCACGCGCAGGCGCGCATCGTCCGGCGGTATGCGGAAGGCGTCGCGCAAGGCGATGACGCGGGGATCGATTTCCACCACGGTGATGCGGGCGCGCGGCAGGTAGCGGTGGCAGAACTTGGCCAGCGATCCGCCGCCCAGGCCGATCTGCACGATGTGCGCGGGCTCCGGCTCGAACAGCAGGAAGCCCATCATCAGCCGCGTGTATTCCAGGTCCAGCGCATCGGGCTGGCGCAGGGACATGCGGCTCTGCACCGCCCCGCCCGGCCGCAGGCGCAGCGTCAGCCCCTCCGCGTCGCGCGCCAGGACCGGCGGCGTCGTCCCCGCCGCGGCGCCGGCCGCGTCCGCGCGCGACGCCCCCGCGGCATCGTCCACGCCGCCGGTCCGGCCGGCTTCGCCGGCATCGTCGCGCGGGTCTTCGTTCATGCCTTGCGCTCTTGGTTCATGCCTTCAACCGATACCCGGTCTTGAAGATCCAGCGCACCGCGATCATGCACAGGACCAGGAAGACCAGCGTCATGCCCACGCTGATGCCCACCGTCACGTCCGACACGCCATAGAAGCTCCAGCGAAAGCCGCTGACCAGGTAGACCACCGGGTTGAACAGGGTGACGGTGCGCCAGAACGGCGGCAGCATGTTGATCGAATAGAAGCTGCCGCCCAGGAAGGTCAGCGGCGTGACGATCATCAGCGGAATCACCTGCAGTTTCTCGAAACCGTCGGCCCAGATGCCGATGATGAAACCGAACAGGCTGAAGGTCACGCAGGTCAGCAGCAGGAATCCCACCATCCACACGGGATGCGCGACCTCGTACGGCACGAAGATGCGCGCCGTCAGCAGCATGATGGAGCCCAGGATGACCGACTTGGTCGCCGCCGCCCCCACGTACCCCAGCAGGATTTCCACATAGGAAATCGGCGCCGAATGGATCTCGTAGATGGTCCCCGTGAAACGCGGCATATAGATGCCGAAGGAGGCGTTGGAGATGCTCTGCGTCAGCAAGGCCAGCATCACCATGCCCGGCACGATGAAGGCCCCGTAGCTGACGCCGTCGATATCGACCATGTGCGAACCGATGGCCGACCCGAACACGACGAAATACAGGGAGGTGGAGATGACCGGCGAGGCGACGCTCTGCATGAGCGTGCGCCACATGCGGGCCATTTCGAACAGGTAGATGGCGCGGACGGCGTAGATATTCATGATTCATGCACCAGGCTGACGAAAATATCTTCCAGGGAGCTTTCCGACGTGCGGATGTCGGAGAACTCCACTCCCGCCTCGGCCAGTTGCCGCAGCAAGGTGGCGATATCGGCCCCGCCCTCCTGGTTGTTGTAGGTGTAGACGATCTGGTGGCCGTCGCCGTCCAGCGCCACGTCGTGGCCCGCCAGGACGCCCAGCGCGGGCAGCGCGGCCAGGGGCTGCTTCAGCGTCAGGATCAACTGGCGCTTGCCCAGCTTGCGCAGCAGGTCCGCGGTCTGCTCGACCAGGATGATGCGCCCCTTGCGGATCACGCCGATGCGATCGGCCATCTCCTGCGCTTCCTCGATGTAGTGCGTGGTCAGGATGATGGTGACGCCCCGCTCGCGCAGGCGCCGCACCATGTCCCACATGCCGCGGCGCAGCTCCACGTCGACGCCCGCGGTGGGTTCGTCCAGGAACAGGATGTCCGGTTCGTGCGACAGCGCCTTGGCGATCATCACGCGCCGCTTCATGCCGCCCGACAGGGCCATGATGCGGGAATCGCGCTTGTCCCACAGCGACAGGTCGCGCAACACCTGTTCGACGTAGGCGGGGTTGGCCGGCTTGCCGAAAAGGCCGCGGCTGAAGGTCACCGTGTTCCACACGCTTTCGAAGGCGTCGGTGTTCAGCTCCTGCGGCACCAGGCCGATCTTGCCGCGCGCCGCCCGGAAATCGGTGCGGATATCGTGGCCGTCGGCCAGCACCGTCCCGGCGCTGGCGTTGACGATGCCGCAGATGATGCTGATCAGGGTGGTCTTGCCGGCGCCATTGGGGCCGAGCAGGGCGAAGATTTCACCGCGCCGGATTTCCAGGTCGATACCTTGCAGCGCCTGGAAACCCGACGCATAGGTCTTGGATAAACCTTGGATCGAGATGACGCTATCCACACAAGCCTCTTATAGGTAGGAATCCGCCGATTCTACCGAAGGCCCGTGCGGCCGCCCCGCCGGGCGGCCCCAGTTACTGTTTCCGGCTGTGCCGAACAATCCCCGGTTTATACCGGCGGCAGCGCCGCGCGCTTGTCGTGGCGGGCCAGGCGCGTCAGCAGATGCTCGACCTCGGCGCGCGCGGTCGCCGACATCGGGCTGGCCGGGCGGCGCTGCGCGGCGGAGGTCAGGATGCCCCGGCGCATCATCACGTACTTGCGCACGGCCAGGCCGGCGCCCGGCTGCTGCTCGTAGCGCAGCAGCGGCAGGTGCGCGTCGAACAGGTCGTGCGCGGCCTCGCGCTCGCCCGCGGCATTCAGGCGCACCACGTCGCACAGCATGTCCGGGAAGCAGTAACCGGTATTGGCGCCGTCGGCGCCGCGCTCCACTTCGTAGTCCAGGAACAGGCCGTTGTTGCCGCACAGGATGGAGATGTGCCGCATGGAGCCGTCCTTCTCGAAGCCGCGCAGGGTGGAGATCTTCTCCAGGCCCGGCCAGTCCTCATGCTTGAGCATCACGCAAGACGGCAGTTCCTGCACGATGCGGCGGATCACGGCGGGCGTCATCTGCACCGAGAAGGTCAGCGGGTAGTCCTGCAGCACGAAGGGCACGTCCGCGCCGATCGCCTCCACCGCCTGGCGGTAGTAATTGACGATCTGGTCGTCGGTGCGCAGGGTATTGGGCGGGGCGATCATCACGCCGGCCGCGCCCTGCGCCATGACTTCATGCGTCAACGCGCGCATGGCGGCGAAACCCGGCGCCGACACGCCCACCACGACCGGCAGGCTGGCGGCGCGGCGGATGACCTGGCCGGCCACCGCCACGGATTCGGCGTGCTCCAGCTTGGGCGCCTCGCCCAGTTGCCCGAGCACGGTCAGGCCGGTCGAGCCGCAGGCCAGGTAGAAATCCGTCATGCGGTCGACGGACGCCTTGTCGATGGCGCCGTCATCGAAGAACGGCGTGGGGGCGATGGGAAAAACGCCTTTGGCGTCGGCGGTGAGCAACATGCTGCGACTCCCTGGAGAGGTGGTGGGAAGGGGCGGCCGCGCCCCGCGATGCGTTCGATCTTAACCGCAGCTTCCCGCTCCCGCCTTGTCGCAACGCAACATTCGACGCCGGCGGGCCCCGTCTCCGCCCCGGGGCGACGCCTCCCGCGCCGCGCCGCTCAGTGGCTGATCATCCAGGGCCTGCTGTCGGCGAACGTCTTGCCGCCGTCCGCCGTCTTGCGGGTCTTGCCCGGCAGCTTGCCGCCGCCGCAGCAGCCGCAATGCATGCCGTGGCCGCCGCGCGAACTGCGCGGTTCGTGGGCGCTGCGCTCGTTCATCGCGCGCGCCCGGTTCACCGCCGAGGACAGGGCGCCCAGCGCGGGGGCGCCGCCGACGATGCGCGGCGACTCCCCGCCGCACGCCGGGCAGGCGGCGGGATCGCGCCACGCCGCCAGCGGCCGCATGGCCGCGAATTCCCCGCACGCGGGGCAACGGTAGTCGTATAACGGCATGGCCGGTCTCCTGGCGGGCTCAGAGATCCGGCGAGAGGGGCATGTCGACCCCGCCGCTGACCGCCTTGACCGGCCCGCCGGCCGAAGGCTGGATGTCGAAATCGAAGATTTCGGTCGGCAGCCACAGCGTGGCGCACGCATTGGGAATATCCACCACGCCGCTGATATGGCCCTGCACCGGCGCCGTGCCCAGGATGGAATAGGCCTGGGCGCCGGAGTAGCCGAACTTCTTCAGGTATTCGATGGCGTTGAGGCAGGCCTGGCGGTAGGCGATGTGCACGTCGAGATAATGCTGGCTGCCCTTCTCATCGACGGAAATGCCTTCGAAGATCAGGTAATCCTTGTAATTCGGCGTAATCGGACTCGGCTTGAAGATGGGGTTGCGGATCGCATACTTCGCCATGCCGCCCTTGATCAGGTTGACCCGCATATGGATCCAGCCGGCCATTTCGATGGCGCCGCAGAACGTGATCTCGCCGTCCCCCTGCGAAAAGTGCAGGTCGCCCACCGACAGGCCGCCGCCCTTCACGTAGACGGGAAAGAAGACGCGCGAACCGCGCGACAGGTCCTTGATATCGCAATTGCCGCCGTGCTCGCGCGGCGGCACCGTGCGCGCGCCCTCGGCGGCTGCCTTGTCGCGCGCCGCGCCGGACAGCTTGCCCATGTGCGCCGTCTTCGGCGCGGGCGGATTGGCCAGCGGCGGCACGCGGCCGGGATCGGTGTCGATCAGCGCCTGCTCGCGCTTGTTCCAGTTCTCGAGCAGCGCCTGGTCGGGCAGGCAGCCGATCAGCCCCGGATGGATCAGGCCGGCGAAGTTCACGCCGGGAATATGACGCGAGCTGGTGTACATGCCATGGAAATCCCAGATGGATTTCTGCGCCTGGGGAAAATGCTCGGTCAGGAAGCCGCCGCCGTTCTTCTTGCTGAAGAAACCGTTGAAGCCCCACAAGCTGTCCGGCTTGGCGCCGATGTCGAGGAAATCGACCACCAGCAGATCGCCCGGTTCGGCGCCTTCCACGCCCACCGGACCGGACAGGAAATGCACGGTCGACAGGTCGACGTCGCGCACGTCGTCCGCGCTGTCGTCGTTCTTGATGGCGCCGCCCGTCCAGTCATAGGTTTCCAGCACGAAATCGTCGCCGGGCTTGACCCACACCGCGATGGGGATGTCGGGATGCCAGCGGTTATGGATGTTCTCGTTCTCGTAGGGCGACTGGGCCAGGTCGACTTTGATCAGGGTATCGGGCATGACATGCTCCTTGGGTGGATGAAGCGCTGGTGAAGAAACGGCGCCGGCGGGCGGATGGCGTCCGCATGCCCGCCGGGGTGGAGGGCATGGGCCGCGCCGGCCCCGGGCGTAGCTATACGGACAGGTAGCGGCTGATGGTCTGCTCGTCGACCTCGTCCCGCCTGTTCTCGTGCACGAAGCGTCCCTTGTCGATGACGATCAGGCGGTCGGCGATCTGCATGGTGAAACTGAGCACCTGCTCGGACACCACGATGGCCAGGTCCTTCAGCTTGCGGATTTCCAGCAGCGTGCGCGCGATGTCCTTGATGATGGACGGCTGGATGCCTTCGGTCGGCTCGTCCAGCATCAATACCTTGGGCCCGGTCACCAGGGCGCGGGCGATGGCCAGTTGCTGCTGCTGGCCGCCGGACAGGTCGCCGCCGCGCCGACGCCGCATCTCGTGCAGCACCGGGAACAGCGAGAAGATTTCCTCGGGCACCGGATCGCGCAAGGCGCGGCCGCGCAGGCCGGTGCGGATGTTCTCCTCCACCGTCAGCGTGGGAAAGATCATGCGGCCCTGCGGCACGTAGGCGACGCCGGCGCGCACCCGCTGGAAACTCTCCATGCGGGTGATGTCCTGGCCGTCGACCTCCACCTTGCCTCCCATCGCGGGCAGCACGCCCATCATGGTCTTGAACAGCGTGGTCTTGCCCATGCCGTTGCGGCCCATCACGGCCACGATCTCGCCCTTGGCGATGGCGAGGTCGACGCCGTGGATCACACGGCTCTGGCCATACCCGGATTGCAGTCCCGATACGGTGAACATGGCTTCTCTCCTGGAAAACGGACCGGCGGCCGCGAGCGCGAGGGCCCGCGGCCGGCGCCTCGTCAATGTCCCAAATACACTTCGATCACCCGCGGGTCGTTCTGCACCTTGTCCATCGACCCCTCGGCCAGGACCTTGCCCTGGTGCAGCACCGTCACCTTGTGCGCGATGTTCTTGACGAACTCCATGTCATGCTCGATGACGATCATGGAGCGGTCGCGGCTGATGCGGTTGAGCAGGTCGGCGGTCTTCTCGCGCTCGGAAACGCTCATCCCGGCCACGGGCTCGTCCAGCATCATCAGTTCCGGCTCCTGCATCAGCAGCATGCCGATCTCCAGCCACTGCTTCTGTCCGTGCGACAGCAGCTCCGCCGACTTGTCCAGCATGTCCTGGAGGAAGATTTCCTCGGCCACGCGCTCCACCCGCTCGATCACGTCGGCGGTCAGGCGAAACACCATCGCGCCGAACACGCCGCGCCCGCGCGGAAAGGACACCTCCAGGTTCTCCCGCACCGTCAGCGTTTCGTAGATGGAGGGCGTCTGGAACTTGCGGCCGACGCCGGCGCGCACGATCTGGTGCTCGGCCATCCTGGTCAATTCCACGTCCTTGAAACGGATCGAGCCCGAGGTGGCCTTGGTGCGTCCGCAGATCAGGTCCAGCACGGTGGTCTTGCCGGCGCCGTTGGGGCCGATGACGACCCGCAGTTCGCCCTTGTCCACATAGAGATTGAGGTCGTTGACGGCGGTGAACCCGTTGAAGGACACCGTCAGGCCTTCCACGTAGAGCGCGAACTCCTGCGCGGGAACGACCGTGTTGTCGAGAATGGGCGGCTTCATGCGGCCTCCGTATTGCCGGGAGCGGACTTGGCGGGGTTGGCCGGGGCGGCGGGCGCGACGACCGGGTCGAGGGCCGGGCCGGCCGCGGGACTGCCCTTCCCGGCCGCGGCGGCTTGCGCGCCAGGGCCCAGGCGCGGCTTTACCAGGCGCGGCTTCACGTATTGCGCGTAGAGGCCGGCCAGGCCGTTGGGAAAAGCCATCACCACGGCGATGAAGAGGCCGCCCATCAGGAACAGCCACAGTTGCGGGAAGCTTTCCGAGAAATAGCTCTTGCCGAAGTTCACCAGCAGGGTGCCGTAGACCGCGCCCAGCAGGGACAGCCGGCCGCCGACCGCGGCGAAGATCACCATTTCGATGGACGGCACGATGCCGACGAAGGACGGCGACATGAAACCCACCTGCAGCGTGAACATGGCCCCGCCGATGGCCGAGAACACCGCCGCCACGCAGAACACGAACACCTTGAAGCTGGACACGTCGTAGCCGGAGAAACGCACCCGCTCCTCCTTGTCGCGCATCGCCATCAGCAGCTTGCCCAGCTTGGAAGACAGCAGGAAACGGCCGAACAGGAGGCAGGCGAACAGCAGCGCCGCGTTGACGAAGTACAGGACGACGCGCGCCGAATCGCCGCGGATGTCCCAGCCCAGCAGCGTGCGCAGGTCCGTGATGCCGTTGACGCCGCCGGTGTAGCCCTGCTGGCCGATGATCAGCACCGACAGGATCAACGCCACGGCCTGGGTCACGATGGCGAAGTAGGTGTCCCCCACGCGCCGCTTGAACATGGCCGCGCCCAGCACCAGCGCCAGCAGCGCCGGCACGATGGGCACGGCGAACAGCGTGAAGACGAAGCTCTTGAACGGCGCCCAGAACCACGGCAGCGCCGTGACCTGGTTCCAGTCCATGAAGTCCGGAATGCCGGGCGTGGACTGGATCCTGGTGGCTTCCACGCTGGAGGCCTCCAGCTTGAGGAACATGGCCATGCAGTAGCCGCCCAGGCCGAAGAACACGCCCTGTCCCAGGCTGAGGATGCCGCCGTAGCCCCAGCACAGCACCAGCCCCAGGGCGACGAAAGCGTAGGTCAGGTACTTGCCGACCAGGTTGAGCCGGAAGCTGTCCAGCAGGAGCGGAAAGAGGACGAAGACCAGCGCCGCCAGGACGGCGATGCCGACCAGGCCTTCGCGGCCGCCGAGGACGTTCTTGTACAGGGTTTTCACGTTCGTACTCCCGCCGCCTACTTGCGGACCTTGATCGAGAACAAGCCTTGCGGACGCAGCATCAGGATGACGACCACCGCCGACAGGGTCAGCACCTTGGCCATGGAGCCGGTCAGGAAGAATTCCGACACGGATTGGGTCTGGGCGATGACGAAGGCCGAGGCGATGGTGCCGTACAGGCTGGCGGCGCCGCCGAACACGACGGTCAGGAAGGTATCGACGATGTACAGCGAACCACTGGTCGGGCCGGTGGACCCGATGGTGGTGAAGGCCGCGCCGGCGATGCCGGCGATGCCGCAGCCCAGGGCGAACGTCACGCGGTCCACCCGCTTGGTGTCGATGCCCACCGAGCCGCTCATCACGCGGTTCTGCACCGTGGCGCGCACGTGCAGGCCCCAGGTCGAGCGGAACAGGGCCAGCAGCAGGCCGCAGGTCAGGACCAGGGTGATGAGCATCACCGTCAGCCCGTTGACCGGGATATCGACGCCCGGCAAGGGCTGCACCGAGCCCATCAGCCATTCCGGCAACGCCGGACTGACTTCGCGCGGACCGAAGATGGAGCGCAGCGCCTGCTGCATCACCAATGACAGCCCCCAGGTCGCCAGCAGCGTGTCCAGCGGGCGGTGGTACAGGTGGCGGATCAACAGCCACTCCACCAGCCAGCCCAGGACGAAGGCGACGGCGAAGGCCGCCGCGATGGCGGCGAAGAAGTAGTAAGGCATGAGCGACGGCAGGTATTGCCGCGTCAGTTCCGAGAACAGGTAGGTGGTGTAGGCGCCGACGGCGAGGAATTCCCCGTGCGCCATGTTGATGACCCCCATCTGGCCGAAAATGATCGCCAGCCCCAGGGCCATGAGAAGCAGGACGCTGAAGACGGACAGGCCATTGAAGCCCTGCATCAGGAGAATGGCGCCCAGGTCCGAGAAGGATTCCATGGCAGGCCTCCAGGTTGGTTCGATGCCTTCGCCTCGGCGTCGGCGGTGATGGGACCGGGGGCGCGGCGCGCCGCGCCCCGCCCACGCTTACTGATAACCCTTGGGGAAGGGATCCGGCTTGATCAGGTCCTTGGTTTCGAAGACCACGTCGAACTGGCCGTCCTTGCGGATCTGGCCCACGCGCGTGCGGCTCCACAGGTGATGGTTGGGGTCGACCTTGACGTAGCCTTCCGGCGCTTCCTTGAACTCCTGGTTCGGCGCCGCCGCCACGACCTTGTCGACGTCGAAGCTGCCGGCCTTCTCGACCGCCATCTTCCACAGCCACGGCCCCAGGTAGGCGGCCTGCGTCACGTCGCCGATCACGGCGTTGGGGCCGTACTTGGCCTTGAACGCGGCGACGAACTTCTTGTTGTTCGGGTTGTCCAGGCTCTGGAAGTACTTCATGCAGGAATAGAAGCCCTCGGCGTTCTCGCCGCCGATGCCCAGCAGCTCGTCCTCGGTCACGGAAATCGTCAACAGCTTCTGCTTGTCCGAGGTGACGCCGGCGGCCTTCAACTGCTTGTAGAAGGACACGTTGCTGCCGCCCACCACGTCGGCGAACACCACGTCCGGCTTCTTCAGCTTGATCTTGTTGATCAGCGAACCGAATTGGGTGTGGCCCAACGGGTAGTATTCCTCGCCCACCACCTCGCCCTTGAGCACGTTCTCGATGTGCTTGCGCGCGATCTTGTTCGACGTGCGCGGCCAGATGTAGTCGGACCCGACCAGGTAGAAGGTCCGGGCCTTCTTTTCCTCGTGCAGCCAGTTCAGGCTGGCGAGGATCTGCTGGGTGGCCTCCTGGCCGGTATAGAAGACGTTCTTGGACTGCTCCAGCCCTTCGTAGAAGGTCGGGTAGTACAACAGGCCGTTTTCCTTTTCGAAGACCGGCAGCACCGCCTTGCGCGAGGCCGAGGTCCAGCAGCCGAACACGGTGGCGACCTTGTCGCTGACCAGCAGCTTGCGCGCCTTTTCGGCGAAGGTCGGCCAGTCCGACGCGCCGTCTTCCTGGATGATCCTGATCTGGCGGCCCAGGATGCCGCCGGCGGCGTTGATCTGCTCGATCGCCAGGCGCTCGGCCTGGATCGAGCCGGTCTCGCTGATGGCCATGGTCCCGGTGGCCGAGTGCAGTTGGCCCACGGTCACCTCGGTGTCGGTGACGGCCAGCCCCGTGGTATTGACGGCCGCCGTGGCCGGTCCGGCGGCGCGGCTGAAGGCGGGCACCCCCAGCAGCGGCAGCGAGGCCAGCGCCAGGGCCGCGCGCCGGCGCGAAGGCGACACGGGGTCGTTTTGGAAAGGGGGTTTGCGGGACATCGAACGCTCCTTGCGGATGAGGCGCTTCAGGGGAAACCCGATGCCGCGGCGGCGCTGGAAGGGACGCCGCGTCCGGGGGTTCGATGCCATACTAGGAACGCATGACGCAGCGCAACATACGTTGATTGACGTAGTGGCCGCCGCGCCCGCAGCGAGTAAAAAACCGGCATACGTCGATCGACGCATATCTGCCCACATGAACACGACAAGGGAACAACGCGTGGACGCCAGCGCAACCCAACGCATCGTCAAGGTCAGGCGCGACTACAACACGTGGGTCGCCAACGAGACCCTGGAGGACTACGCGCTGCGTTTCACGCCGCTGTCCTTCCGCAAGTGGTCCGAGCTCCGCGTCGCCAACACCGCCCTGGGCGCCGTCTCCTTCCTGGCGCTGGAGGCCATCGGCGGCGCGCTGGCCTTGAACTACGGCTTCATCAACGCCTTCTGGTCCATCATGGCGGTGTCGGTGCTGATCTTCCTGACGGGCCTGCCCATCGCCTACTACGCCGCCCGCCACGGCCTGGACATGGACCTGCTGACGCGCGGCGCCGGCTTCGGCTACATCGGCTCGACCATCACGTCGCTGATCTACGCGTCCTTCACCTTCATCTTCTTCGCGCTGGAGGCGGCCATCATGGCGCTGGCGCTGGAGCTGTGCACGGGACTGCCGTTATCGCTGGGCTACCTGGCCTGCGCGGTGGCCATCATCCCTTTCGTCACCTACGGCATCACGCTGATCAACCGCCTGCAGGCCTGGACGCAGCCGGTGTGGCTGCTGCTGCTGACGCTCCCGTATGTCTTCATCCTCGCCAAGGATCCCGGCGCCCTTGCCGGCCTGCTCGACTACGCCGGCCGCGGCGGCAACGGCGGCCACTTCGACCTGCTGATGTTCGGCGCCGGCGTGGCCGTGGGCGCGGCGCTGATCACGCAGATCGGCGAACAGGTCGACTTCCTGCGGTTCCTGCCCGCCCGGACGGCCACCAACCGCGGGCGCTGGTGGCTGGCCCTGCTGTGCGCCGGCCCGGGCTGGATCGTCCCGGGCGCGGCCAAGATGCTGGCCGGCGCCTTCCTGGCCTACCTGGCGCTGGGCCACGGGGTGCCGGCGGCCAAGGCGGCCGACCCGACCAAGATGTACCTGGTGGCCTTCCGCTACGTCTTCGACCATCCGGCCTGGGCGCTGGGCGCGATGACGCTGTTCGTGGTGGTGTCGCAGGTGAAGATCAACGTCACCAACGCCTACGCCGGCTCGCTGGCCTGGTCCAATTTCTTCGCCCGCATCACCCACAGCCACCCCGGCCGCGTGGTGTGGCTGGTGTTCAACGTGCTGATCGCCATCGGCCTGATGGAGATGGGCGTGTTCGACGCGCTCGAGCACGTGCTGGCCATCTTCGCGCACGTCGCCATCGCGTGGATAGGCGCGCTGGTGGCGGACCTGGTGATCAACAAGCCGCTAGGCCTGAGCCCGCGCGGCATCGAATTCCGGCGCGCCTATCTGTACGACATCAATCCGGTGGGCGTGGGCAGCATGCTGCTGGCCCTGATCCTGTCGCTGGTGGCCTACGCCGGCGCGTTCGGCGCGGTGGCCGAGGCCCTCTCGCCCTTCATCGCGCTGCTGGCGGCGTTCGTCACCGCGCCGGCGATCGCCCGCGCCACGCGCGGCCGCTACTATCTGGCGCGCCGGCCGCATGACTTCCCGGATGCCGCGCCCCGCTCGGAAACGTGCGGCAACCGCGCCGCCAGCGGCGCGGGCGCATCGCCGCGCGGCCTGCGCTGCGTCATCTGCGCCAACATCTTCGAAGCGCAGGACATGGCGCAATGCCCGGCCTACAGCGGCGCCATCTGCTCCCTGTGCTGCACGCTGGACGCCCGCTGCCAGGACCGCTGCAAGACCGGATCGCGCCTGCAGGACCAACTGGGCGCCGCGTTGCGCGGCATCCTGCCCGGCGCCGCCACGCCGCTGTTCCATACCCGCCTGGCGCACTACCTGGTGGCGATCGGCATGATAGGCGGGCTGCTCGCCGCCATCCTGTCGCTCATCTATTACCAGGAAGCCGTCACCTTCGCGCAGATCGGCGCCGACACCTCGGCGCTGCGCTCGACCTTCCTCAAATTGTTCGCCGCGCTGCTGCTGATCGGCGGCGTGGCCGCGTGGTGGCTGGTGCTGACCAACGAGAGCCGCCAGGTGGCGCAGGAGGAATCCGATCGCCAGACCAACCTGCTGCTGCGGGAAATCGAGGCCCACCGCCGGACCGACGCCCAGTTGCAAAAGGCCAAGGAGGCGGCCGAGGCCGCCAACCTCGCCAAGAGCCGCTTCATGGGCGGAATGAGCCATGAACTGCGCGCGCCGCTGAACAGCATCCTGGGCTACGCGCAGATCCTGCAGCGCGACGCCGCCATGCCGGCCGGCCGGCGCGAGGCCGTCGACGTCATCCACCGCAGCGGCAAGCATCTCATCGGCCTGATCGACGGCCTGCTGGACATCGCCCGCATCGAGGCCGGCAAGCTGCGCCTGGAAACCGCCGACCTGCGCCTGCCGGAATTCCTCGACCAGATCGTCAAGATGTTCCGGCCGCAGACCGCCCTGAAGGGACTGTCCTTCCACTACGAGACGGCCGCCAACCTGCCCAAGATCGTCCACATCGACGAGAAGCGCCTGCGCCAGATCCTCGTCAACCTGATGAGCAATGCCGTGAAGTTCACCCGCGCCGGCCACGTGGCCTTGCGCGTGCGCTATGCCTCCAACATGGTGCAGATGGAAGTGGAGGACAGCGGGGCCGGCATTCCGGCGCAGGACCTGGAGCGCATCTTCATGCCCTTCGAGCGCAGTTGGGCGGCCGACGAGCAGGCCGACACCGGCACCGGACTGGGCCTGACCATCTGCCGCATGCTGACCGGCATCATGGGCGGCGAGCTCACCGTGCGCAGCGAGGTCGGCCGGGGCAGCGCCTTCACCCTCAAGCTGTTCCTGCCGGAAGTGCGTTCGCCGCGCAGCGACCTGCGGCCCGGCGGCCTGGTGGTCGGCTACGCCGGGGAGCGGCGCGGCGTGCTGATCGTCGACGACCAGCCGTCGCAGCGCCGCCTGCTGCGCGAGATGCTGGAGCCGCTGGGCTTCGCCATCCACGAGGCGGCCAACGGCCAGGACTGCCTGGCCCGCGCGCACACGCTGCGGCCGGACCTGATCCTGATGGACATCTCCATGCCCGGCCTGCCGGGCTCGGAGGCATGCCGCCTGCTGCGCGACCAGGGGGTAGGCGTGCCGGTCATCATCGTATCGGCCAACGCCTATGGACTCGATCCCAAGGAAGCGATGGAATCGGGCCTGACCGACTGGCTGGTCAAGCCGGTCAACCTGGATGAGCTGCTCAACAAGATCGGCCTGCACCTGAAACTGGAGTGGGTGGCGCAGGCGCCGCCGCCCGAGCCCGACGCGCCCGACGAGGCGCGGCTGCGCACGGTGGCGCTGGCGCGCGCCGATGCCGAGTCCCTGCTGGAACTGGGCGCCATGGGCTACATCAAGGGCATATTCGCCCGCCTGGACGAGATCCGCGCGCGCGCCCCGCATACCGCGCCGCTGATCGACCATCTGGCCCTGCTGGCCAAGGATTTCCGGCTGGCCGAATACAACACCCTGTTGAAGGAATACGTACAGCGCCATGCCGCAAGCCTCCGATAAAAAGCTGGTGATGCTGGTCGACGACACGCCCGACAACCTGAAGATGCTGTCGGACGCGCTGGACGAGGCCGGCTATATCGTGGTCGTCGCCACGGACGGCGCGTCGGCGCTGGAGCGGCTGGACTTCGTGCTGCCGGACATCGTGCTGATGGACGCCCTCATGCCCGTGATGGACGGCTTCGAGGCCTGCCGCCGCATCAAGGCCCATCCTGCCGCGGGCCACGTGCCGGTGGTGTTCATGACCGGCCTCACCGAGCCCGAACACGTGGTGCGCGGTTTCCAGGCCGGCGGCATCGACTATGTGACCAAGCCCATCGACACGGAAGTCGTGCTGGCGCGCCTGGAAGCGCATCTGCGCAACGCGCGCATCATGTCGGTGGCGATGAATGCCATGGACGCGGTCGCCAACGCGGTGGTGGTGCTGGACGCGCAGGGCCAGGTGACGTGGAAAACCAGCAAGGCGCGGCTATGGCTGCGTGAATACTTCGGCCAGCCCGAGGATGCCGCGGGCCTCGCGCCGGCGCTGTCGGAATGGATCGTCCGGCAACTGCAACGGCCGCCGGGCCGGGAGCCCGCGGTATTCGCCGTGGCCTCGCCCGCAGTTGGCGACGCCGTCGGCCAGGCGCCTGGGGCCGCCCTCCCCGCCGGCCGCCGGGAATTGCGGCTGCGGCTGACGGCCTCGCGCAAGGCGGGCGAATACGTGCTGCTGATGGACGAGCGCGAATTGCCCGCCGACGCCGCCGATACGCTGGCGGCCGCCTACCAGTTGACCCTGCGCGAACGGGAAGTGCTGCTGTGGCTGGCCAAGGGCAAGACCAACCGGGACATCGGCGATATCCTGGGCATGGCCCCGCGCACGGTGAACAAGCATCTGGAACATGTCTACGTGAAGCTGGGCGTCGAGACGCGGGCCGCGGCGACGGCGCTGGTGCTGACGCACATGCACAGGGGCGGCAAGGACGCCGCCTAGGGGACAAACGTCGGGGACCCGGACCGCAGGGACCCGGACCGCAGGGACCCGGACCGCAGGGACCCGGCCCCGCGAGATGTCCACCGCCGGCCGCGCGACATACCGATGCGCGGCCGGCGCCCCTACCCTTACCCCGCCTTCGCCAGGCGCAGCGCCTCGCGGCGCGACTCATGGTCGAACTGCGCTTCCTCGGTCGAACCGTGCAGGGCCGTGGTCGACGAGCGGCCGCCTTCGATGGCCTGCGTCACCGCGTCGAAATAGCCGGTGCCGACCTCGCGCTGGTGGCGCACCGCGGAGAAGCCCAGCGTCGCCGCCGCGAACTCCTTCTCCTGCAGCTCGACGAAGGCGCTCATCTGCCGCCGCGCGTAGCCATGCGCCAGTTCGAACATGCCGTAGTTCAGGGAGTGGAAGCCCGCCAGCGTGATGAACTGGAACTTGTAGCCCATGGCGCCCAGCTCGCGCTGGAACTTGGCGATCACGGAATCGTCGAGGTTCTTCTTCCAGTTGAAGGACGGCGAGCAGTTGTAGGCCAGCATCTTGCCCGGATAGCGCTGGTGGATGGCCTCGGCGAAACGGCGCGCGTATTCGAGGTTGGGCGTGCCCGTCTCGCACCACACCAGGTCGGCGTAGGGCGCGTAGGCCAGTCCGCGCGAGATGGCCTGGTCCAGGCCGGCGCGGGTGCGGTAGAAACCCTCGACGGTGCGCTCGCCGGTGATGTAGGGCCGGTCGTTCTCGTCGACGTCGCTGGTGACCAAGTCCGCGGCGTCGGCGTCGGTGCGCGCCAGCAGCAGCGTGGGCACGCCCAGCACGTCGGCCGCCAGGCGCGCCGAGATCAGCTTGGACACCGCTTCGCGGGTCGGCACCAGCACCTTGCCGCCCATGTGGCCGCACTTCTTCACCGAGGCCAGTTGATCCTCGAAGTGCACGCCCGCCGCGCCCGCCTCGATCATGCCCTTCATCAGTTCGAAGGCGTTGAGCACGCCGCCGAAGCCGGCCTCCGCGTCGGCCACGATGGGCGCGAAGTAGTCGACGTAGCCGCACTGCCCCGGCTCCTTGCCTTCCATCCATTGGATCTGGTCGCAGCGCGTCAGCGTATTGTTGATGCGGCGCACGGCGGCGGGAACGGAATCGGAGGGGTACAGCGACTGGTCGGGATACATCTGCCCCGCCAGGTTGGCGTCGCCGGCGACCTGCCAGCCGGACAGGTAGATGGCCTTCAGGCCGGCCTTGACCTGCTGCATCGCCTGGTTGCCGGTCAGCGCGCCGAGCGAATTGACGAAAGGCTCCTCATGCAGCAATTGCCAGAGCCGCGTGGCGCCGTGCTGCGCCAGGCTGTATTCCGGCACGCGCGAGCCGCGCAGGCGCACCACCTCGGCGGCGTCGTAGCCGCGCTGGATGCCGCGCCAGCGCGGGTTCTCGGCCCAATCCTGCTGCAGGCGTTGGATTTCGGTTTCCCGGTTCGTCATGGTCTTGCTCCTCGAAGGTTTTGAGTGGAAATGCCGGACTGCGTGGCTGCCTGGACTGCCGGCGGCCGATTCACCGAATCGTTGCCGCGCGCCTGGGAGACAGCACTGCCCGGGCTTCCCGTGTTCGCGCAACCTTGATTCGTTGGGAAACAGTCTAGGTTTTTGCTGCGCGGCAAAATCACCCTCTGCCCTATGCAAGACGAAATTTTTAACTCAATAAAATCAATAAATTACAGACGCCATTTCGGATTGAGAAACGAAA
Organism: Bordetella genomosp. 10; assembly: GCF_002261225.1. Taxonomy (NCBI): domain Bacteria; kingdom Pseudomonadati; phylum Pseudomonadota; class Betaproteobacteria; order Burkholderiales; family Alcaligenaceae; genus Bordetella; species Bordetella genomosp. 10. The sequence goes on from NZ_NEVM01000005.1 coordinate 776,587, forward strand.
ACAGGCGCCTTGAAACGCGGCCATGCGGCGGCGCGGAACGATTTTTCATCCGGGCCGCTCAGCGTTTCGCAATGTGAAAAAACAGGCGTGTCCCATGGCTCGAAAAAGCACGATCCCGGGAACGTTGGGTCCAGGACGGTGACTGAGCTAATCCAAGGGCTTAAAATGACTAGAATAAATAGTCATTTTTCGCCTCAACCGTTCATTGTCAAAAGGGGGCGAGTCATGGAGCTGACCGTGTCGCACCGGTATATTTCGAAGACCCATTTCAAGGCGCACGCGCTGGAAATCTTCAGGCAGGTGGAAGCCAGCGGCGAAGCCGTGGTCATCACGGACCACGGGCATCCCACGCTGGAAATTCGCCCGTACCAGCCTGCCCAGGAGAACGCGCTCGACCTGCTGCGCTCGTCCGTGCTGCGCTACGACGACCCGTTCGCGCCGGTCGGCGAAGACGATTGGGAGGCCGCGCGGTGATTCTCCTGGACACGCACACGCTGGTCTGGTGGATCGCCGGGGACCGCGCCCTGGGCCATGGCGCGCGGGAACGCATCGAGGCGGAACAGGGCAAGGGCGCGCACGGCGAGATCCTCGTTTCCGCCATCTCCGCCTGGGAGGTCGCCATGCTCGCCAGGAGCGGCCGCCTGGCGCTGACCATGTCCGCCGGCGCCTGGCTCGACACGGTGGCGCACATACCCGCCGTGCGCTTCCTTCCCGTCGACGCGCGCATCGCCGCGGCCTCCGCCGAGCTGCCCGGCGACTTCCACAAGGATCCGGCGGACCGCATCATCGTGGCGACGGCGCGCGCCCATCGCGCGGCGCTCGCCACGGCCGACACGAAAATCCAGACGTATCCCCACGTGGAGACGGTCTGGTGAAGCGCCGGCCGCCGCCGCGGCCTAAAATTGCGGCCTGACTCGTTTTCCCGTATCGCCATGACTTTGCAAGACGCGCCCTTGGGCCACGAGGTCGCCTACCCCGACCGCTACGATCCCACGCTGCTGTTTCCCATCGACCGCGCGCCCAACCGCGCCGCGCTGGGCATTACGGCGGACAGCCTGCCCTTCGAGGCCGGCGTGGACATCTGGAATGCCTATGAGGTGTCCTGGCTGGATCCGCGCGGCAAGCCGCGGGTGGCGCTGGCGAGCTTCGGCGTGCCCGCCACGACGCCGCGCATCATCGAGTCCAAGTCCTTCAAGCTCTACCTGAATTCCTATAACCAGGAAAGGATGACGGATGCGGACGCGGTGGCCGCCCGCATGCGCCGGGACCTGAGCGCGGCGGCCGGCGGCGACGTCGGCGTGCGCCTGATCGCGCCGGACCAGTTCGACGCGCAACGGATCGCCGAACTGGATGGCGTCTGCCTGGACGACCTGGACGTGGAGATCGACACGTATACGCCGGCGCCGCAACTGCTGCGCACCGCCGGCGAGGCCGGCGTCGTCGAAGAAACGCTGATGTCCCGGCTGCTGAAATCGAATTGCCCGGTAACGGGGCAGCCGGACTGGGGCAGCGTGCAGGTGCGCTACCGCGGACCGCGCCTGGACCGCGCCGGCCTGCTGGCCTACATCGTGTCCTTCCGCCAGCACGCCGATTTCCACGAACACTGCGTCGAACGCATGTTCACGGACATCCTGCGGACCTGCCGCCCGGAGCGGCTATCGGTCTACGCGCGCTACACGCGGCGCGGAGGACTGGACATCAATCCCTGGCGCGCGACCCGTGACATGCCCACGCCGGTGGATGTCCGCACCGCGCGGCAATAGCGGGACCCATAGCGAGCGTAGTGGCAGCGGCAGTCGCGGCAGCGGCCACCGCTGTCGTCGCCGCGCCGCGCCGGCAAGCGGCGCCGTCCGCACCGCTCGAACGCCGCGATGTGGCAATCTCGAACTAGGATTTTCCCCTACGTTCAGGGCTTCCACGCCCTTCCCTCATGCCGTGTGACGCACGCTCGCCCGGCAACGCCATGCCGCGGACTTCCCAGGAGGAATGCTTCCGCGCGGCGCGAAACGCCTCCGCGCAATGCGCTGCCTTCTAATTAAGGCAACGGCTGATTGATCAAACTCTAATTGTTGTCTCGCAGCGTCGTCCCTAGAATTTCCACCACATGAGGGGCGACGGCTGATACGACACCCGGCCGCGCGGCGCATCGCCGCGCAAGGGCAAGCAAGCCCTTTCGCCCTCCCACAACATGGAGAGCAGGCGTCTCGCCGCGCCTGGAACTCCTACCTCCGACGAGGGGAAAATGCTTGCTTACACCTGTAGGCGTCTATTGATGACGCTACCGGTCATGCTGTTCGTCGCACTATTCGTGTTCGGCCTGCTTGACCTCGCTCCGGGCGATCCCGCCGCCCTGCTCGCCGGCGAAGACGCCACCCCCGAGGCCATCGAGAAAATCCGGGAAACGCTGGGGCTGAATCACTCTTTCCTGCATCGATTCGCCGACTGGATCCATGCCGCCGTCCACGGCGATCTCGGCACCTCGCTCTACACCGGCCTGCGGGTGTCGGACATGATCGCGCAGCGCATCGCGCCGACGTTCACGCTGATGGCCATGACGCTGCTCATATCGGTCGCGCTCGCCATTCCCATGGGCACGCTGGCCGCCTGGAAGCACAACCGCTGGCAAGACCGGGGAATCATGGTCTTCGCGGTCTTCATTTTCTCCGTTCCCGCCTTCGTGGTCGGCTATCTGCTGGCCTGGGTCTTCGGCCTGCAACTGCGCTGGTTTCCCGTGCAGGGCTACGTGCCCTTCTCCTCGGGCGTCTGGGCCTCGCTGCATACGCTGGTCCTGCCCGCGTTCGCCCTGGGCAGCGTCTACGTCGCGCTCATCACCCGGATCACGCGCGCCACGATGCTGGAGACGCTTTCGCAGGATTACATCCATACCGCGCGCGCCAAGGGCGTGGACAACCGGACCTTGCTGTTTCGCCATGCGTTGAAGAACGCCGCCGTCCCCATCGTGACCGTGGTGGGCATCGGCGTGGCGCTGCTGATCAGCGGAACGGTGGTCACCGAAACCGTCTTTTCCATTCCCGGGCTGGGCCGGCTCGTCGTGGACGCCATCCTGCGGCGCGACTATCCCGTCATCCAGGGCACCGTCCTTCTCTTAAGCTTCCTCTACGTCATCGTCAACCTGCTCGTCGACCTCCTCTATCGCGCTTTCGACCCCAGGATCAAGTTCTGATGAAAAGCCTCTTCGGCCTCTGCAGGAGGCAACCCACCATACTGGCGGGCCTGATACTTCTCGCCGTCATCGTCTTCCTGGCGGTCTTCGCGCCCTGGCTGGGCACCATCGATCCGACCGCCCTGTCGCCCATACACCGCACCCGCAATCCCGGCGCCGAATTCTGGTTCGGCACGGACCTGCTCGGACGCGACGTCTATTCCCGGGTGATCTACGGCGCCCGGGTGTCGCTCATCGTCGGCTTCTCGGTCGCCCTTCTGTCGACCGTCATCGGCGTGGCGATAGGCCTGGCCGCGGGTTTCGTGCGCTGGCTGGACGCCGTGGCGATGCGCATCATGGACGGCTTCATGTCGATTCCCACGATCCTGCTGGCCATCGCGCTGATCTCGGTCACCCGTCCCTCCATGAAGAACGTCATCCTGGCCATCACCGTGGCCGAGATTCCCCGGGTGGTGCGACTGATCCGGGGGCTGGTGCTGACCCTGCGCGAACAGCCCTACGTGGAAGCGGCGGCATCGTCCGGCGCCGGCACCTTGCGCATCGTGTGCAAGCACATTTTTCCCAACACCATCGCGGCGCTCACGGTCCAGGCCACCTATATCTGCGGCGTCGCCATCCTGGCCGAAGCGAGCCTGTCGTTCATCGGGGCCGGCGTCCCGCCGTCCGTTCCCTCATGGGGCAACATCATGGCCGAGGGCCGCACCCTGTGGCAGGTCAAGCCTTATCTGATCGCGTTTCCCGCGGTCTTCCTGTCGATCACCATCCTGGCCATCAACATGCTGGGCGACGGCCTGCGGGACGCGATCGACCCGCGCATGAACCGGAGGTCCGGCGAATGAATACGCCCATGTCCCAAGCCCCGGACGAACCCGTCCTCCAGATCCAGGATCTCTCCGTCGACTTCGGCCCCGGGCAGAAACCGGTCCACGCGGTCCGCGGGCTCGACCTGCGGGTCAATCGGGGAGAAACGCTCGCCATCGTCGGCGAGTCCGGATCCGGCAAATCCGTGACCTCCCTGGCCACGATGCGGCTGGTCGAGTTCGGCGGTGGAAGGATCACGTCCGGCAGCATCCGGTTCCAACGCGAACATGGCTACGTCGATCTGCTCAAGCTCTCCGAAGTGGAAATGCGGACGATCCGCGGCGGCGAGATCGCGATGATCTTCCAGGAACCGATGACGTCGCTGAATCCGGTGCTCACCGTCGGCCAGCAAATCACCGAAGCCATACGCCTGCACCAGAAATGCGATTCCCGCACCGCGCTGGAAGGCGCCCGCCGCATTCTGGACCAGGTGCGCATCCCGGACGCCCGCGGCATCCTGCAGCGATATCCCCATGAATTGTCGGGCGGCATGCGCCAGCGCGTGATGATCGCGATGGCGCTGTCGTGCAAGCCATCGCTGCTCATCGCCGACGAGCCCACGACGGCGCTGGACGTCACCATCCAGGCGCAGATCCTGCAATTGATTCGCGCGCTGCAGGAGGAAATGGACATGGGGGTCATCTTCATTACCCATGACATGGGCGTCGTGGCCGAAGTGGCCGATCGCGTCATGGTGATGCGCCATGGCGAAGTCGTCGAGGAAAACGAGGTCGAGCCGCTCTTCGCGCAACCCGCCCATCCCTATACCCGCGCTCTCCTGGCCGCGGTTCCGCGCCTGGGCGACATGCGGGGCACGTCGGCGCCGGCTCGCTTCAATCTCCTCGGAGAGCAAGAGACCGCCGGCGCCGCCGGGCCGGCGGCGCAGCCGTCCTCCCAGGGTGAAGGACAGACCATCCTGCGCGTCAAAGACCTGGTGACCCGCTTCGATCTCCGCAGCGGATTCCTGGCGCGCGTGCGCAAGCGCGTCCACGCCGTCGAACACCTCAGCTTCGAACTGAAGGCGGGCGAAACGCTGGCGCTCGTCGGCGAATCCGGCTGCGGCAAGACGACCACCGGCCGCTCGCTGATGCGCCTGGCGAAACCGTTGTCGGGGACGGTCGAATTCGACGGCCGCCGCATAGACGGCGGCGATCCGGCGTCGCTGGCGCATCTGCGCCGGAACATGCAATTCATCTTCCAGGATCCGTTCGCCTCCCTGAACCCCCGCATGCGCATCGGCGAGAGCATCAAGGAACCCATGCTCATACACGGACTGGCGCAAGGCCGCGAAGCCGACAGGCGCGTCGCCGCGCTGTTGGAGCGGGTCGGCCTGAGCAGCGCCATGGCCGGCCGCTGGCCGCATGAGTTTTCCGGCGGCCAGAGACAGCGCATCTGCATCGCGCGCGCCCTGGCCGTGAATCCCAAGGTGGTCATCGCCGACGAGTCCGTGTCGGCGCTGGACGTCTCGATCCAGGCCCAGATCGTGAACCTGCTGATCGACCTCCAGCGCGAATTCGGCATGGCCTATCTGTTCATTTCCCACGACATGGCCGTGGTCGAGCGCATCAGCCACCGCGTGGCGGTGATGTACCTGGGCCAGATCGTCGAGATCGGCCCCCGGCAGCGCATTTTCGAGAACCCGCAGCACCCGTACACCCGCAAGCTCATGCAGGCGGTGCCTATTGCCGACCCCACGCAGCGCCGGGGGAGAACCCTGGAAGTCAGCGAAATCCCGAGTCCCGTCCGGCCCATCGGCTACCAACCCGTCGTCGCGCCGCTGGCGAACGTCGGCCCCGGCCATTTCGTCGCGCGGCATGCGATCGGCGCATAGCGGCCCGGTCTCCCAACAACACAAGGAACATCGCCATGAATCGTAGAAGCTTCCTCCTGACACCGCTTGCCCTGGCTGTCGCGCAGACGCTGCCGGTTTCGGCATTCGCCCAGCCCAAGCCCAGGAACTTCCGCTGGGTGCCGCAAGCCGACCTCACGTTGCTCGATCCCATCTTCACGACGGCGCAGATCACGCAAAACCATGCGCAACTCGTCTTCGACACCCTGTACGGCCTGGACGAAAAGTTCCAGCCCCATCCGCAGATGGCCGAAGGCCACACCGTCAGCGACGACAAGCTGGTCTGGACGATAACGCTGCGCGACGGCCTCAAGTTCCACGACGGCTCGCCCGTGCGCGCCGCCGACGTGGTGGCGAGCATCAAGCGCTGGGGCGACAGGGACCTGATGGGCCGGACGTTGATGAAGGCCACCAAGTCCATTGAAACGATCGACGATCGCACGCTGCGCATCACGCTGTCCGAGCCCTTCCCGCTGATCCTGCACGCGCTGGGCCGCCAGACGACCAATATGGCCGCCATCATGCCGGAACGTCTGGCCAGGCTTCCGTCGAATCAGGCCATCAAGGAAATGGTCGGCAGCGGCCCCTTCCGTTTCCTGGCCGACAAATGGATTTCCGGCTCCAAGGTGGTGTACGAGCGCTTCGAGGGCTATGTTCCGCGCAAGGACACGATGGCGCCAAGCTTCGGCGCCGGTCCCAAGATCGCCCACATACCGGGCGTCGAATGGAACATCATTCCCGACAGCGCCACGGCGATCGCGGCGCTGCAGGCCGGCGAAATCGATGGCGTCGAACGGGTCAACAACGATTTCCTGGGCATGCTGAAGGAGATGCCCGACGTGCAGTTGGTCAAGATCGGCCTTCCGGGCATCAACATCCTGCGCTTCAACCATCTATACCCCCCGTTCAACAACGTCGAGATCCGGCGCGCCATTCTCTCCGTGGTCAACCAGACGGAGTACATGACGGCGGCGAACGGCTCCTCCTTCCCGGAATACTGGAACGACCACTGCGGGGTATTCGTTCCCGGCTGCCCCATGGACAGCAAGGCGGGCATGGAAAAACTCACCGGCAAGCGCGACATCGCCGCGGCGAAAGCCGCGATCGGTAAGGCCGGCTACAACAACGAGCGCGTCGTCCTGCTGGACCCCGTCGACTTCCCGTCGCATCACGCATCGGCCCTGGTCACCGCGGACCTGTTCAAGAAACTGGGCTTGAACGTGGACGTCCAGTCCGTCGACTGGGGCACGGCGGTTCAACGCCGCAACAGCCAGGCCTCGCCCGAGGAAGGCGGCTGGAGCGTGGCCTTCACCGGCCTGAGCGGCATGAACAACCTGGACCCCGCCGGTCATCTGGCATTGCGGGGCAACGGCAAGAACGCGTGGTTCGGCTGGCCCCAGAGCGCGCGCCTGGAAGAACTGCGCGATCAGTGGTTCAAGGCCCCGGACCTGGAGACGCAGAAGAAAATCTGCGCGGAAATCCAGGAGCAGGTCTTTATCGATGTTCCTTATATCCCGCTGGGCGCCACCTACCAGGTTTCGGCGCTCCGGTCCCAGTGGAAAGACTTCGAGCCGCTGATGCCGCTGTTCTACACCCTGCGTCACGCCTGACCGATCGAATCCGCCGCGAGACCGCGGCGACTACCGCTGGAGCAAAGAACATGCGCATCGCAGTCCTGCAATTCACCCATGAAACCGTCACGTTTCTGCCCAACGACACCACGCTCGACGACTTCGTCTACGCCGGGTCGCCGGCAAGCGGCGAGGCCCTGTTGCGGACGGACCCCAAGGGCTACATGGGCGGATTCGTCCAAGTGGCCCGCGAGTATGCCGACGTCGAACTGGTGGGCATTACCTCGCCGCTATTCCCCAAGACCGGCACCGGCTCGGGCTGGATAACCCGGGAAGCCTTCGAACACTTCACCCGCATCATGGTCGAGGAACTGGCGGAACAGGGGCCCTTCGACGGCGCATTCCTGGCGCTGCACGGCGCCAGCGCCGTGCGCGGCGTACCCCGGCCCGAGGCGGAACTGGCGCGGCGGGTCCGCGCCGTCATCGGCGAAGCCGCTTTCATCAGCGCTACGTTCGACCCCCACGGCAATGAGGACGAGCAGTTCCTCCAGAGCGCCGATATGGGTTTTTGCGTCAAGTACTTCCCGCACTACGACATGCACCTGCAAGGCGAACGCGCCGCGCGCATGCTGGTCCGCGCCATCCGCAAGGACTTCGTGCCCACGCACGCCGTCATCCGCGTGCCCATCATCGCGCCCACCGTGCTGATGTGGACCGGCGCCTCCCCCTGGTCGGACCTGGTCCAGCGCGCGCTCACCTGGGAAGCCCGCGAGCCCGATGTGTTCGTCAACGTGTTCTTCGGATTCCCGTGGGCGGACGTGCCGGACGCCGGCATGACGATCCAGGTGCTGACCAACGGCAAGCCCGACCTGGCCAGGTCCGTTGCCGAGGATATGGCCAACTGGGCCTGGCGCAAGCGCGAAGCCCTGCTGAACACGACCAGGATCCATGACATGCCGACCGGCGTGCGGCTGGCCGCCGAAGCCGTCGCCGCGGGCAAGTCGCCGGTAACGCTGGCCGACTGCAGCGACCGGTCCGGCTACGCGACCTGGCTTCTGCGCGAAGTCCTTGCCCAGGACCTGAAACGCGCGCTCATCGCCACCGTCGCTTCTCCCCGGACGATAAAGGCCCTGGAACAGGCAGGCGCCAAGGCGGGCGACGATTTCGACATGGAAGTGGGCGGACTCATCGATGAATCGGCCGGGCCCGCCATCCGCGTAAAAGGCAAGATACACAGCGTCGCCAAGGCCACGGCCGGGCGTTTCCGGGCGCAGGACTGGTATCTCGTTTCCTTCGGCGAAGGCAACATCCTGATATTGAGTCCCTATCTCGTACAGATCCAGGAGCCGCAAGACCTGTGGGACCTGGGCCTGCGGCCGGAGGACTTCGACGTCGTCGCCGTCAAGTCGCGCGTCCATTTCCGCCGCGGTTTCGACGACAGCGGCTATTCGCCCACCATCCTGATCGTCGAACCCGACGAGCCTTTCATGGGAACGGTGCGGCTGGAAGCCCTGGACTACCAGCATCTGAAACTTGCCGACTACTATCCCTACGGCAACCCGGTCTTCGACTGCAAGGTGCTGTAGAACGTGCTGTAGAACGTGCGGCGCAGCGGCGGGCGCGGCCATGCGGGCCGAGGGCCGCCCGCCGCCGCCCGTATACTGCTGTCTCCGTTCAGGTCCGCTGCGCCCGTCCTTTCGATGCTGAACACGGCTTTCCGCTATTTTCTCGAGGTTGTGGACTCCGGCTCCCTGACCGGCGCGGCATCGCGCCTGCACGTCGCGCCGTCCGCGGTCAGCAGGATGATCCGCAAGCTCGAGGACGAGTACAAGACGCTGCTGTTCGAGCGGCACGGACGCGGAATGGTGCTGACCGAGGCGGGCGAGATCCTGGCGACCAGCGCGCGGCGCGGCCAACTGGAGGCCGAACATGCCAGGATGGACATTTCCGACCTGCGCCGGGTCGGCAAGCGCCACATCCGCATTTCCGCCAACCAGGCGTTCGGCATGGAGCTGCTGCCGCGCTTGATGGCTCGCTTCCAGAAAACAGAGCCGGACGTGACTTTCCATCTGACGCTCGCACGCGCCACGGAAATCCACCGCAGGATACAGGACGGCGAGGACGACATCGGCCTCTACTACAGCCTGCGGCCCGCCGTCGACGTCAATCTCCAGTATTCGCGGCGCATGCGGGTGCTGGCGCTGGTCAAGGAGGATCACCCGCTCGCCAGGAAAGCGTCGATCTCGCTGAAGGACATCGAGTCCTACCCGGTCGGGCAGATGAGCCAGGGCACCACCATCCGGACCATCGTCGACCTGTGCTGCATGCAGGCGAACGTCGCGTTGACGACCGTGTTCGTCAGCAATAACGTCACGTCGCTGCAGAATTTCTGCCTGGAGCGGGAGGACGTGGTCGTCTTCTTTGGCGAGCTGACCGCCACGTCCGTCCTGCGGCAATGCGGCCTGGTCGCGCTCCTGATCAGCGACCCTCAACTCCATCAACGGCATCTGCAGATCATCACGATGGAAGGCCGCGAGATGCCCAATAGCGCGAAGCGGTTCCTGGAAATGACCATCGACCATATCGAGCACAAGCGGGACCAGCCATGGGACGACCCGGGCGACCGGGCATGAGGGACCGCCGCGCCGGGGTCTGACGGCGCGGTCCCGGCACAATTTGGAGAAAGGATGAATTTCCCGATGAGCACCGAATCCCCCGGGACGAAGCAGCCGCTTCCCCATGTCTGCGTGTTCGCGGTAGGCGGCACCATCGCCGGAAGCGCGGACAGCCGCACGAACACCACCGATTACAAGATCGGTTCGATCGGCGTCCGGGACCTGATTGCCGCCGTGCCGGAAATCGCGCGGATAGCGGAGGTGACCGGCGAGCAGATCGCCAACGTTCCCAGTTCGGACGTGGGCGGCGAGGTGCTCCTGCGGCTGGCCAAGGCCATCGCCGCCAGGCTCGAGGATCCCGAGGTCCACGGCGTCGTGGTGACCCATGGGACGGACACGCTCGCCGAGTCGGCCTTTTTTGTCGACATCACGGTGAAGAGTCCCAAGCCCGTGGTGTTCGTCGGGGCGATGCGCCCCGCATCGGCCATCAGCGCCGACGGACCGGGGAATCTGCTCAAGGCGGTGTCCCTGGCGGCTTCCGGGGATGCCGTGGGCCGGGGGACGCTGCTCGCGCTCAACGACCGGATCGCCTCGGCCTTCTATGCCAACAAGACCCACAGCACGGCCGTGGATACCTTTCGCGCCGAGGAACAAGGCTACCTGGGCGGCTTCGTCAACGCCCGCCCGCGGTTCTGGTACACCCCCGCCACGCCGGTCGGGAAACCCTGCTTCGATGTCCGCGCCATCGAGTCCCTGCCCAAGGTCGCCATCCTCTATGCCCACCAGGACCAGGACGACGCGCTTATCGACGCGGCCATCGCGAATGGCGCGCGGGGCATCGTCATCAACGCCTCGGGACATGGTTCGGTCGGCACCGCCACGAAGAAGCGCATCCGGGAACTGGACGCGCGGGGTTTTCCTGTCGTCAGGGCGACGCGCACGAACAACGGCATCGTGGCCGAAAAACCCGAGGGAATCGGCGCCGGCGTCCATACCGCGGCCAAGGCGCGATGGCTGCTGTGCCTGGCGCTGGCGCGAGGCGCCTCGAACGAGGAGATCCGCGCCTATTTCCGCGCCTGAGCCCGCCGTGCGCCGGCTTCGGCCATCCGCCCGCCCGGCCGCCCGGCCGCCGGCCCTACTTGCTCTTTTCCCGGATGGCGGGCCACGCGCGCTGCAGGTAGTACAGCATGGACCACACCGTCAGGATGGCGGCGATGAGGATCAGGATGTCGCCCAGCACGCGCAGGCTGATGCCGTGGATGGGCTGGTTGTAGAGCAGGCAGGGAATGGCGATCATCTGGGCCGCCGTCTTGAACTTGCCCAGCCGGTGCACCGCCACGCTGGCGCTGGCGCCGATCTTGGCCATCCATTCGCGCAGCGCCGAGATGGTGATCTCCCGCCCGATGATGATCAGCGAGATGAAGGCGTCGACGCGGCTCAGGTCCAGCAGGACGATGAGCGCGGCGCATACCATCAACTTGTCCGCGACGGGGTCGAGGAAGGCGCCGAAGGCGGAAGTCTGGTTCCAGCGGCGCGCCAGCCATCCGTCGAACCAGTCGGTAAGCGCGGCCACGATGAAGGCCGCCGCCGCAAGCAAGTCGCGGCTGCCTTCGTCAAGCCAACTGCCGGGAAGATAGAACAGGCCCACCACCAGGGGAATCATGGCGATGCGCAGCCAGGTCAGAATGATCGGTACGTTTAGGGGCATGATGGCGAGTATGCTACATCACCCCGGCCCCCATAATTCGTCATAGGGCCATTCCCGGCGAATTTGTCCTCGTTCGATGACAAGGACGCGCGCCGGATCGCGTTCGAATCGGCATCGGCTCGGGCTCCAGATCGGCTCGGATCGGCTCCGAACCGCACGATATCGGGAAAACCGCCGCCCCGATCGGTGCATGCCGCGCCACCATGGTGCCGCCTCGAAAACTCCATAATTTTTTTGCCCCGGGCTAGGGTTTTTCCCTGTTCACCCGCCTCGCCGTTAGCGGCAATCTGTCGACAGGTGACAGATTTGCGCTTTTCCTCGGAAACCCTCTGTCGCCCCGGAAATATCCATTATTTTCCATACGAATCAAGGGGTTGATATGTCAGCGGTGCAAATGGCCAAGTCCTCCCGGGCAAGCGGCAACGAGGCCGAATGGCAAGTGCGGCAGGATCTGGCGGCGGCCTACCGCCTGGTGGCGCTGTATGGCATGGATGACAGCATCTATACCCATATCTCGGCCCGCGTCCCCGGCACGAACGATCAGTTCCTGATCAATCCCTTCGGCATGCTGTTCCGCGACATCACCGCGTCCTCGCTGGTGAAGATCGACCTGGAAGGCCGCATCGTCGAGGACAGCGAATACGACGTGAACCCGGCCGGCTTCACCATCCACAGCGCCGTGCACATGGCGCGCCACGACGCGGCCTGTGTCCTGCACACGCATACCGTGGCCGGCGTCGCCGTGGCCTCCCTGGCGGGCGGCCTGCAGCCGTGCAACCAGTGGGCGCTGCAATTCCACAATCGCGTCGTCTACCACGACTACGAAGGCATCGCGCTGAACCACGAGGAGCGCGACCGCCTGGTCCGCGACCTGGGCCCCACCGCGCGCGCCATGATCCTGCGCAACCACGGCCTGCTTACCGTCGGACGCACCGTCGCCGAGGCGTTCATCCTGCACCTGAACCTGGAGCGCGCCTGCCGCGTGCAGATGGCGATCCAGGCCAGCGGCCAGCCCATCCATCCCGTGCCCGAAGAGATCTGCGAACTCACGGCCCGCCAGTACGCGAGCGGCGACTCCAACCGCCTGGCCGGCAGCGCCGACCCCAACGCGCGCGAGTGGCGCGCGCTGCTGCAACGGCTGGAACCCCCGTCCAGCGCTTCCTACCGGGACTGACCGGCGGCATCGCCCGTCCCCGGAGCCTGTCGCCTCGACCGCGCTCCGCCGCATGCACGCGCCCGCCTGCATGCCGGGGACGGCTTTGCCCGCCCTTTCCCTCCCTCCGCTCATCCAACCGAGGATCGCCAAGTCATGAACCGTCGTGAACTAATGAAGCTGGGCGCCGCAGGCCTGGGCCTTTCCATCGCGGGCGTCCCGCTGTCCGTGCTGGCGCAGGGCAAGAAAGGCGGCGCCATCAACGTCATCGTGCAGCCGGAGCCGCCCGGGCTGATGATAGGGATCACCCAGAACGGCCCCACCCAACTGGTCGCCGGCAATATCTACGAAGGCCTGCTGCGCTACGACGAGAAGCTGACGCCCCAGCCGCAACTGGCCGAGTCCTGGACCCGCAGCGACGACGGCCTGACCTACACCTTCAAGCTCCGCTCCAGCGTGACGTGGCACGACGGCAAGCCGTTCACCGCCGACGACGTGGTGTTCTCCGCCGACGTCTTCCTGCGCAAGACCAGCGCCCGCCTGCGCGCCGACCTGGAATCGGTCCAGTCCATCGCGGCGCTGGACCCGCTGACCGTGCAGTTCAAGCTCAAGCAACCGTTCGGCCCGTTCCTGGGCCTCTTCGAGACGGGCACCATGCCCATGGTGCCCAAGCATCTCTACGAGGGAACGAACTTCCTGAGCAATCCGGCCAACAACACGCCGGTCGGCACGGGCCCCTTCAAGTTCAAGGAATGGGCCAAGGGTTCCTACATCCACCTGGTGCGCAACGAGGCCTACTACCTCAAGGACGTGCCCGTCGTCGACGAGCTCTATTTCCACGTCATCCCGGACGCCGCCTCGCGCGCCGCGGCCTTCGAGTCGGGAAAGGTCGACGTGGTGCCCGGCGGCGCGGTGGAATTCTTCGACGTGACGCGGCTGTCCAAGCTGCCCGGCGCGGCCGTCACCACCAAGGGCTGGGAATTCTTCGCCCCGCACTCGTGGCTGTGGCTGAACAACCGCACGGCGCCCATGAACGACGTCAAGTTCCGCCAGGCGGTGATGTACGCGCTGAATCGCGAGCTGATGGCCAAGATCGCCTGGCAGGGCTACGCCAAGGTGGCCACCGGTCCCTTCAACAGCCACATCAAGGACTACAGCGACAACGTGCGCAAGTATCCCTGCGATCCGGCCAAGGCCAAGCAGTTGCTGGCCCAGACCGCCTACAAGGGCGAAACCCTGCGCCTGCTGCCCCTGCCCTACGGCGAGACCTGGCAGCGCCTGGCGGAGATCACGCGCCAGAACCTGGCGGCCATCGGCGTCAAGGTCGAGATGACGTCCACCGACGTCGCGGGCTGGAACCAGCGCATGAACGAATGGGACTACGACCTCGCGTTCACCTACGTCTACCAGTACGGCGATCCCGCCCTCGGCGTCTCGCGCAACTACACCACCGCCAATATCGCCAAGGGTTCGCCCTTCAACAACGTGGCGGGCTACAGCAATCCCAAGGTCGACCAGTTGTTCGAGGCCGCCGCCCACGAGGTCGATCCCCAGAAGCGCGCCGCCCTCGACCTCCAGGTGCAGCAACTGCTGCTGGAGGAAGTCCCCGTGGCGTGGCTGCACGAGATCAATTTCCCGACGCTGTACCGCACCAAGGTCAACAACCTGATCAGTTCCGCCATCGGCCTGAACGACAGCCTGGGCCGCGCCAGCCTCGGCTGATAGACCCACCCCCAACCCGCTTCGCGGGCCCCCTCAAGGGGGCGGCGTTGGCGGACCGGCGGAGCCGGATCCGCTACGCCCTGGATGGGCACCGAGGCTTGCGCCCGGCATTATTTGTCGGGCGCATCGGTACGAAGGAGCAGTTTTCCAATGAAACGCCTGCAATTCATGATTACGCGCCTGGCCCAGGGCTTCATCGCCCTGCTGGTCATCGCCATCGTCAACTTCCTGCTCATACGGGCCGCGCCCGGCGATCCCGTGTCCGTCATGGCCGGCGAGGCAGGCGCGTCCGATCCGCAATTCATCGCCCAGTTGCGCACGCAGTTCGGCCTGGACCAGCCGCTGGCGACCCAGTTGTTCAAGTACCTGGACCACATCCTGCACCTGGACCTGGGCTATTCCTACCGCCAGCAGCAGTCGGTCTTCCATCTCATCATGGAACGCCTGCCCGCGACGCTGCTGCTCACCGGCAGCGCCTTCGTGCTGGCGCTGCTGCTGGGCGTGGCCGCCGGCGCCCTGGCCAGCCGCCGCGCCGGCACCTGGCTGGACAGCGCCATCACCGTGGTCTCGCTGGTCTTCTACGCGACGCCGCTGTACTGGCTGGCGATGATGGCGGTGCTGCTGTTCACCGTGAAGCTGGGCGTGCTGCCCGGCTTCGGCTACGTCACGGTCGGCGCCGACCTGCACGGCCTGGCGCTGGCGGCGGACATCGCCACGCACCTCATCCTGCCCGTCGTGACGCTGGCCCTGTTCTACATGGCGGTCTATGCCCGCATGACCCGCGCCTCCATGCTGGAGGTGGCGCAGATGGACTTCGTGAAGACCGCGCGCGCCAAGGGCCTGCGGCCGGGGCGCATCCAGCGCGCGCACATCCTGCGCAATGCGCTGCTGCCGGTGGTCACGCTGGCCGGCATGCAGGCCGGCGGCATGATAGGCGGCGCCGTGCTGACCGAAACCGTATTCGCGTGGCCCGGCATCGGCCGGCTGATGTTCGACGCGCTGCTGCAGCGCGACTACAACCTGCTGCTGGGCTGCTTCCTGGTGGCCGCCGCCATGGCCGTGCTGTTCAACCTGCTGACCGACCTGGTCTACACCATCGTCGATCCGCGCATCCAACTGAATTGAACGCGGGTCCGCCGCCGCGCGGACCGGACCCGCACGCAAGGGGAAGGCAAGATGAGCAAGGGCTCGAACAACGGATTCTGGCGGCGCTTCCGCCGCAACAAGGGCGCCATGGCAGGCATGGTGGTCCTGGTCCTGGCCGCCGGGCTGGCGCTGTTCGGCCCGCTGCTGGCGCCGGACAATCCCTGGGACATGGTGCAGATGCCCTTCATGGCGCCGGGCTCGGCCCCGGGCGTGGTGATGGGCACGGACACGCTGGGCCGCGACATCCTGTCCGGCGTGATCTACGGCGCCCGCATCTCGCTGCTGATCGGCGTGGTGTCGACCGTGGTGTCGCTGCTGATCGGCGTGACCATCGGCGCCATCGCGGGCTACTTCGGCCGCTGGGTCGACGCCACGCTGATGCGCTTCACCGAACTGTTCCAGTGCGTTCCGAACTTCGCCCTGGCCATCGTGCTGGTCGCCATCTTCCAGCCCTCGGTGAAGTCCATCATCATCGCCATCGCGGTGGTCTCCTGGCCGCCGGTGGCGCGGCTGGTGCGCGGCGAGTTCCTGACGCTGCGCCAGCGCGACTTCGTCTCGGCCGCGCAACTGGCCGGCGAGTCCACGCCGCGCATCATCCTTACCCAGATCCTGCCCAACGCCACCTCGCCCATCGTGGTCATGGCCTCGCTGATGGTGGCCACCGCCATCCTGCTCGAATCCAGCCTGAGCTTCATGGGGCTGGGCGACCCCAACGAGATGAGCTGGGGCTATATGGTGGGCGCGGCGCGCACCGTCATGCAGCAGGCCTGGTGGATGGCGGTCTTTCCCGGCATGGCGGTGCTGTTGACGGTGCTCGCCCTGAACCTGGTCGGCGAAGGCCTGAACGACGGCCTGAACGCGCGGCTGGACGGGAGGAACCGATGAACGCCGGCAATTCGACGACGATAACGGCAACGGGGGCGCCCGCCAAGCCGGTGCTGGAAGTCAGGAATCTCAGCATCCGCCTGCCCGCGGGCGGCGACCGCGAACTGGCGGTGCGCGACGTGTCCTTCACCCTGATGCCGGGCCAGACCCTGTGCGTGGTCGGGGAATCGGGCTCCGGCAAGTCCATGATCGCCAACGCGGTGATGGGCCTGCTGCCGCGCCCCAACGTGGAGCCGGTGGCCGGCGAAATCCGCTTCGACGGCCAGGACCTGCTGGGCCTGACCGAAAGCCAGTTGCGCGAGCTGCGCGGCCGGCGCATCGGCATGGTGTTCCAGGAACCGATGTCCGCCCTGAACCCGGTCATGCGCATCGGCGTGCAACTGGGCGAATTGCTGGACGCGCACGTGAAGCTGCCGGCCGCGGAGAAACGCCGGCGCATCCTGGACGCCCTGGCCGACGTCGGCCTGCCGGAGCCGGCGGCCCTGATCGACAGCTATCCCTTCCGCCTGTCCGGCGGCCAGCGCCAGCGCGTCATGATCGCCTGCGCCCTGCTGCTGGAGCCCGCGCTGCTGATCGCCGACGAACCGACCACGGCGCTGGACGTGACCACCCAGGCGCAGATCCTGGTGCTGATGCGGGAATTGCAGCGGCGCCGCGGGACGGCGGTGCTGTTCATCACCCACGACTTCGGCGTGGTCTCGGAAATCGCCGACGACGTCGTCGTCATGCAAAGCGGCAACCTGGTGGAAGCCGGCCCCGCCGCGCGGGTGCTGACGCAGCCCGGCCATGAATACACCCGCAAACTGATCGCCGCCATTCCGCGCGGCGCCATGCGGGAATCCGGGGCCGAGCCCGATCCGCTGCACGTGCTGCAGATCCAGGATCTGCAGAAGACCTACACGACCGGCGGCGGCCTGTTCCATCACGGCCGCAAGGTCCAGGCCGCCAAGGACGTCAATCTCGTCCTGCGGCGCGGCCAGACGCTGGGCGTGGTGGGCGAATCCGGCTCCGGCAAGTCCACGCTGGGCCGCTGCATCGCCGGGCTGCTGCCCTACGACGGCGGCCGCATCTTCTTCAAGGGCCAGCACCTGCTCTCCGGCCGGCGCTTCCGCGAGCTGTCGCGCGGCAAGATACAGATGGTCTTCCAGGATCCCTATGCCTCGCTGAACCCGCGCCATCGCGTCGGCGCGGCCATCGCATCGGGCCCCATCGCCCAGGGGCTGTCCAAGGCGCAGGCCTGGGCCCGCGCCATCGAACTGCTGGGCCTGGTCGGCCTGGGAGCGGACGCGGCGGACCGCTATCCGCACGAGTTCTCGGGCGGCCAGCGCCAGCGCATCGGCATCGCCCGTGCCCTGGCCATGGAACCGGAATTGCTGGTGGCCGACGAACCCGTGTCGGCGCTGGACGTATCGGTGCAGGCCCAGGTCCTGGACCTGTTCGCACAGGTCCGCGAACGCTTCCGGCTGTCCATGGTCTTCATCACCCACGACCTGCGCGTGGCCGGCGAAATGTGCGACGAGATCGCCGTCATGCAGCGCGGGGAAATCGTCGAGTACGGCAAGACGGCCCAGGTCCTCGGCGATCCCCGCCATCCCTACACCCGCAAGCTCATCGACGCCGTGCCCAAGCTGGCGCGCGATGAACAGACGCAACGCCATATCGCATGAGCAGCACCCTGCCCTCCTCTCCCGGCGCCGCCGCGGCGCGCCCCCGCATCGCCCTGTTGAGCAGCAAGATCGACATGGCGTATCTGGTCCCGGCGTTCGCCGAGGTCTACCCGCAGGCCGAGCTGGTGCTGGATCCCGGCCCCGGCGACCGCGAAAGCATCGTCGCGGCGGTATGCTGGGCGCCGCGCCACGGCGAACTGGCCGCCCTGCCCAATCTCAGGCTGATCCAGTCCATCGGCGCCGGCATCGACCACATCGCCAGCGATCCCGACCTGCCGGACGTCCCCTTGTGCCGCATCGTCGACGACGACATGGGCGCGGGCATGGCCGCCTACGTCTGCTGGGCCGTCACGCATCGCCAGCGCCACATGCAGGACTATGCGGACAGCGCCGCGGCCGGCCGCTGGGAAGAACAGCCCATCGTCTCGCCGCGCGACCATCGCGTCGGCATCGCCGGCATGGGCGAACTGGGCGCGCGCTGCGCCCTGGCCCTGCGCGCCATCGGCTATGCCGTGCGCGGCTGGAGCCGCGGGCCGAAGACCGGCCTGCCCGCGGACATCGCGCTATTCCACGGCGACGCCCAACGCGGGGACTTCCTGGCGGGATGCGATACGCTCGTGTGCCTGCTGCCCGCCACGCCCGAGACCTTCGGCATGTTCGACGCGCGCCTGTTCGCGCGGTTGCCGCGCGGCGCGCATTTCGTCAACGTGGGCCGCGGCGCCCACGTGGTGGAAGACGACCTGCTGCGGGCGCTGGACGACGGCGCGCTGGGCTACGCCACGCTGGACACCTTCATCCAAGAGCCCTTGCCCCCCGATCACCGCTTCTGGCGCCACCCGCGCGTGCGGGTGACGCCGCACATCGCCACGCGCACGTCGGCCACGGCGATCGCGCGCCAGACCCGCGATAATCTGGAAGCAGTGTTGCAAGGCCGGGCGGGCGACGTCGCGGTCACACCAGGAAAGGGCTATTGATCATGACCGCAATCGCAACCATGCAAACGGACGCCCCGGCGGCGGCATGGGACTTCACGGCCATTTCGTCGACGCACCTGGTCGACGAGGTGGAGGCGCAACTCATCCACGCCATCGCCGCCGGCATCATCCCGCCCGGCGGACGCATCGTCGAGGCCGAGCTGGCGCGCCGCATGGGCATCAGCCGCGCGCCGGTGCGCGAGGCCGCGCGGCGGTTGGAGCGCCAGGGCATCGTGGTGGCGCGGCCGCGCCGGGGCTTCGTCGTGCGCACCATCAGCGCCAAGGAGATCGACGATCTCTACCAGGTGCGGCTGCACATGGAGATCCAGGCCATCGAACTGGCGTGCGACCGGGCCGACGAAGCCGGCATGCAGCGCCTGCAGGACGCGCTGGGCCGCATGGTGGCCGAGGCCGGCACCGCGCCGCAGACCCAGCGCGTCATGCGCGACCTGGAGTTCCACACGCTGATCTGCGAACTTTCGGGCAACAGCTACCTGCTCAAGCTGTTCATCAATATGCGCACCGAGCTGCTGATGATCATGGCCCTGATCGAACTGGCCTACCAGGATCCCCAGCTCGTCGCCGAGACCCACCAGCCCATCGTCGATTGCATCCGCAACCGCAATGCCCGCGCCGCCGTCGCCGCGATGCGCGTGCACCTGGAGGACGCGCGCAAGCACGTGCGCGCGCTCTATGCCGAAAAGCACGGCGAGAAAACCGTGCGCCAGTCCCGCAGGTCCACCCAACGCACAGGAACGCCATGAAGGTTGTCTACAGCGATCGCCACCAAGGACACGACCCGCAGCAATTCATCGTGCGCGGCCGCATGAAACGCAGCAACGAGCAGCCCGAACGCGCCCTGCGCCTGCTGGAGGCCGCGCGCGGCCAGGGCCACGACGTCGTCGAACCCGACGACTACGGCGCCGCGCCGCGCGCGGCCATCCATACGCCGCAGTTCCTGCGCTTCCTGGAAACCGCGTGGCAGCGCTGGCGGGAACTGCC
The DNA here is from genome assembly GCF_002261225.1 of Bordetella genomosp. 10. Classification (NCBI taxonomy): domain Bacteria; kingdom Pseudomonadati; phylum Pseudomonadota; class Betaproteobacteria; order Burkholderiales; family Alcaligenaceae; genus Bordetella; species Bordetella genomosp. 10. The sequence goes on from NZ_NEVM01000005.1 coordinate 796,924, forward strand.
CGACGCCTCCGAGGAAGTCACGCCCAACATCTACCCCTTCCCGGGCCAGCCCTGCACCTACCCCGACAGCGTGGTCGGCCAGGCCGGCTACCACATGGGCGACAACGCCTGCAGCATCGGCCCGCACACCTGGGAAGCCGCCACGGCGTCGGCCCATGCCGCCACGCATGCCGCGCACCTGGTCATGGAGGGCGAGCGCGTGGCGTACGCGCTATGCCGGCCGCCCGGGCATCACGCCTATGCCGACCGCGCCAATGGGTTCTGCTACCTGAACAACGTGGCCATCGCCGCCCAATACCTGCGCCAACGCCACGCGCGCGTCGCGGTGCTGGACATCGACGTCCACCACGGCAACGGCACCCAGGGCATCTTCTGGCGGCGTCCGGACGTGCTGACGATCTCGCTGCACGGCGACCCGCGCGTCTTCACGCCCTTCTTCGTCGGCCACGCGCACGAGCGCGGCGAAGGCGACGGCCTGGGCTGCAACATCAACTATCCGCTGGCGCGCGGCACCCGCCTGCCGGCCTATATGCAAGCACTGGAAGACGCCTGCCTGAACATCCAGGCCTATGCGCCCGGCGCGCTGGTGGTGGCGCTGGGCCTGGACGCCCACGAAAAGGATCCCTACCAGGCCCTGGCGATCTCCACCGAGGGCTTTGCCGACATCCTCGGCCGCATCGCGCGCCTGAACCTGCCGACGGTGCTGGTGCAGGAGGGCGGCTACCTGTCGGAAGACCTCGGCCCCAACCTGGCGAGCGCCTTGCGCGGCTACACCCAGGCCCTCTGAGCCCTCCAGGACGCCCGCCATGCCGCCTTCCGATTTTCCAGTGCCGCCCGCCATCGGCATTCTCGCCGCGCAAGCGCGCCCGGTGCCGCTTTCCTGGGCGCGCGACCTGGCCGTCGAGGCCTATGGCCTGGACGCGGAACTGACGCCGCTCTCCGGCGAGCGCGACGCCAATTTCTTCGCGCGCGCGAGCGACGGCCAGGACTATATGCTGAAGATCTCGCATCCGTCCGAGCCGGAGGTCGCCTCCGACTTCCAGACGCAGGCGCTGCTGCACATCGCCCGCGCCGATCCCGGCCTGCCCGTGCAGCGCATCGTGCCGGCCCTGGACCGGTCTGCCTCGCTGCGCAGGCCGGCGCCCGACGGGCTGCCGCGCGTGGTGCGCCTGATCCGCTACCTGCCCGGGCTGCCGATGCCGAAGACCGCGCGCACCGCCAGCCAGCGCGCGGCCGTCGCCGCCATGCTGGCGCGCACCGACCTCGCCCTCGCGGGCCTGCGCCATCCGGCGCGCGAGCTGCAACTGCCCTGGGACCTGCAACGCGCCGACGCCGTGGCGGAGCTGCTGGACCACGTGCCGGACGCCGGCCGGCGCGCGCTGGCGCGAGACGCCCTGCGCGACTACGTCCGCGACGCCCAGCCCGGCCTGGCCGGCCTGCGGCGGCAGCCCATCCACAACGATTTCAATCTCTACAACCTGCTGGTCGACGAGGCGGACCACGACCGGATCGTCGGCATACTGGACTTCGGCGACATGATGCACGCGCCCATGGTCAACGACCTCGCCGTCGCCGCCTCCTACCAGGTCGACGAAAGCGGCGACGCCCTGGCCGCCATCGTGGGCTTCGCGGCGGCCTACCATGCCGTGCTGCCGCTGACGCCCGCGGAAATCGACGTCCTCTATCCGCTGATCCGCGCGCGCCTGGCCATGGTGGTGGCCATCAGCGGCTGGCGCGCGGCCCGCAACCCGGCGAACGCCGATTACCTGCTGCGCAACAACGCGATTTCCTGGGCCCGTCTGGCCCGTTGCGCCACGCTGCCGCCCGCGCGGGTCCGCGACGCGCTGCGCGACGCCCTGCCGGGACGATCCCAACCCCTGACGGAGCCGCAATGACCGCCGCCCCATCCACGACCGCCAGCCTGCTCGCGCGCCGGGCGCGCGTGCTCGGCCCCGCCTACCGCCTGTTCTACGACGACCCCGTGCACCTGGTGCGCGGCGAAGGCGTATGGCTGCACGACGCCGACGGCAAGCGCTACCTGGACGCCTACAACAATGTCGCCTGCGTGGGCCACGCGCATCCCCGCGTCGTGCAGGCCATCGCGCGGCAGGCCGCCGTGCTCAACACGCACACCCGCTATCTGCACGAGGGCGTGGTGGACTATGCCGAACGCCTGCTGCGCACGGCGCCGGGCATGGACCACGCCATGTTCACCTGCACCGGCAGCGAGGCCAACGACCTGGCGCTGCGCATCGCGCGCGCGCATACGCAGGCCCAGGGCTTGATCGTGACCGACAACGCCTACCACGGCGTGACCGCCGCCATCGCGGAAGCCTCGCCCTCGCTGGGCCGCTATATCAAGCTGGGGCCGGCCGTCAGGACGGTGGCCCCGCCCGACACCCGCCATGGCGATGCGGCCGCGGTCGGCGCGCGCTTCGCCCAATCCGTGCGGGAAGCGGCCGCCGACCTGCGCGCCCACGGCCTGGCGCCGGCCGCGCTGCTGGTCGACACCATATTCTCTACCGACGGCATCCACGCCGACCCGGCCGGCTTCCTGGCGCCGGCGGTGCAAGCCATCCATGAGGAAGGCGGCCTGTTCATCGCCGACGAGGTCCAACCGGGCTTCGGCCGCGGCGGCGACACCTTCTGGGGCTATCAGCGCCATGGCGTGGCGCCCGACCTCGTCACCATGGGCAAGCCCATGGGCAACGGCCATCCGGTGGCGGGGCTGATGACCCGCGCCGACGTGCTCGCCGCCTTCGGGCGCGAGTGCCGGTATTTCAACACCTTCGGCGGCAACCCCGTCTCCATGGCCGCCGCCGGCGCCGTGCTGGACGTCATCGAGGACGAGGGCCTGCGGGAGAACGCGCGCGTCGTGGGGGACTATCTGCGCGCGCGCCTGCGCGAGCTGTCGGCGCGCCATCCGGTCGTCGCCGATGTGCGTGGCGCGGGCCTGTTCGTGGGGCTGGAACTGAGCGAAGAACGGAGCGAGGGCCCGGACCGCGCGCCCGCCACCGACCTGGCCGCCCGCGTGGTCAACGGCCTGCGCCGGCAGGGGATACTTCTCAGCGCCACCGGGGCGGCCGGCAACGTGCTCAAGATACGGCCGCCGCTGGTCTTCCAGCGCGAGCACGCGGACCTGCTGGCCGACGGCATCGGCGCGGCGCTGGCGGCCTGCGGGGCCTGACCCGCGCCGCCGCCGGCCGCGGCCCATGCCGCTGCCCGCCCTTCAATGCAGGGCGTCGTAGATGCGTTCCGCCAGGTCCTGCGAAATACCGTCGACGGAGGCCAGGTCCTCGATGCTGGCCCGGGACACGCCGGAGAAGCCGCCGAACCGCGCCAGCAGCCGCTGCCGCCGCCGCGCGCCGACGCCCTCGATTTCCTCCAGCCGGGACACGTTGCGCGCCTTGGCCCGCCGCGCCCGCATGCCGGTAATGGCGAAACGGTGCGCCTCGTCCCGCACCTGGGCGATCAGCATCAGCGCCGCCGACTCCGCGCCCAGCGCCACCGGCGGCCGCTCGTCGGCGAAGATGAGCGTCTCCAGCCCCACCTTGCGCCCTTCCCCCTTGGCCACGCCGACCAGCACGTGGATATCCAGCCCCAGTTCGGCGAAGACCTGCCGCGCCACTTCCACCTGCCCCTTGCCTCCATCGATCAGCACCAGGCCGGGCAATTCGGCCTCGCCGTCGGCGACCTTGGCGAAACGGCGCGTCAGCACCTGGCGCATCGCCGCATAGTCGTCGCCCGGGGTGATGCCGGCGATGTTGTAGCGGCGGTAAAGCGAGGGCTGCATCTCGTGATGCTCGAACACCACGCAGGACGCCTGCGTCGCCTCGCCCGCCGTGTGGCTGATGTCGAAGCATTCGACGCGCAAGGCATCCAGCGCGGCCTCGTCGGTGTCCAGGTCCAGCGCCTCGGCCAGCGCCAGGGTGCGCGCGGCGCGGGCGCCGGATTCGGTGAGCGCGCGCGCCAGGGCCATCTCCGCGTTGCGTACCGCCTGTTCCAGCCAGGACCGCCGCACGCCTTGCGGCCGGGTCAGCACGCGGACGCGGGCGCCGGACTGCTCGGCCAACAGGTCGACCAGCTCCGCATCCGGCAAGGCGTGCGAACAGACCAGCACCGGCGGCAGCTTGTTGTCCGTGTAATGCTGGCCGACGAAGGCCTCCAGGACGTCGGCCGCCGCCTCGCCTTCGGCATGGGTGGGGAAAAAGGGCTTGTCGCCCAGGTGGCGGCCGCCGCGCACCATGGCCAGGTTGACGCACACGCGCCCGCCGGCCACCGCCACGGCGATGATGTCGCTGTCCTCTCCCCCCGCGTCTTCCATGGTCTGCTGGTGCAGCACGCGCGCCAGCGAGCCCATCTGGTCGCGCAGGACGGCGGCCCGCTCGAACTCCAGCGCCTCGGAGGCCCGCAGCATGCGCGCCTCGATCTCGTCCATCACTTCCTTGGCCTGGCCATTGAGGAAGCGTCCCGCGCGATCGACGTCCCGCGCGTACTCCTCGGCCGGCACCGCGTCCACACAGGGCGCCGAGCAGCGGCCGATCTGGTTCAGCAGGCAGGGGCGCGAGCGGTTGGCGAAGACCGTGTCCTCGCAGGTGCGCAGGCGGAACACCTTCTGCAGGATCTGTATGGTCTCGCGCACGGCCCAGGCGTTCGGGAAAGGGCCGAAGAACTGGCCGCGCTTGTTGGTCGCGCCGCGGTAATAGGCGATGCGCGGCCATTGGTGTCCCGTGATCCACAGATAGGGATAGGACTTGTCGTCGCGGAACAGGATGTTGTAGCGCGGCCGCAGGCTCTTGATGAGATTGTTTTCCAGCAGCAGCGCCTCGGCCTCGGAACGGGTCACCGTCACCTCGACCAGCGCGACCTTGGACACCATCTGCGCGATGCGCGGGCTGCTCAGCGTCTTCTGGAAATAGGACGAGACGCGCTTCTTGAGGTCGCGCGCCTTGCCGACGTACATGACCTGGCCGTCCGCGTCGATGTGCCGGTACACGCCCGGCAGATGCGGCAGATCAGCCAGAAACGATTTCAGATTGAAGGCTGCTTCGGGCATGCTGGTAACGGCGTTCGGCTTGCAGGGCGTCCCAACGCGGGGCGCGGAAACGGGGCATGAGGTGGCGGATGCGTTCGACGGACCGCTCATCGGGCTCCCACGACAGGCGCTCCAGCAGTTCGTCGGCCAGGTCGGGCCGGTTGCAGACCAGGACCATATCGCAGCCGGCGTGCAGCGCGGCCTCGGCGCGCGCCAGGATATCGCCGGCCACCGACGCGCCTTCCATGGTCAGGTCGTCGGAAAACACCACGCCATCGTAATGCAGGCGGTCGCGCAGGATCTCGCCGACCCAGCGGCGTGAAAAACCGGCGGGATGCTTGTCCACCTTGGGGTAGATGACGTGCGCCGGCATCACCGAGCTCAGCACGTTGTCGCCCAGCCAGCCGTAGGGCGCGGCGTCCTCGTGCAGGATGCGTTCCAGGCTGCGCGGATCGACCGGGATGTCGTGGTGCGAATCGGCGCTGACGAAACCGTGGCCCGGGAAGTGCTTGCCGCAGGACGCCATGCCGGCCAGGCCCAGGCCCTGGATCAGCGCGCGCGACAGCATGGCCACCACGCGCGGATCGCGATGGAAGGCGCGGTCGCCGATCACCTTGCTGATGCCGTAGTCCAGGTCCAGCACCGGCGTGAAGCTGAGATCCACGCCGCAGGCGCGCAGTTCGGCGGCCAGGACATAGCCGACGTCGGACGCCGCCCGCATGGCCACCAGCGGATCGCGGTTCCAGATCTCGCCCAGGCGGCGCATGGGCGGCAGCGCCGTGAAGCCGTCGCTGCGGAAGCGCTGCACCCGGCCGCCCTCGTGGTCTACCGCGATCAGCAGCGGTTCGTCGCGCGCCTCGTGGATGGCCTCGGTCAGCTCGCACAGCGCGCGGCGGTCCTGGAAATTGCGGGCGAACAGGATGACGCCGCCCACCAGCGGATGGCGCAGGCGTTTCTTCTCCTGCTTGGTCAGCGTGGCGCCGGCGACGTCGACCATGACGGGACCGGGCGGCAGCGATTTCTTTTTCTTGCGGGACATGATGAATAGAACTCCGGTAAGCGGCGGAAGGCGGCTCAGCGCCGTGTTTCCACCACGACGTAGGCGGCCGCCATGTCGGACTCGTCCGTCAGCGAAACGTGGGCGGCGCCGAAGCGCTCGTCGTACCACGCCTGCAATTCCGGCGCGAGCACCAGGACAGGCCTGCCGCTGGGCGCGTTCAGCGTCTGCACGCGGCGCCAGGCCATGGGCATGCGCATGCCCAGCCCGATCGCCTTGGAAAACGCTTCCTTGACGGCGAAGCGGGTGGCCAGGAACAGCACGCCGCGCCGGGCGTCGCGCCGGCGCCGGGCATGGAATTTCTGCATTTCCTGCGCGCCGAGGATTTTTTCGGCGAAACGGTCGCCATGGCGCTCCAGCGCGCGGGCAATGCGGTCGACACGGATGAGGTCCATGCCGATGCCCGCGATGGCCGCGGCCGGCGCGCCGGCAGCCGGCCCGGCGGGCGGGACGGAAAGCGCGGACAAGGATGGGGACGGCGTACTCATGAAGGCTTCCAGGGCTGCGCGGCGCGGCCGCAGCCGTCCATCATACCGTCAGGCGGGCGTAAAAACCTTGCCGCGCGCGGCTTCCACCCGCGCCCGCACCATCAGGGCCTTCATGTCGCGCACGGCCTTCTCCCAGCCGTCGAAGACCGCCTGGGCGACGATGGCGTGCCCGATGTTCAGCTCGGCCAGCCCGTCCAGCGCCGCCACCGGCTGCACGTTGCCGTAGTGCAGGCCGTGGCCGGCATTGACGCGCAGCCCATGGCGCAGGCCTTCGGCGATGGCGGCCTTGATGCGGGCCAGCTCGGCGACGGCCCGCTCGCCCTGCGCTTCGGCATAGGCGCCGGTATGCAGCTCGATGACCGTGGCGCCGGCGCGGGCGGCGGCCTCGATCTGCGCCGCCTCGGGATCGATGAACAGCGACACCCGGATGCCCGCCTCGCGCAATTGCGCGACGGCGGCGCCGACCGCCGCCTGCCCGCCGATCACGTCCAGCCCGCCCTCGGTGGTCAGCTCGGCGCGCTTTTCCGGCACCAGGCAGACGTCGTCCGGGCGCACCTGGCAGGCGATGTCCAGCATCTCGGCCGTGACGGCGCATTCCAGGTTCATGCGGGTACGCAGCCTGGGACGCAGCGCATGCACGTCGGCGTCCTGGATGTGGCGCCGGTCTTCCCGCAGGTGCAGGGTGATGAGATCGGCGCCGGCATCCTCGGCGCGCAGCGCCGCGGCGATGGGGTCGGGATAACCGGCGTGGCGCTGCTGCCGCAGCGTGGCCACGTGGTCGATGTTTACACCTAGTTCTATCATTGCGCCGCCGTCCTGGTCATGGTCCTGGTCTTTTCCACGTGGCGCGCATGCGATGGCAAGGGTTTTTCGCGGCGCGCCACCGGCATATTATCGCGCGCGCCGGCCCGGCCCGGGGCGGCGCGGATGCCGGCGCCGCCGGCCGCCGCGCCGGACCATCGTTCAACCTTCCTCGTGCGCCACCAGCGTCCCGGCGAAGACGTAACCCAGCCGGTGCACCGTGTGCAGGGGCAGGCGCTGGCCCGAGGACAGGACTTTTTTACGCAGGCGGCTGATCACCACGTTCATGGAACGCAGATTCGCTTCCGACATGAAACGGCACAGGTCCTTGCGCGAAAGCTCGCGCTGCGGGCTGGCCAGCATGCAGTTGAAGCAACTGCGCTCCAGGCCCGTCAACGGGATGCGGATACCGTTGGGCGCCACCAGCACCCAGCCCTGGTACATGAGCGTCCAGGGCGTCGCGCCGGACGCCGGCGCGGCCGCGACGCGCAAGGGAGGAAGAATGCCCGGGTAGCGCACCGCGCGGCGCGGCGGCGGCACGGCCGAGGCGCGCGCCATCGCGCCGCGGCCGGAGACCAGCCCTGCCCGGCGGGCCTGGGCGCGCAGCAACGCGGCGAACTCGGGACCGTCGTAATGGCGGTCCAGGCACAGGTGGGCGCCCGCGCCCAGCACGCGCACGCGCAGGTCGGCGGCCGCGCCGGGCATCTGCACCACTACCCCGGCCGCGTGCTCGGCCTCCAGGCGCGGCAGCAGGGTGTCGGTCAGCAGGGCTTGCGGCGTGCCGGCCCCCAGCACGACCAGTTGCGCGGGATGGCGGTTGAGCCAGCGAAACAAGGTGTCCGCATCATGCACGCCATGTACATGAAAGCCGGAGGGCCGGAGCAGATTCAGCAATTGCGTGCGGGCCGGGGCCTCCGGCTCGTACAGCACGACGGAAATCGGATGGGATGGGTTGTGGGGTTTGACGGTGTGCGGCGCTTCCATGACAGTCCATAGAGGTTCGTATCAGGGAGCAAACTAACACTGCCATCGGGCTTGTGAGCACCGCGGCCAAAGAATCAGACTGATCCGACGTAAAAATCCGTTTAGCCCGTGAATAACTTCTGGCGAACCCTACAAGCGCGGGCCATCGGAACGGGCAGAATTCCCCGGACACGCAGGAACCGCGCCGGGGTATCGGCGACGAATCGATCGGGAATTTGATAAAGCGTCAATACGGCGTCAATCCGGCGTCAACCCGACGCCGGTACGGTACGGCGCTAGCCGAGCAGCAGCGCGTCGTCGGACAGGTTCTCGCCGCGCACCTGTTCGAACATGGCGAGCAGGTCGCGCACTTGCAGGCCCTTGCGTTCCTCGCCCGCCACGTCCAGCACCACGCGCCCCTCGTGCAGCATGACCGTGCGGTCGCCCACTTCCAGCGCCTGGCGCATGCTGTGGGTCACCATCATGGTGGTCAGCTCGTGTTCGGCGACGATGCGCGCCGTCAACGCCAGCACGAACGCCGCCGTGCGCGGATCGAGGGCGGCGGTATGTTCGTCCAGCAGCAGGATGCGCGAAGGCTGCAAGGCCGCCATCAGCAGGCTGACCGCCTGGCGCTGGCCGCCGGACAGCAAGCCGATGCGGTCGCCCAGGCGGTCTTCCAGCCCCAGGCCCAGCCCGGCCAGGCGCTCGCGAAAGCGTTCGCGCAAGCCGTCGTTCAGCGCGCGCCCCAGGCCCCGGCGCACGCCGCGCGACTGGGCCAGCGCCATGTTTTCCTCGATGCTGAGGTCCTCGCAGGTACCCGCCAGGGGATCCTGGAACACCCGCGCCACGCGTTGCGCGCGCGCCCACGAGGACAGGCGCGAGACGTCGATGCCGTCGATATCGATGCGCCCGCCGTCGATGGCGACCTCGCCCGCGACGGTGTTCAGCAGCGTGGACTTGCCCGCGCCGTTCGAGCCGATCACGGTGACGAACTGGCCGCTGGGAATTTCCAGCGACAGGCCGCGCAAGGCGTGCGTCTCCACCGGCGAACCGGCGTTGAAGGTCACTTGCAGATTCTCCGCGCGCAACATGTCAGCCTCCCTTGCCGGCGCGGCGCCGCTTCAACCGGGGCAGCACCAGGGCGAAGGTCACCAGCACCGCGGTAACCAGGTTCAGATCCTGCGCCTGCAGGCCGATGAAATCGCTGTTCAGGGCCAGGGCGATGAAGAAGCGATAGATCACCGCGCCCAGGATCACCGCCAGCGTGGCCAGCGCCAGCCGCCGCGACGGCAGGATGCTTTCGCCGACGATGACCGCGGCCAGGCCGATGACGATGGTGCCCAGGCCCATGGAGATGTCCGCCCCGCCCTGCGCCTGCGCGAACAGCGCGCCGGCCAGCGCCACCAGGGCGTTGGACAGGGCCATCCCGCCCAGCACCAGGCGGCCGGTGTTCACGCCTTGCGCGCGCGCCATGCGCGGGTTGGCGCCGCTGGCGCGCAGGGCCAGGCCGGTGCGGGTGGCGAGGAACCAGTCGAGCAGGCCCTTGCAGACGGCCACCACGATCAACAGCAGCAGGGGCCGCATCAGGTAATCGCTGACGTTCGCCGGCTGCAGCATGGTGAACACGGTGGGCTCGGTGATCAGGGGCACGTTGGGGCGGCCCATGATGCGCAGGTTGACCGAGTACAGCCCTATCATCACCAGGATGCTGGCCAGCAGGTCCATGATGCGCAGCCGCACGTGCAGCCAGGCGGTCAGCAGTCCCGCCAGGGCGCCCGCCGCGACGGCGGCCGCGGTCGCCAGGAAAGGATTGCAGCCGGCCGAGATCAGCGTCGCCGCCACCGCCGCGCCCAGCGGAAAACTGCCGTCGACCGTCAGGTCGGGAAAGCGCAGCAGGCGAAAGGAAATCATCACCCCCAGCGCCACCAGGCCGAAAACCAGCCCGATCTCCAGCGCGCCCATCAAGGAAAACAAGGACATCGCCGCCGCCCCGTCAATGAACGACCTGGGCGGCCGACTTCAGCAGCGCGTCCGACAAGGTGACGCCCTGCTTCTGCGCCGCCGTCGAATTGACGTACAGCATCAGCTTGCCCGCGCTTTCCGGCGCGATGGCGCCGGGCTTTTCTCCCTTCAGGATGCGCACCACCATGCGGCCGGCCTGCACGCCCATGTCGTGGTAATTGACGCCCAGCGCGGCGACGGCGCCGCGGTTGACGCTCTCGGTATCGGAGGCCACCAGCGGAATCCTGGCGTCGTTGCTGACCTTGGCCAGGGACTCGAAGGCCGCCACCACGTTGTTGTCGGTGCTGGCGTAGATGACGTCGGCCTTGCCTATCAGGCTGCGCGCGGCCGATCCGACGTCCACCGTGCGCGGCGCGGCCGCCTCGATCAGGCTCAGGCCGGATTTCGGCAGCAGGTCCTGCAACTGCTTGACCACCACCACGGAATTCGCCTCGCCGGGGTTGTATACCATGCCGATGCGCTTGGCGTTGGGCACGATCTTCCTGATCAGGTCGATCTGGCGGTCCAGCGGCAAGGCATCGCTGACGCCGGTGACGTTGGTGCCGCTGTTGGCGTTGGCGGCGACGGCGGTGCCGCCGGCGTTGGCGGTGTTTGCGGCGTTGGCGGCCTTGGCGGCGGCGGCCCGGGAGGATTTAACGGCCCTGGCGGGAGCGGCGGCGGGCTGTGGCGGCGGCGCCTCGGCGGCCGGCGGGGCGGCGATCAATTGCGCGGCCACCGGATCGGTCACCGCCGCATAGACCAGCGGCACGTCCTTGGTGGCGGCCGCCACGGCCTGGGCCGCGGGAGTCGAGATGGCGACGATGGCGTCGGGCCGGTCGCCGACGAATTTGCGGGCAATCTGCGCGGCCGTGGCGTTATTGCCTTGCGCGCTCTGGAATTGCCACTTCAGGTTCTTGGCCGGGTCGTAGCCGGCCGCCTTCAGCGCCTCGCGCACGCCGTCGCGCACGGCGTCCAGCGCGGGATGGTCGACGATGGCGATCACCGCCACCGACTTGGGCGCCGGCCCCGCCGCGCGGGCCGGCGGCGCCGCCAGCATGGCGGCCGGGACCAGCAGGCCCAGCACGGCGGCGCGGACGGCGCGGCCCAGCCACGGCCTCTCGGCGCCGGCGAGCGGCGCGCGGGCGGCCGTGCCGGCAGGACGGGATACTTTCACCATGATTTGGCTATCCTTTTGTATGAAATCCGGGTCGGGTATCTTTTGAATACCGTACGCGGGAATACCGCAAGCGGACGCGCGCCGGCGAGGGTCCGGCACCGCTGGCTGCCTCGGTCCGCCAGGCATAGTCTAACGGACCGCCCCTGCGGGCCGGAAGCGGATGAGCACGGGAAATCCCTGACGCCGCGCGACTATCGTCCGAATACGTCTGACGGTCGATATACTTGCCCAGGATAGGCCCGAAAAACCATAAAAGGCACATCAGCTTCGATGTCCCACACGTAGCAGAGGCACACCATGCAATTACGCCAACTCGGCCGCTCCGGCCTCACCGTCCCTCCCCTGGCCTTCGGCGGCAACGTATTCGGCTGGACCGTCGGCGAGGCCGATGCGTTTTCACTGCTGGACGCCATGGTCGACGCCGGCTTGAACTTCATCGACACGGCCGACGTCTATTCACGCTGGGCGCCGGGCAACCGCGGCGGCGAATCGGAAGTCATCATCGGCAAATGGCTGGCCAGGAGCGGCAAGCGCGACAAGGTCGTCATCGCCACCAAGGTCGGCATGGAAATGGGCCCCGGGGCCGTGGGCCTGGCGCCCAGCTATATCGCGCGCGCCGTCGAGGACTCGCTGGCCCGCCTGCAGACCGACTACATCGATCTCTACCAATCGCACCGCGACGATCCCGATACGCCGCTGACCGACACGCTGGGCGCCTACGGCAAGCTGCGCGACCAGGGCAAGGTGCGCGCCATCGGCGCCTCCAACTACACCGCGCAGCGCCTGTCCGAAGCGCTGATCCTCAGCGAGCGCAACAACCTGCCGCGCTACGAGAGCATCCAGCCCGAATACAACCTGTACGCGCGCGAGCCCTACGAAAGCGGCCTGCAGGCCGTGGCCGTGGCGCAGGGCGTGGGCACGATCAACTACTACGCGCTGGCCAGCGGCTTCCTGTCCGGCAAGTACCGGTCGGCGGCCGATGCCGCCAAGAGCGTGCGCGGCCGCAAGATCGTCGACACCTATCTGAACGACCGCGGCCGGCGCATCCTGGCCGCGCTGGACGAGGCCGTCGAAACGACGGGCGCCACCCATACCCAGGTGGCGCTGGCGTGGACCATGGCCCAGCCCGGCATCACCTCGCCCATCGCCAGCGCCACGTCGCTGCAGCAACTGGACGATCTCGTCGCGGCCACCCGCCTGACCCTGCCCGCCGAGGTCCTGCGCAAGCTCGACGAAGCCAGCGCGTGGAAGATCTCGCCGAGGTAAGCGCGCATCCGCGTCCTCATACGCATCGTTCCCCATCGCCCCTGCCGCGCGCGGCGTCCTCCTTCAACGGGAGGACGCCGCGCATGCTTTTGCCCATCCGCATGCGGTAGGCAAAATCGTAATCTGTTGACAATCTTCAAAATTGCTCCTAGCCTTGATTGCCAGAATCAGAAGTGAGCCACCGGGAGTCATAAAAGAACCGGCCACTTAAAGGAGGCTTGGGTGTCTTTCCTCGAATTGGACGGACTGACCAAGAGCTATGGCTCGTTGGCGGTCGTCAAGGGCGTGAACCTCTCCGTCGACAAGGGCCAGTTGGTCTGTCTGCTCGGCCCTTCCGGATGCGGCAAGACGACGACGCTGCGGCTCATCGCCGGCTTCGGCAAGGCCAGCGGCGGCGAGATCCGGGTGGGCGGGCAGACCGTGTCTTCCGTGCAGGCCACGGTGCCGCCGGAAGCGCGGAACATGTCGATGATTTTCCAGAGCTACGCGCTGTGGCCGCACATGACGGTGTTCGACAACGTCGCCTACGGCCTGAAGCTGCGCCGCCTGCCCGTGCGCGACGTCGCCGAAAGGGTGCGCGCCATCCTCGCCTCCACCCAGCTCACGGCGCTGGAGGACCGCTACCCCGGCGAACTCTCCGGCGGCCAGCAGCAACGCGTTTCCCTGGCCCGCGCGCTGGTCGTCGAGCCGGAGATCCTGCTGCTGGACGAGCCGCTGTCGAACCTGGACGCCAACCTGCGCGAGGAGATGCGCTTCGAGATCCGCCGCCTGCACGACCATTTCCGCTACACCACCGTCTACGTCACGCACGACCAGGCCGAGGCGATGACCACGGCCGACACCATCGTCGTCATGAACGAAGGCCGCATCGAACAGGCCGGCTCGCCCGAAGACATCTACGAACGTCCGCAAACCGAGTTCGTGGCCCGCTTCATCGGCGGCACCAACATACTGAAGGGCGCGCGCGAAGGCGAGGACGCCGTGCGCTGCGCGGGCGATCTCGTCCTGCGCTGCGCCCACGGCGCCTTCGCCGCCGACGGCGATACCGCGGTTTCCGTGCGCCACCATGACATCCGGCTCTCCCGGACCAAGCCCGACGACGCCGCCACGAATTGGGCCACCGGCGTCGTCCAGCGCCAGATCTATCTCGGCTCGCACCGCGATTACCTGGTGACGCTGCGCGGTGGCGCAACGGTGCGCACGATCGCGCCGGTCGACGTCGCGATACCGGCCGGGGAGGAAGTCAGCCTGTACTTCGCGCCGGAGAACTGCCGCGCCCTCGCGCATTGACCCTGGCGCACCAGCCCTGGCGCACTAGCCCTGGGCACTAAAGGAGGCAACAGACATGAAGACGACAGACATGTGGAACAGGAAAACCCTCATCGCCCTGCTGGCCGCGGCCGGCATGGGCGCCGCGGCGGGGGCCATGGCCGCCGCGCCCGCCCCGTACAGCATCACCCCGGAACTGGTCGCCGCCGCCACGGCGGAGAAAAAGGTCGTCTTCTACACCTCCACCGACGTCGCGGTCGCCCAGGGCCTGGCCCAGCAATTCCAGAAGGAATATCCGGGCATCACCGTGCAGGTGGAACGCTCCGGCTCCGAGCGCGTGTTCCAGCGCCTGGGCCAGGAATATTCGACCGGCATCCACAACGCCGACGTCATCGAGACCTCCGACGCCGTGAACTTCGTGTACTTCAAGCAGCAGGGCTGGCTGCAGCCCATGGTGCCGAAGATCGTGGCGGACAAGTGGCCCGCCTCCGCGCGCGACCCGGATGGCTATTACGCCGCCTATCGCGCGCATCTTTCCGTCATGGCCTACAACACGACGCTGATGAAGGACGCCGACGCGCCCAAGACCTGGACCGACCTGCTGGACCCCCGCTACAAGGGCAAGATGGTCAAGGCGCATCCCGGCTACAGCGGCACGGTCATGACGGCGACCTACGTGCTCAGCCAGATGCTGGGCTGGGGGTATTTCGAAAAGCTCGGCAAGCAGGACATCATGCAGGTGCAGTCCTCGACCGAACCGCCCAAGAAACTGGCGGAAAAGGAAAGGGCGCTGGAAGTCGACGGCAACGAATACAACGTCTTCCGCCTGCAGGACCAGGGCGTGCCGCTGAAGATCGTCTATCCGCCCGAGGGCACGCCGATCGCCATCGGCAACGCGGGCGTCTTGAAGAACGCGCCCCACCCCAACGCCGCCCGGCTGTTCTACGCCTACATCTTTTCCACCGAGGCCCAGCAGATCAACAGCGACGCCGGCGGCCTGCGCTCCTTCAACCCGGACGTCAAGGAAAAGCCCAACCGCACCCCGCTGTCGCAGATCAAGGTGCTGACCGCCGATCCGACGAAGGTGCTGCCGCTCATCCAGACCATCAAGTCCAACTACGAAAAATACTTCGGCACCTGATGCCGCCATCGACACAGGAAACCGGCCCCAGGCCCGACCGATAGGGAACCCACGGCATGGAAACCATGACCACCGCTCCGCTTGCCTGTAAGCCGCCCGCGCGCCGGATCGACTTCTCGGTCCCCGTCTTCGTCCTGCTCGCGGTCGTGCTGGGCGTGCTGGTCATCCTGCCCCTGTTCTGGCTGTTCTATTACGCCTTCCGCGGCGACGACGGCGCGTTCACCTGGGAGAACCTGGCGGCCCTGTTCACCGACGCCAGCCTGCTGGAGGCCTACCGGCGAACCCTGGTCATGGCGCTGGGCGTGGCCGTGCTGACCTGTCTCGTCGCCACGCCCATGGCCTGGCTGGTGGCGCGCACCGACCTGCCGCTGCGGCGCTACGTCCGCATGCTGGTGACGGCGTCCTTCGTCACCCCGCCCTTCCTCGGCGCCATCGCCTACGAGATCCTGGCCGCGCCGAACAGCGGCCTGGTCAACGTCGTCTATCGCGCCCTGTTCGGCCTGGAGCGCGCCGACCGGCTGGTGAATATCTACACCTTCTCCGGCCTGGTCTTCGTCATCGCCTGCTTCACCTTTCCCTACGTCTTCACGCTGGTGGCCAACGCCCTGGACAAGGTGCCCTCCGACCTGGAGGACGCCTCGTCCATGCTGGGAGGAAAGTCGCTGACGACGCTGCGCAAGGTGACCTTTCCGCTGGTGCTGCCGGCCATGCTCGCGGGCATGCTGATCGCCATCCTGCAATCGCTGACGATGTTCGGCTCGCCCGCCATCCTCGCGCTGCCGGCCGGGTTTCACGTCGTCACGACCAAGATATGGAGCTACTTCCAGTTTCCGCCGCGGCTGGGCATGGCGGCGGCCGCCTCCCTCCCCCTGCTGCTCGTCACCGTGGCCCTGCTGCGCGCGCAGAAGGCGATCCTGGGGCGCAGGGGCTATACCGTCCTCGGCGGCAAGAGCGGCACGCCGCGCGTCACCGAACTGGGCCGCTGGAAATGGGTGGCCGTCGCCTTCGTCCTCGCGGTCCTCTGCCTGACCATCTTCATGCCCTACGCGGCCCTGCTGAAGACATCCCTGACCCGGGCCGTCGGCGATCCCGTCAACTTCAGCACGCTGACCCTGCACCACTGGCGCTTCGTGCTGTTCGAGCTGTCGGCGACACGGCTGGCGTTGACCAATACCCTGATACTCGGCCTGTCCAGCGCCACCGTGGTCACCCTCCTGGCGCTGGTGGTGTCCTACCTGGCCGGCCGCCGCGCGCTGGGCGGCGCCTCCCTGCTGGGGGTGCTGGCCACCGCGCCCGTCGCCATCCCGGGCATCGTGCTGGGCGTGGGGCTTTTCCTCAGCTACGCCAACCCCACGTTCCGGCTGTACGGCACGCTGTGGATACTGCTCATCGCCTTCGTCACCATCGAACTGCCGGCCGGCTACCAGCAGATATCGTCGGCGTTCTCCGGCGTGCATCCCGAACTGGAGGAAGCCAGCCGCATCCTGGGCGCCTCGCGCATGCGGGCCTTGTGGCAGATCACCGCCCCGCTGCTGCGCACCAGCGTGGTCGCCACCTGGTGCTTCGTCTTCGTGGGCACGATCCGCGAATTGTCGGCCACCATCCTGCTGACGACGGCCAATACGAAATTGGTATCGGTTATCATTTATGACCTGAATGAGAGCGGCGATCTCGGTGCCATCTGCGTACTGGGCATCATTCTGCTGGTGGTTTCGTTCGCCGTCGTTTCCGTCGCCAACGCCGTTCCCATCCTTGGCGGCCCCGCCACGGGCCACCGCAGTTGAACAGGGAGCGCGCCGTGAGAACCGCGCGGACCGCGGGCCGATACGCAACGCCAGCCGCCGCGTCGGCCAACTCACCACGTCACACGATGCCGGATACCCCGAATCAACCCACCAGCTTCTCCGCAATCGATTTCCTGCGCACCAAGTCGCTGGCCAACGTGGTGCAGGCCGAAATCGAGCGGATGATCATCGACGGCGAGTTCCAGCCCAACGAGCGCGTCAACGAGAACGGCCTGTCGCAGCGGCTCGGCGTCAGCCGCGGCCCTATCCGCGAAGCGTGCAGCGCGCTGGCCGCGATGGGACTCATCGAGATCATTCCCAACCGCGGATTCTTCATCCGCTCGCTGTCGAGCGAGGAGTCCCAGGACCTGTCGGAAGCGCGCGCCGGCATCTTCGGCTGCATGACGATGATGCTCGCCGAACGCATCACGGCGGCGCAGGTCGCCACCCTGCGCGCGCTGCTGGCGCGCATGGACGAAATCGCCGACCTCGGCGAGGTGCACACCTACTATCCGGTCAATCTCGAATTCCACAAGCAGATCGCGTCGATGGCCGGCAACGGCCGGCTCAACGCCATCTACCAGAGCTTCGTGCGCGAGCTGCACATCCAGCGCTACCGCGCGCTGTCCAGTCCCGACGTCCTCCACATTTCCAATTCGGAGCATCGCGAGATCGTCGACGCGGTGGAAGCGCGCGACCCCGTGCGCGCGCTGATCGCCGGGCGCGCCCACATCCTCAACGGCATGGTGCGCGCGAAAAAGGCGCAACCGGCGGGCGAGGCGAAAGCCGAGGAAGGCGTTGCGCCACGCAAGACGCGGCGCGCGGCCGGCGCCAACCCCGCGGCGACCGCAAGCAGCCCCTCCACCGCGGGGCGCGCGGGCAGCGCAAGCCCTGCAACCGCCGTAGCCGCCCCCACCGCGGCCGCAGCCGCTCCGGCAAGCACCGGCACGGCCGCCCGCGCCGCCAGGAAACCTCGCGGCACGCGCGCCGCGGGCTGAACCATGATCCCCGGGCAAGCCCCGGTTTACCGAAAATAGTCGACAATTTACAGTTATCAAAATCATCATCCGGCGCCGGCCTGGCGCACCGATCCAGGAGGAAGACATGCAAAAACCCGAATCGCCCGACATCGAATTGACCCGATACGTTGCGGAGTTCGTGTCGCGGACCTCGGCGGACGACCTGCCCGCCGAGCTCGTCGAACTGGGCAGGAAATCCATTCTCGACGGCCTGGGCCTGGCCTTGTCCGGTTCGGTATCCAGGACCGGCGAACTGGTGCGCCGCCATCTGGACGACCTGAACCTCGGCGCGGGCGCCGCCACCGTCATCGGCGGCGGACGCAAGGTCGCGCCGCGTTTCGCGGCCTTCGCCAACGGCGTCGGCATCCATGCGGACGACTACGACGACACGCAGCTCGCCGTGGCCAAGGATCGCGTGTACGGCCTGCTCACGCACCCCACCGCGCCCGCCCTGCCGGCGGCGCTGGCCATCGCCGAGCTGCGCCAGGCGCCGGGCCGCGATTTCATGCTGGCCTATCAACTGGGCGTGGAGGTGGAGTGCAAGATCGCCGAGGCGATCGCGCCGCGCCACTACCAGACCGGCTTCCACGCGACCGCCACCTGCGGCACCTTCGCCGCCGCCACCGCGGCCGCCAAGCTGCTGGGCCTGGACGTCGCCGCCACGCGGCGCGCCTTGTCCATCGCCGGCAGCCAGTCCGCCGGCCTGCGCGAAAACTTCGGCACCATGACCAAGCCCTTCCATGCCGGCCGCGCTTCCGAAAGCGGCGTGGCGGCCGCGCAATTCGCCTCCTACGGCTGGACGGCCGCGCCGCGCATCCTGGAAGCGCCGCGCGGCTTCTTCTCGGCCGCCGGCGGCGGCTACGACCCCGACGCGATATACGGCAAGCTGGGCGCGCCGTGGACCTTCATCGATCCCGGCGTCTCCATCAAGCCGCATCCGTCCGGTTCGCTCACCCATCCCGGCATGACCGAGATGCTGCGCCTCATCCGCGCCAACGACATCCGCCCCGAACAGGTCAGGCACGTGCGCGTCGGCACCAACCACAACATGCCCAACGCCTTGATCCACCATCGCCCCAAGGACGAACTGCAGGCGAAGTTCTCGATGGAATTCTGCATGGCCATCCTGCTGCTGGACGGCCGCGCCGGCCTGAACGAATTCACCGACGCCGCCGTCGAGCGCGAGGACGTCAAGGCGATGATAGAGAAAGTGGATTTCGTGGTGGACGAGGTCGCCGAGGCGGCGGGCTACCACCTGATGACCACGCTCATCGACATCGACCTGGCCGATGGGCGCCGCATCTCCGGACGCGCGGATTTCGGCAAGGGCAGCCCCGCGATGCCCATGAGCTACGACGAGGTGGCGGGCAAGTTCCAGGAAAACGCCGAGTTCGCCGGCCTGGACAGGCACGCCGCCGCCGACATCGTGGAACTGGTGAGCAAGGTGGAGACGCTGGCGTCGATGGACGAACTGACGCGCCGCCTGATCCGGATCGGATGAAATCGCGCCGCATGCCTGCCGGCGGCCAACGCCGCCGGCAGGCGATCAAACCTCGATTCGCGCCGGCTCGCGCCCGCCGAAGAATTCCCAGAACGCCCGGTAGACGAGGTCCGGGCGCTGTTCCGCCGGGTAGTGCCCCGTGGGAATCGCCCAGCCGCGCAGGTCGGGCGCCCAGGGCCGCCACGCCTCCACGGGCTGGAAATGCCGTCCGCAATGGCTGTTGGAGCCCCACAGCACCAGCACCGGACAGGCGATCGTCTTCTTGCCGAAATCGGCCGTGTCCATGGCGAGGTCCACGCTGACCGTGGCCCGGTAGTCCTCGCAGATCGCGTGTATCTGCTCGGGCGTGGTGCAGCGCTTGTACTCGGCCATCGCCTCCGGACTGAATATCTTCAAGCCCACGCCCTTCTTGTTCAGCTTGTAGTCCATGTAGTAGTCGAGGTCGGCGGTCAGCAGCTTCTCCGGGAACGGCGCCTTCTGCGCCATGAAGAACCAGTGGTAGGACTCCAGGCCCCAGCCCAGCGTGATATTGGTCAGCACGTTATGGGTGGGAACGATGTCCAGGGCGGCCAGCCGTTCGACCCTTCCGGGGAAATCCAGGGCCATGCGGAAGGCGACGCGGGCGCCGCGATCGTGGCCGGCGACGGGGAAGCGCTCGAAGCCGAAGTGCGACATCACGGCGGCGTTGTCCTCGGCCATGGCGCGGAACGAATAGCCGGCATGGTCCGCGCCGCCGTCCGGCTTGCTGCTGTCGCCATAGCCCCGCAGGTCGGGCGCGACGACCGTATGGCTTTGCGCCAGCGTGGGCGCGATGCGATGCCAACTGACGTGCGTCAGCGGGTTGCCGTGCAGCAGCAGCAAGGGCGGCCCCTCGCCGCCGATGGCCACGTTGATCTCCGCGCCCGCCGTGCGCACCTTTTCGTAGCGGAAGCCGTGCATCAGGCCGCCCTTGTATTCGGGCAGCGGCGGCATTTCCGGCAAGGGCGCGGCGGCCTCGCGCGCCGCGTCCGCGCCTTGCGTCTCCTGTGCCTCTTGCGCCATTACCTTCCTCCAGGTTTCGTGCTATCGTGGTCCGGCACATGTAAATTGTCAACAGTTTTTAGTTTACAAATCCATGAACGCAAAGCCATGAACGCGAACCCTGCCCTGCCCGTCATCGCCCTCACTCCCGGAGACTGTACCGGCATCGGCCCGGAACAGCTTGCGCGCATCCTCCATGACCGCCGCCTCGCGAACACCGCCCGTATCGTCGTCGTCGGCGATGCCCGGGTCCTGGACCTGGGCATGCGGCAAGCCGGCGTGTCGTTCGACTACCGGCGCTACGACTCGCCGGCCTCGGTGGACTGGTCCGACGGCGCGGTGCCCCTGGTCGACCTCGCCAATACCGACCCCGCCCTGTATCCGCCCGGCGTTGGCAGCGCCGAGTCCGGGCGGGTGACGGGCGAAACCCTGGCGCAGGCCATCGCCTTCGCCAAGGCGGGCGAAGTCGACGCCATCAGCTTCGCGCCGCTGAACAAGCGCGCCATGTTCGACGGCGGCTGGAAATTCCCGGACGAGCACAAGATGTTTGCCCACTTGCTCGGGCATGAGGGCCATTTCGGCGAAATGAATGTGCTCGGCAACCAGTGGATGTCGCGCGTGACCTCGCACATCGCGCTGCGCCAGGCGCTGGACCAGATCACGCGCGAGGCCATCGAGGACGCCATCGAGCTGTCCGACGCCATGATGAAGAAGGCCGGCATCGCGCGGCCGCGCATCGCGGTCGCCGCGCTCAATCCGCATGGCGGGGAGAACGGCCTGTTCGGCACCGAGGAAATAGAGATCATCCGTCCCGCGGTCGCCGCCATGGCCGCGCGGGGCATCGCCTGTGCCGGGCCCTTCCCCTCCGACACCGTCTACCTCAAGGCCTTCGCCGGCGACTATGACGGCGTGGTGTCCATGTATCACGACCAGGGCCAGATCGCCACGAAAATGCAGGGCTTCAACCGCGGCGTCACCATCACGGCCGGCCTGGACACGGTCTTCACCACGCCCGCGCACGGCACCGCCTTCGACATCGTCGGCAAGGGCGTCGCCAAGACGGGCGCCATCGAGGCGGCGATCGGCCTGGCGAGCAGGCTGGCCGCCCGCGCATAGACGCTATCGCGCCAGCGCTTCCCGGTGCGCCTGCGCCAGCGCCGCCATGCTGTTGAAGTGGAAGTCGACGTGGGGCGTGCCGGGCGGCGGCATGGTCGCGCCCCAGCCCGCCTGGTCGTGGCGCCGGTCTATCCAGGCGGAAGCCAGGCCGAAGGCATTGGCCGACGCATGGTCGTGGAACAGGCTTTGCGCCGTGTGCAGGACGTCGGTTTTCTCGAAGCCGAAGTCCGCGCGCAGATGCGCCAGCATGTAGTCGAAATTCCGGCGGCTCGGCTTGTAGGCGCCGATGTCCTGGGCGCAATAGATCGCGTCGAACGCGACCTTGAGGCGCTGCTGGCTGGCGCGGAAGGAAATGCGGTCCACGTTCGACAGGATGACCAGCTTGTAATGCTGCTTCAGGTAGGCCAGCGCTTCGGCCGAGTCGGGAAACTCGGGCCAGTCCGGCACCGAGGCGCCGAAGATATTGGCCTCGGCCCGGGTCACGGGGATGCCCCATTCGTTGGCCAGGCGCTTGTAGACCACCGACAGCAACTGGGAATACGGCATGTCCGGCGTCCTTTCCTGCTGGTCGGACTCGTGGCGGGCGAAGACCTCCAGCGCCTGGTCCTTGGTCAGCTTGGTCGCATGCCGGGCCAGCAAGGGCTGCAAGGCGTCGTGGATGCCGGTTTCCCAGTCGATCAGGGTGCCGTAGCAATCGAAGGTCAATACTTTGAAGTCGGTGAGTTTCATCAGGGGCTCCGTCTGCCTGCAATCATGCGCTCCGCCCCGGCGGCGGAAGGTCGTGCATGGGAAGAAGCATAGGCGCGGGGCGGGTGCGGCGGCTATGGCGGACTCGTAGGAGGAATGACGGAGCAAGCCCTGCTTTATGTAGGAAGCTGTCCGGAGGAAGGACCTGGTCGGAGGAACCTATTCGATCAGGCGCTTCCAGGCCACCGCCACCTGCAACTCGAACCGCAAGCCCTGGTCCTCCAGCGAAACGCCCAGCAGGGATTCGATGCGCGCCAGCCGATACCGCAGCGTGCTGATATGCACGCCCAGGCGCCGGCTGGAGACCGCCAGTTGAAACCCCTCCTGGCACAGGACCTCCAGCGTCTCCAGCAAGGCCTCCGACTTCTCCCCGTGCAGCGGACCCAGGCGCTTTTCGAGCAGCATCGTCCGCGCCGCGGCGTCGCCCAGCAAGGCCCGCGCGAACAGCACTTCGTCGAAATGATGGATGCGGCCGGGCTTGAGCAGGGGAACCAGCGACTGCGCGTCCGCGCCGCTCACGGCCATGCCGCCGGCGCCCCGCTGGACGCGGCCGACGGCCAGGGCCGCGCCCTTGCCGCCCAGGGCCTGCCACAAGGGCGCGGGATCGTGCGATTCGGCCAGCAGGAATACGATCTGGTTGAGCGACACGAACAGCAGCGCCGGCTGTCCGATGCGCGCCAGGTAATCGCGCAGGCGCTGCACCAGCCGCTCCTGGCGCAACAGGCCGACGCGCGACAACGGCAAGGGCTCGTCGAGCAGGATCAGGCAAGCGCGGTAGGCGCCGTCCGGGTCCCAGCCGTTGATCGCCGCGCGATTGCGCATCGCCGGCGTATCGTCGAAGCGCCCTTCCAGCAGCGCGCCGACGAAGGCGTAGCCCAGGCGTTCTTCCTGGCCATGCAGGGCGCGTTGATGCGAGATGTGCAGGGCCGCGATGAGCACGGCGTGCTCCATGGCCAGCGCGTCCAGTTCGGTCAGGGGCGCGTCGCCCTCGTCCAGCCAGAGGATGGCGACCAGGCCGCCGGCGATGCGCACCGGGCACCCCAGCCGCTGCCCGCCGTCCATGTCGGGAACGGGCGCGATGAGCACCGGCCCGGCGCTATCCTGGATGCGCTTCAGCCCCCCGGTCTTGTGCAGGGCGAGGACGTAGTTTCTTTCATGGGCGCGGTCTTCGTCCGGCTCGCCGGCGCCGCCCAGCAACACGCCCTCCTGGTCGACGAAAGCGGCCTTGCGCCCGAGCAGCGCCGACAGGGCGCCGGCGAGATCGGCCAGGCTGTGCGCCGCCACGGCCGCATTGGTCAGGGCGACGCGGATCTCCTTGAGGCGCGCCAGCGCCGCGCCAGGGTCGGCCGGCACGGTCTTCCTGGCCGTCATGGCAGCGCCGGGCCGCGGCGGTCGGCGGCGCCCAGGACGGCGTCGGCGAACGCGCGCATGTCGGGATACGTGAAATCGGGATGCGCGACCACGGACGGCGTCGCGCCCAGGCCCGGCTTGCCCTGCCTGCGATGGATCCAGGCGGTCGCCAGCCCCAACTGCCGGGCGGGAACGTGGTCATGGAACAGGCTCTCGGACACGTGCAGCACCTCCTCGCGCCGGACGCCCATCGAGCCCAGCGCCAGGCGGAAGTTGTTGAGCGAGGGCTTGTAGCTGCGGGCCTGCTCGGCGGTGACGATGTAGTCGAAGTCCACGCGCAGGTGCCGGTTCGACATGGCGAAATGCTCGTCGTCGCAATTCGTGATGACCGCCAGCTTGAAATGGGGCTGCAGGCGCAGCAAGGCCTCGCGGGAATCCTCGAAGGCGGGCCAGTCCCCCACCGATTCCGAGAACGCCCGCAATTCGTCCTCGCCGGGCTCGAAGCCCAGGTCGCGGCCGATGCGTCTGAGCGTTTCGGCCAGGACGTCGCGATACGGCAGGTAGTCGCCCGCCCCCACCTGCGCCTCGTGCCGCGCGAAGCGCTGCAACGCCTCGCTCTCGGCCAGGCGAACGCCATGGGCGCGGAATACGCCCTGCAGCGCCTGGTTGAGCCCGGTCTCCCAGTCGATCAGCGTGCCGTACACGTCGAATGAGAGAACCTTGATGCCGCGCAGGCGATCTTCCAGCTTGCCCATCCCCACCATCCTTTCCACCACGGGGCCACGCCCCGACAACACGCCCCGATAGTACTTTAGGACTTCAGGCGAGGGGCGCGGCGGCATGCGGGGCGGGCAGCCCCCCTCAATCCAGCGTCACCCCCGCGTCCTTCACCACCTTGGCCCAGCGCACGATCTCGCTGTCGACGAAGGCGCCGAAGGCCGGCCCGCTGAGGTCCGGCGTGTCGGAGCCGTTGCTGGCCCATTGCTCCTTCAGCTTGGGCGTGTTCAAGGCCACCTTCACTTCACGGATCATGCGGTCTATGGCCGGCTGCGGCGTTCCCCGCGGCGCCCACAAGGCATACCAGGTGGAGACCTCGAAGTGCTGCACGCCCGCCTCGGCCGCCGTGGGAATGTCCTTGAAACTGGGCGAGCGCTGCGCCGAGGCCACCGCCAGCGGCCTGATGGCGCCGGCGCGGATCTGCTGGGCCGAAGAGCCCAATCCGTCGAAGGCCAGGTCCACCTGCCCGCCCATCAGCGCCGACATCATGGGGCCGGCGCCCTGGTAAGGCACGTCCACCAGGGTAATGCCGGTCTGCATGGCGAACAGCTCGCCGGCCAGGTGGTGCGTGCTGCCCTTGCCCGCCGTGCCGTAGTTGATCTGGCCCGGGCGCGCCTTGGCGTAGGCGATGAACTCCTGCAGGGTCTTGACGGGCAGCTTGCCCGGGTTGACGACGACCACCTGCGGCGGTTGCGCCAGCAGCGCCACCGGCACGAAGTCCTTCTGGATGTCGTAGCTGAGCTGCTTGTACAAGGACGGCGCCAGGGCGTGGTGCGCGCCGCCCATGAAGAAGGTGTAGCCGTCGGGCTTGGCCTTGGCCGCCACGCCCGCGCCCACCGTGCCGCCGGCGCCCCCCTTGTTGTCGATGACCACCGCCTGGCCCAGTTGCTGCGTCAGTTGCGCCGACAAGGGCCGCGCGAAGGTGTCGGTGCCGCCGCCCGCCGGGAACGGCACGATGATGGTGACGGGGCGTTCAGGCCAGTCCGCCCGCGCGGGCGCGGACGCGCCCAAGGCGGCAAGGGCCATGACGGCCGCGGCCATGCCGGCGCGGGCCGCGATGCTGTTTCGAAGCTTCATGTCTCTCCTCCCGGTGCTGCGTAGGATGGGCCGGGCCCATCGGTTATGGCGGCGCCACGCGGCGCCGTCGTTTTTCCTGTTCTTACGCAAATCGCCCTGGCGGCGATGCCGCCCTGGCGGCTCCTCCCCCCCGCAAGGCCCTCCTAGCCCTGCCCGTACGTCTCGCGCAACACGTTCTTCTGCACCTTGCCCATGGTGTTGCGGGGCAGTTGATCCGTCACGTGGATGCGCTTGGGCACCTTGAAATTGGCGATGCGGGCCTTCAGCTCGTTCTGCATGGCGGCCGGATCCACGCTGGCGCCGGCGCGCGGCACCACCACCGCGACCACGGCCTCGCCGAAGTCCGCGTGCGGCACCCCGATGACGGCGGACTCCGCCACCCCCGGCATTTCATCGATGATCGTCTCGATTTCCTTGGGGTAGACGTTGAAGCCGCCGGAAATGATCAGGTCCTTGCTGCGCCCGACGATGGACAGGTAGTCGACCGGAATCGGATGCCCGGCCGCCTCGCCGCCCCAGCGGCCGACGTCGCCCGTCTTGAACCAGCCGTCCTCGGTGAACTCCTCGCGCGTCTTCTCCGGCATGCGCCAGTAGCCCGAGAACACGTTGGGGCCGCGCACCTGCACGTTGCCGATCTCGCCCGGCGGCAGCGCCACGCCCTTGTCGTTGACCACCCGCACTTCCACGCCGGGCAGGGCGGGCCCCACCGTGCCGCCCACGCGAGGCCCCAGCACCGCGTCGTAGGGATTGGAGGTCAGCATGACGGTTTCGCTCATGCCGTAGCGTTCGAGTATGGTGTGGCCGGTGCGCGCCTGGAACTCGTTGAACGTCTCGGTGAGCAGCGGCGCCGAACCGCTGATGAACAGCCGCATGCGGCCGCAGACCTCGCGCGTGAAGCGCGGGTCGGCCAGCAGCCGCACGTAGTAGGTGGGCACGCCCATCATCACCGTGCTCTCGGGCAGGTAGCGCAGGGCCTGCTCGATGTCCAGCTTGGGCAGCCAGATCATCTTCGCGCCGGCCAGCAGCGCGCCGTGCGAGGCCACGAACAGGCCGTGCACGTGGAAGATGGGCAGCATGTGCAGCAGCACGTCGTCGCTGCGCCAGCCCCAGTACTCGTTGAGCACGCGCGCGTTCGCCGCCAGGTTGCCGTGCGACAGCATGGCGCCCTTGCTGCGGCCGGTGGTGCCGGAGGTGTACAGGATGGCGGCCAGGTCGCCGGCCTCGCGCTGGACGGTGCGGAAGGTCTGCGGCTGGGTCGCGGCCGCCTGCAGCAGCGTGCCCGTGCGATCGTCGTCCAGCGTGAAGACGTGCGCGGTGCCGGCCTTCTCCGCCAGCTTGCGCACCCAGCCCTCGTTGGCGCTGGAGCACACCACCACGGCGGGCTCGGCATTGCCGAGGAAGTAGTCGATCTCCGCCTCGCGGTAGGCGGTGTTCAGCGGCAGATAGACCAGGCCGGCGCGCAGCGTGGCCAGGTAGAGCAGCAGCGCCTCGGGGGATTTCTCCACCTGCACCGCCACGCGGGCGTCCTTGGGCAGGTCCAGCGATTTCAACAGATTGGCCAGGCAGGCGCTGGCGCGGTCGATGTCGTCCCAGGTGTAACGCAGCTCGGGCGTCTCCAGGGCCACTTTGCTGCGGTCTTGCGGGAAGCCCGCTTCCAGCACGGCATACAGGTTGGCATTGCTCACCGTCTTCAGTCTCCGGAAAAGGTCGGTTCTTCTCCCGCCAGGAAGGCGCGCACGCCCTCCTGGTGGTCATGGCTGTCGGCGTAGGAAAAAAAGCCGGGATATTCTTCGTCTTCCAAGGGATGGCCGCGTTCCAACCGGCGCAGCGTCCGCTTGTTGATGCGCGCCGCCAGCGGCGCGCCGCGCAGGATGCGGGCGGCGCACTTGCGCGTCTCGGCGGCCAGTTCCGCGTCGGGCACCACCCGGGTCAGCAAGCCCCTGGCGCTGGCCTCGGCGGCATCCAGGATACGGCCCTCCAGCAGCAGTTCCAAGGTCGCCGCGCGGCCGGCCAGCGCCAGCAGGCCCTGCATTTCGTCCGGCGCCATGGGAAAGCCCAGCCGGTTGATCGGCACGCCGAAGCGCGCCGAGGCGGCGGCGATGCGCAGGTCGCACTGGCTGGCGATTTCCAGGCCGCCGCCTATGCAGACGCCCTCGATGCTGGCCACCACCGGATGGGGGCAGTCGGCGATCGCGCGCAGGGCCGGCGCCAGGGTGTTGCGGTGATAGTCCTGCACCGCGGAACGGTCGCGCCGCTCGCGCGGGAATTCGCGGATGTCGGCGCCCGCGGCGAAATGGCCGCCCGCCCCCGCCACGACGATGCAGCGCACCGACAGGTCGGCCGACAGGGCGGCGAAGGTCTGCGCCAGTTGCCGCCACATGGCCACCGTGATGGCGTTCATCCGCCCGGGATGATCCAGCGTGACGAAGACCAGGCCGCCTTCGCGTTGGTAAAGCACCTGCCCGGGCGGCGGGCCTGCGGACGGATCTGCCGGCATGGGGTCTCCTCGATCAGGACATGCGCGCGATGGCGCGGCTGGCGGCGGGCTTGCCCTCGCCCAGCCGGGTCAGATTGTCATCCAAGGCGTCCAATTCGTACAGATAATTCACCATCAGCGCGGCGGATTGCGCCAATCCCTTGGGCGACCGGTCGGCGCCCCAGTTCAGGCGCTCGATGCGCGCGCCATTGCCCAGGTGGAAGCGCGCCACGGGGTCCAGGGGCTGGCCGTTCCTGATGGTCTGCAGGTAATGCGCCGCCAGCTTCAGGCCCGCCCGCCGCAAGGTCTCCGAGCCGGCGCCCGCGCCGGCCCGGGCCAGGCGCGCCACCCAGCGCGCGCCATCGGGCACGCGCTGGCGGCTGCGTTCCCGCGTCTTCTCGCGCACGATGGCCTCCACCGCGTCGGCGTCCAGCTTGCCCAGCCAGTCGTTGAAGCCGGGAATGGGCGACAGGGTGGCGAAGGACTTCAGCTTGGGCAGGTCCTCCAGCAGGGCGTCGATCACCCGCTTGAGCAGGAAATTGCCGAAACTGATGCCGCGCAGGCCGGGCTGCGTGTTGGAAATGGAATAGAAGATCGCCCAGCGCGCCTTGTCCAGGTTCTGCGCCGGCTGGCGCGCGTCCAGCAAGGCCTGCACGTTGTCCGCCATCTGCGTGGCGAACGCCACCTCGACGAAGATCAGCGGGGTGTCCGGCATCTGCGGATGGAAATAGGCATAGCAGCGGCGGTCCTCGGCGACGCGGCGCTTGAGGTCGTCCCAGGACTGGATCTCGTGCACCGCCTCATAGATGATGAGCTTCTCCAGCAGGGAGGCGGGGCTGTCCCAGGTCAGCCGGCGCAGTTCCAGCAGCCCGACGTCGAACCAGGCCGACAACAGGCCTTCCAGGGTCTTGTCCAGGGCCGGCAGGCCGCTGACCTGCTTGCGCCAGCGCAGCATGTCGGCGCGCAGGCTCACCAGGAAGCGCAGGCCGTCGGGCTGGTTGTTGAAGCGGCGGAACAGGCGCGCGGCCGGCTGCCCGTCGGCCTGCTGGGCGGCCTCGCAGGCGGCCAGCATGGTCAACATGGCACGCCGCCCCTTGGCGTCGGCCGCCGTATAGGCCTGGCACCAGGCCGCCGCCAGGCGATTGGCGGCGACGTCGGTCGAGCGCGCGGCGAACAGCGGCAGCAAGGCGTCCGTGCTGGGGAAACGGTCGCGTTCCCAGAGCCGGACCAGGCGCGCCATCAGGCCGGCCTCCGCCCCGCCCGCTTCGGCGTCGCCGTCGTTCCGCGCCGCGGCGACCGGGGTCGCGCCGCTCGCGGCGGCGATCGCGCTGTCAGAGGTGCGCGCGGCGCGCGCGGGGGCTTGCAGTTGCGGATGGTTCATGAGCGGGCTCCGGAGGATCGGGGTTCGGGGCGGGGGTTGGCCCAGGATTCGGGCTAGGGGTCGGGCCAGGATTCGGGGCGGCAGCCGGGTGGGCGGCCGGCGCCAGGCCCGGCGCGAGGATGGTCCGGGGTTGCCGGGCGTCCAGTATCCGCAGCGCGTCCAGTTGGCGCAGCAGATGGCCGCGCGCCAGCGCCTCGGCGCCTTCGGCGTCGTGGGCGGCGATGGCGGCGTAGATGGCCATGTGCTCCGCGCACGAGGCCTGTATGCGGCCCGGCAGCGCCAGGCTCTTGTGGCGGGACAGGCTCAGCACCTTGCGCAGGTTGCCGATCATGTCGGACAGCCAGCGGTTGTCGGCCAGGGCCTGGATCGCCTCGTGGATGACGTAGTTCGCGTCGTAGTAGGCGTCGATATCGCCGGCGGCGGCGTGCGCCTGCAGGGTGTCGTGCAGCCCGCGCAGGCGCGCCAGGTCGTCCGGCCCGGCCTTGCGCGCGGCCTCGTAGGCGCAGCGCCCTTCCAGCATGGCCATGAGCGGAAAGATCTCGTCCAGGTCGCGCCGCGACAACTCGTTGACGAAGCAGCCGCGGCGCGGCTCCAGCCGCACCAGGCCTTCGCTGGCCAGCAGCTTGAGCGCCTCGCGCAGCGGCGTGCGGGAAATGCCCAACTGCGCCGCCAGCCGCAACTCGTCCACCCACTCCCCGGCCGCCAGCACGCGCGAACGGATCATTCCGCGCAGCCGCTCGGCGGCTTCCAGATACAGGGCCTGACGGACGATGGGCGCGGTCATGGTCATCTGTAATTCATAATTATGAAGACCTTCATGGTAGCCAAACCGCCAGCCAATGCAAGCCGCCCGATGGCTGAGTTTCGCGGGTCCTGCCGGGCAGGAAAGGAGGGAGTGCGGGTAAACACCGAGGCGGAAGCAGGCATTCCCTCCCGCCCCCTCCCCCGTAACTAATTGGCCTCAGCCTTTCGGCATGGCCCGACGCAGTTCCCCCATCCTCGGCGCCTGGGCTACTTCCTGCCGGCCTGCGCTTCGTAGCGCGCCTGGTTTTCCGCGTTCATGGGATAGAGCCCGGTCAAAGGCGCGCCCTTGCGCACCTCGTCCAGGATCCAGGCCTCCGACCGCTCCTGTTCCAGCGCGGTCTCCAGCACCGCATCCAGCAGCGCCGCGGGAATGACCACGGCGCCGTCCTCGTCGGCGACGATGACGTCGTTGGGCATGATGGCCACGCCCCCGCAACCGATGGGCTCCTGCCAGCCGACGAACGCCATCTGGCTCACGGCCGGGGGAGCGGCGACCCCGCTGCACCATACGGGAAGCTCGGCGACGAGGATGCCGGCGCGGTCGCGCACCGCGCCGGCGGTCACCAGGCCGGCGACGCCGCGCTGGCGCATGCGCGCGCAAAGAATGTCGCCGAAGATGCCGCTATCGGCGATGCCGGCGGTATCGGCGACCGCGACGCAGCCGGCCGGCATGGCTTCCACCGCCGCGCGCGTGGAGGTGGGCGAAGACCATGCGGCCGGCGACGTGATGTCCTCGCGTTGCGGAATGAAACGCAGGGTGAAGGCCGGCCCGACGATGCGCTTCTGCCCAGCGGCCAGCGGCGCGGTGCCGCGCAGCCAGGCATTGCGCAAGCCTTTCTTGAAAAGAATCGTCGTCAGCGTTGCGGTCGTCACCTGGGAAAGCGTTGCGACGACGTGAAGATCGAGGTTGATGGTGTCCATGATCAAAAGGAAGAAGGGGAAGAAGGGAAAGAAGGAAAAGGAATAGGCCAGGAAATCGGCGGAGGAATCCGCTCGGGGAAGCCGGCGGGAAAATCGGCTGGGCAGGCGGGCCGGCGCGCTATGCGACGCGCCGCCCCGGCATGCGCGAGCCACGCGCCCGCGATCCGGCCATCGCGCGATGGCCTTACGCTAAGATGCGGGACACATTCCCTTTCCTGCCGGCCAACGCGCCGCGGCGCTCGCGCATGATCACGCTGAAACAACTGGAGGCCTTTTTCTGGGCCGCGGAACTCGGAGGCCTCGACCCCGCCGCGCAGCGTTTGAACACGACCCAATCGGCGATCTCCAAGCGTCTGCAGGAACTGGAGGGCGTGCTCGGCATCAGCCTGTTCGACCGCAGCCGCCGCCGCGCGCGGATCACGCCGCAAGGCGACCGCCTGCTCGCGCTGGCGCGCGACATGCTGGCCGGCCGCGACCGCATCATGGACCTGGGCACGGCGCTGTCGCCCACCGTGCGCACGCTGCGGCTGGGCGTCACCGAACTGACGGCCATGACCTGGCTGCCCGCGCTGGTGCATCGGATACGCGGCAGCCATCCACGCGTGACCCTGGCGCCGGAAGTCGACACCAGCGTCCATCTGATGGAAAAGGTGCGCGCAGGCGAGCTGGACCTGGCCATCGTCCCCGATGCGTTCCGCGAAACGCGCTTCGAAATCGTCCCCCTGGACTCGGTCGATTATGCGTGGATGTGCAGTCCCGCCTATCTCGACGGGGTCAGCCACCTGCCGCTGCGCGACCTGGCGGCCTATACCATCATCGTGCAATTGCACGCCTCGGGGCTCGGCGACATGGTGGGACGCTGGCTCCAGGAACACAAGGTCCGGATCGAGGATTCGCTGTCCAGCAGCAGCCTGACCGCGCTTGCTTCCCTGACGCTGTCGGGCCTGGGCATCAGCTACCTGCCGCGGCGCATGTTCGAACCGCTGATCGCGTCCGGCCAACTGCGGGTCATCCAGAGCACGCCGGCGCTGCCCCGCGTGCCCTATGCGATGCTTTACGACCGCTCCACGGCGGATGACTTCATCCGATTCGTCGGCGCATTGGCGGTGGACACCTGCGACTTCACCCGCGCGCTCTCGGCCTTCGTCCCTCCGCGTTGAACGTGTTGGCAGGCCGGCCGGCGGCACTCCTTCCATCGCCATCCACCGGCCGCGATCAGTCGGCCACGATATGCTGCGACGTCGCGAGCCGGCGCCACCCGTCGAGTTCGTCCACCACCTGCTTGCGGTATTCCTCCGGCGTGTTGCCGATGGCCTCGGTATCGAGCTTGTCCAGGCGCGCCTTGACCTCCGGCGTCTCCAATGCCTTCTTCACCGCCGTGTAGAGACGATCGACGACTTTGGGATCCATTCTCGCCGGCCCGACCAGGCCGTACCAGGCGCGCGTGCTCACCGTCGGCAAGCCGGCCTCGGCGAACGTCGGCACCTGCGGCAGCGCGGGCAGGCGATGTTCGCCCGACACCGCCAGCGCATGGATGCGCCCCGATTGCAGATAAGGCTGCGAAGAAGCCAGCGCGTCGAAGATCAGGTCCACCTGCCCGCCGGCCACGTCGTTCAGCGCGGGGTTGGCGCCGCGATAGGGAATGTGCGCCAGCGTGACCCCGCTGGCCAGTTCGAAGCGCACGCCCATCAGATGGGCGACGCCGCCCGTGCCGCCCGACGCGAAGGAAAGCCGGCCGGGCTTCTGCTTCGCCTGCTCGATCACCGCGCTCAAATTGGCCGACCCGAGCGAGGGACCCGCCGCGAGCAGCATGGGCATGCCGGCGATATTGCTGATGTAGGAAAAATCCTTGGCCGGGTCGTACAGCGGCTTGGGCGCCGTGGCCGGCGCGGTGCCGTGCGTGCCCACGGTCGCGATGCCTATCGTGTAGCCGTCGGCCGGCGCCCGGGCGATTTCCATGGTGCCGACGCTGCCGCCCGCGCCGCCCGGCCGGTTCTCGACAACCAGCGCCACGCCCAGGTCCTGGGACATCTTGTCCGAGACGACGCGCGCGACGATGTCGGCGGTGCCGCCGGGCGGAAAAGGAACGATGATTCTTATCGGCTTGGACGGAAAGTCCTGCGCCATTGCCGTGGAACTGGCCAGGGCGAACGCCGCCGCCAGGCTCCCGAGAACTCGCCATTGCATTTTTCTTGTCTCCCACACGGATGCCGGCAGATGCCGGACCGGTAAGCAGGCTAAGCCGCATGGGGACTAGCGACAAGCGATATTAATTCGCCCGACTCATGAAAAATTTTCCAATGCGCATCAATACGCGATCACGCCGCCCTTGGCTTCGCCCGCCAGCGAACGGGCCCAGCGGCGGGCCGGCAGGCCGTAGAGCGATTCGACCACCTCCGCGCGGGCCAGCAGGTCGGCCGCCGGGATCGCGATGGGGGGGCCGGAGAACGCCAGCACGATGCGGTTGCCGGCGTCGATCTCGGGCAGCAAGGCCAGGCGGCCGTTGAACGCCGCCTCCAGGTTGTCGATGTTGCGCGGAAAGCTGGCGTGGTCGCCGAACAGGTTGACGGCCAGGATGCCGACCTCGCCCAGCACGCGGCGGCAGTCGCGGTAGAACTTCACCGAATCGCGCACGGGGCCGCGCGCCTGGGCGTCGTACAGGTCCACCATCAGCACCGGGCAGCGGCCGGCGTTGGCCGGGTCGGCCACCCACGCGCCCGCGTCCTCGTGCTCGATCTGCAGGCGCGACGTGCCGGGCAGGCGGAAGAACATGTGGCAGGCGCCGGTCACCTGCGGATTCCATTCCACCGCCACCACCGGGCTGCGCGTGCGCTTCAGGCAGAAGCGCGCGAGCGAGCCGGCGCCCAGCCCGAGCAGGCCGATGGCCTCCTCGCGCGGCGGATCGAGGAACAGCAG
The DNA here is from genome assembly GCF_002261225.1 of Bordetella genomosp. 10. Classification (NCBI taxonomy): domain Bacteria; kingdom Pseudomonadati; phylum Pseudomonadota; class Betaproteobacteria; order Burkholderiales; family Alcaligenaceae; genus Bordetella; species Bordetella genomosp. 10. The sequence goes on from NZ_NEVM01000005.1 coordinate 831,011, forward strand.
CCAGGCCATCATCTGCGCCGTGTATTCGAGCACCAGCTCGGCGGGATCGGCCAGGCGCATGGCGCCCTGGATCCACTCGGTATTGAAGTGCAGATAGCGCACGCCGTCCGATTCGGAGATGGTCGGCTGGTCCATCTCGGACGGCCGCGCGCTTCTGGTCAGGCTACGGCCCGGCATCGTGCGTATCAAAGCCTCTCGAAAATCGCGGCGATGCCCTGGCCGCCGCCGATGCACATGGTCACCAGGGCATAGCGGCCCTGGATCCGCTGCAACTCGTACAGCGCCTTGACGGTGATGATGGCTCCCGTCGCGCCCACCGGATGGCCCAGCGAGATGCCGCTGCCGTTCGGATTCACGCGCGCCGGATCCATGCCCAGCTCGCGCGTCACCGCGCAGGCCTGGGCGGCGAAGGCCTCGTTGGCCTCGATCACGTCCATCTGGTCTATCTTCAGCCCGGCTTTCTTGAGCGCCGCGGTGGTGGCCGGCACGGGGCCGATGCCCATGTACTTCGGATCGACGCCGGCATGGCCGTACGCCACCAGGCGCGCCAGCGGACGCACGCCGCGGCGTTGCGCCGCGTCCGCCGTCATCATCACCACGGCGGCGGCGCCGTCGTTGATGCCCGAGGCGTTGCCGGCGGTGACGGTGCCGTTTTCCTTCTGGAACACCGGCTTCAGCCCGCCCAGGGACTCCAGCGTGGCGTCGCGGCGCACGTGCTCGTCCTGGTCGAAGCGGACCTCGCCCTTGCGGGTCTTGATGACCACCGGGACGATCTGCTCCTTGAAGCGGCCGGCGTCGATGGCGGCGGCCGCGCGGCGATGCGATTCCAGCGCCAGCGCGTCCTGGTCGGCGCGGCTCACGCCGTACTTGGCTGCGACGTTTTCCGCGGTCACGCCCATGTGGATGCGGTCGAAGGGATCGGTCAGCGCGCCGGTCATCATGTCGGAGAACGTGCTGTCGCCCATGCGGGCGCCCCAGCGCAGCGCCGGCGCGATGTAGGGACTGCGGCTCATCGCCTCGGCGCCCGCGCCGACGGCGATCTCCGCGTCGCCCAGCATCAGCGTCTGGGCCGCCGACACGATGGCCTGCAGGCCGGAGCCGCACAGGCGGTTGACGTTGAAGGCGGGCGTGGCATGGCTGATTCCCGCATTGACGGCCGCCACGCGCGCCAGGTACATGTCGCGGGTTTCGGTGTTGATGACGTGGCCGACCGCCACGTGCCCGACTTCGTCGCCCGCCACGCCGGCGCGTTCCAGCGCGGCGCGGATGGCGGTGGCGCCCAGGTCGATGGGCGGCACGTCCTTGAGGGCGCCGCCGAAGGTGCCGACCGCGGTGCGCGCGCCGGCTGCGATGATGACTTCTTTCATGGTTTGTCTCCCTGCACGGCGACGCGCCGCCCGGCCGGATGACCGCGACGGCGCGCCAATCTCGCTATGATAGCTTTCAACGCCCGGTGGACTTGGCGCTGGCCCCGTTGGCCATGCCCATGTCGGTGTTCGGCACGTCCTGCAGCACCACCCGCACGTTCGCGCCGTCGATGCCCAGCGCGCTGCCCGCGGCCTGCGTCAGCGCCGTGAACAAGGCCTGTTTCTGCGCCTCGGTCCGCCCGACGATCAAATGCACGTGGAACACCACCGAGTCGTTCCCGGTTTCGCCGCCCACCATGATGTGTTCGCGCGCCACTTCGTGCAGCATCAGGCGGACGCTGCTCAACGGCGCGCCCAGGCTGTCGACCACGGCCTGCGAGGCCGTGCGCATGAAGGCCGTCTTCTGCTGGGCCGACGGGCCGGCGGTGATATGGGCGTGAATGATAGGCATGTCTGCTCCCCCCGGAATCTCCGGTGCGATGGGTGAAAAAGTTCAGGCCTTGGGCGCGTACATGTAGTCGCGGCGCCACGGGTAGGCCAAATCGGATGGCAGGTCCAGTTCGTCGCTGCGGCCGGTGGCCAGGTGCTGGGCGACGATCTGGTGCAAGGCGATCCAGCCATGCTCGAACGCCATGGCGCAGCCCGCCAGGTACAGGCGGTAGGCGCGCAGCGAACGCTCGCCCTTCTCGCCGCCCAGGAGCCTGGAGGCCTCGTCCAGGCGCGCTTCCAGCGTATCGCTCCATGCCCACAGCGTGCGGGCATAGTGCGGCCGCAGGTTTTCCACGTCCGTCGCTTCCAGCCCGCCCAGGGCCATCGCTTCCTGCACGTGGCTGACGTGCGTCAGCTCGCCGCCCGGAAAGATGTATTTCTCGATGAACTCGCCCATGCCGTTGCCCAACTGGGCATTGTGCACGCCGCCGGCGGTGATGCCATGGTTCATCACCAGGCCGCCCGGCCGCAACAGGCGGCGCAGCTTGGCGAAATATTCCGGCAGTTGCGCGCGGCCCACGTGCTCGAACATGCCGACCGAGGAAATCTTGTCGTAGGGGCGCGTCTCGTCGAGCTTGCGGTAGTCCAGCAGCTCCATGCGCACCCGGCCTTGCAGGCCCTTTTCCTGGATCAGGCGGTTGACGTAGGCGTGCTGGTTGCGCGACAGGGTGATGCCGGTGGCGTCGACGCCGTAGTTCTCGGCGGCCCACAGCAGCAGCCCGCCCCAGCCGGCGCCCACGTCGAGGAAGCGCTCGCCTTCGTGCAGGCGCAGCTTGCGGCAGATGTGGTCCAGCTTGGCTTCCTGCGCCTGGGCCAGATTCATCTCCGGCGTGCGGTAGTAGGCGCAGGAATAGACCCGGCGCGGGTCCAGCCACAGCGCGTAGAAATCGTCGGAAAGGTCGTAATGGAATTCGATCTGCTTGGCGTCGCGCTCGACGGAGTGCCGCCACACCGAGACGACGCGGCGCACCAGCTCGGTAAGCCAGCCGCTGCGCGCGGCGTCGACCGGCGAGCCCGGCAGCATCTCGGCCGCCGCGCGCATCACGTCATGCATATTGCCCTGGATGTCGACGCGACCCTCGACATAGTCCTGTCCCAGCACCCCCACCTCGCCGGCGGCCAGGTGCGCCAGCGCGCCCTTGTCGCGGGCGACGAACCGCACACGGGGATCGGCGGCGCCGACCTTCGTGCCGTCCGGCATCTCCAGTTGAACAGGTACGGAAACGGCCTCGAGCTTGCTTCCTATCGCGGACAACAAAGGATTCACGACTATCAACCTCTGTAGAAATGACTGGAGGACTTTATCGGAATTTGTTTCCGTTTTGAACCGCGTTTTTACGTGATACATTTGCCCGCTTGGTGTTGCGAAAATTGACCCTGTGTTCCAAGCGGCTTTCAGAGTCATTTCAGGCAAGGTCTGATTCACGCATCACGCCCTCCCCCTCTTCCCCCGCCCATGCCCGCCTCGCTACCGATACGCAGCTTTCCCGGATGGTTGATCCTGATGGGGGCGCTGACGGCGATCGGCCCGTTCTCCATCGACCTCTACCTGCCCGCCTTCCCCGCCATCGCGGCCGGCCTGAACGTTTCGCAAGGCGACGTCGAACGCACCATGGCCGCCTACCTGATCGGCCTGGCGGGCGCGCAGATTTTCTACGGCCCCCTGGCGGACCGCTACGGCCGCAAGCCGCCGCTGCTGGTCGGCCTTTCGATCTACGTCGTGGCCTCGCTGGGCTGCGCGCTGTCCACCAGCATCGCCGGCCTGACCCTCTGGCGTGCGGTGCAGGCGCTGGGCAGCGCCGCCGGCATCGTGATCCCGCGCGCGGTGATCCGCGACCACTACGAAACGCAGGAAGCGGCGCGCGCCATGTCGCTGCTGCTGCTGATCATGGGCCTGGCCCCCATCCTGGCGCCGCTGATCGGCGGGCAGTTGCTGCTGATCACCGGCTGGCGCGGCGTCTTCGGCATGATGCTGGCCACGGGCGTCATCCTGATGGCGGCGATTCTCCTGAACATGCGCGAATCGCTGGCGCCCGAACGGGTGATCCCGCTGCACTGGCGCATCATCGCCGGGAACTATCGCGCCCTGGCGGTCCACCGCGGCTTCATGGCGCACAGCCTGGCCGGCGGCTTCGGGCAGGCGGGCATGTTCGCCTACATCGTCGGCTCGCCGCGCGTGTTCATCGACATCTATCACGTCGACCCCCAGCACTACGGCCTGCTGTTCGGCCTGAACGCCGCGGGGCTGATCATCGGCTCGCAGGTCAGCGCCCGGCTGCTGCGCCGCCTGGCGCCCGCGACGCTGCAGCGGCGCGCGCTGCGCTCCCTGGCGCTGGCCAGCCTGGCGGCGCTGCTGATCACCCTGGCCGGATGGATGACGCTGCCGCTGCTCATGGCCTGCCTTATCGGCTACATGAGCAGCCAGGGCTTCGTCAATCCGAATTCGGCGGCCCTGGCGCTGTCCGAGCAGCGCAAGCGCCTGGGCGCCGCCTCGGCCCTGATGGGCACGTTGCAGTTGTCCTGCGGCGCGCTGGCCGGCCTGTGCGTCAGCCTGTGGCAGAGCGATACGCCCCTGCCCCTGACCGCCGTGCTGGCCGCCTGCGCCTGCCTGTCCTGGCTGTCCGGCCAGGTCGCCCGCCGGGCGGATATGGCCGCAGCCGGCAACGCTTGACCTGGATCCCGCTTCCGTACTAGAATCGCGGTCTTATCGCAGTTTTACCCGTGCCTGCTACTATGCTTTGTAGCCGGGCACTCCGACCCCCGCTGGCTGCTTGATACGGCTAGGGACCACGAAAAAACGATATTTTTCGTTGTCCGACGGCGCAGGGGATCGGCGGGCACAAGCACTTGGCGATCGAATCCGGACTGGCCTGGCGGCAACGCCGAGACAGCAGGGAAACGGCGCCGACATCCCCGACGGGATGGCCAGCGCAAGGCTGGCGGCTTGAATCCCGTCCATCCCCTTCCGCCCTGCGCTGTTCATGCGGCAAGCATAGAACCAAAAGGTACGAATCATGGCACGTAAATGCCAAGTGACGGGCAAGGGCCCGATGGTGGGCAACAACGTTTCCCACGCCAACAACAAGACGAAGCGCCGCTTCCTGCCCAACCTGCAATCGCGCCGGTTCTGGGTCGAAAGCGAAAACCGCTGGGTGCGCCTGCGCGTGACGACCAAGGCGCTGCGCACCATCGACAAGAACGGCATCGACGCCGTCCTGGCCGACATGCGCGCCCGCGGCGAACGCGTCTAATCGACTGCTTCCCGCGTCTGATCCCACTACATCTTCCAGGAGCGCGACATGGCCAAAGGCATCCGCGAAAAAATCAAGCTCGAGTCGACCGCCGGCACGGGCCACTTCTACACCACCACGAAAAACAAGCGCAACATGCCGGAAAAAATGCTGATCAAGAAATTTGATCCGGTTGCCCGCAAGCACGTGGAATACAAGGAAACCAAGCTCAAGTAATCGAGCCTGGGAATCCCCGGAACGGGCCGGCGCAGACGATGCGCCGGCCCGTTTTGTTTTGGCGCGCCGGCCGGGCGGTTTCCCTCACCTGGCTTTCAGGCAAGGCCGGGTTTCGAAAGCATTTCCCCCCTTTTATCCCCCGCAAACCGGCGATCCCGTTGCTTGCGCGGGACACTTGGATTTTTCGGAGAGACAAAGCCGATTCCTGGCGCCAAGATGGCGCCAACCCGATGCACGCCGACGCCAGCCACGGCGCGGCGGCGCGGGTTCGATTGAATCGATCATGACAGAACTCTCCCTACCCTCCGGCGCCGATCATGGGCGCGCGCGCACGCTGGCCGGCACGCAAGCATTCCGGCTATCGCTGTTATTGGCCATCCAGGGCCTCGTCTGGATCGTCGGCTCGTGGATCTATCGCTCCAATCTCGATCCGGCCGCCGACATGCTGGAGAACTACGTCTGGGGCATCGAATGGCAGGCCGGCTACTACAAGCACCCGCCCGCCTTCGCGTGGATCGCCGCCGCCTGGTTCCAGGTCTTTCCCCGCACCGACCTGGCCTATTTCGCCCTGTCCAGCGTCAACGCCATGATCGGCATCTGCGGCATCGTGGCGCTGGCGCGCCGCTTTCTGCCCCTGCGCGACGCCCTCCTCGTCGGACTGGCGATGGCGGTCACGCCGATCTACACGACGCTGGCCATCAAGTTCAACGCCAATACGGTCCTGCTGTCGCTGTGGCCGTGGACCGCCTATTTCTTCGTGCGCTACGCGCAGACGGGCGCCTGGAAATCGGCGCTCGCGCTGGGCGCGGCGGCGGCCCTGGCGATGCTCGGCAAGTATTTCTCCGTCACGCTGCTGGCGGGCCTGGGCCTGGCCGGCCTGGTCCGGCCCGCCTGGCGCGCGCAATTGCTGCGTCCCCGCACGCTGCTGGCCGTGGCGGCCGGCGCCGTAGTCCTGGGCCCGCACCTGGCATGGCTGGTCAGGAATCACTTCCCGACCTTCGCCTACGCGGACGAACGCATCCAGGAAATCGCCCGTCCTTTCCATCAATTGCTGCTGGGCAAGGCCGGGTATGCGCTGATCCAGTTGGCCTACCTGCTGCCGGCGGCGGCCTTTTTCGCGCTGCTGACGCGCCGCCGCCTCGCCGCGGCCGGCCTGATGCTGCGGTCCATCGCGCGGCCGTCGATGGACCCCGACCTGTGGTGGCTGTCGTTCGGCACGTTCTTCGCCATCTGCGCCGCTTCCTTCGGCACCGGAACGACGCTGTCCGCGCTATGGGGCAACACGCAATGGTTCGCGATCGCCGTTTTCTGGCTCGTCGTGCTGAAACGGCACGGCTTCGAGCCGGACACCCGGCACGTCGTGCGCGGCATGGCGGTCTACTGGGTGCTGGTGCTGGCGTTGTCGGGGGTGGCCGGCTACGCGGAGGCGGCGCGCCACCAGCGCATGGCGATCGAGCCGCGCGCGGAACTCGCCCATGCCGCGCGCGAACTCTGGCGCGAACGCGTCGGCCTGCCGCTACCCATCGTGACCGGCAGCGACAAGGAAGCCAAGGCCATTGCCTTCTACGGCCGCGACCGCACGCACTACTGGGACATGTACGAGCCGGCCAACACGCCGTGGATTACCCGGGCCGACGTGATGCGCGAAGGCGCGCTGTTCGTCTGCCAGCGCGGCGACGGCGGCTGTATCCAGACCGCGTCCGCCGTCGCCGGGGCGCATCCCGTGTCCGTGACCGTGCACAAAAAGGCCTGGGGATTCACGCTGCCCGACTACGGCTATACGCTTTTCCTGTTGCCGCCGGCGGGCTGGCATCCGGCGGTCCCGAATACCGCCGGGGGGAAAAACGCCTGGTGACGCGCGCGCGTGACGGTCATGCGCATGGGAAATACAAATCGAGGGGGACAGGCGCGCCATGACACCCTCGGCGCATTCCCGCCGCCGGACGCAAGCGCGACGATCACGGTTATAGTAGGCCGCGTTTCGCGCGCCCCTCCGGGGCTGCCGCCGCTACGTGCCACTCCCGACCGGTCATCCAGCCATGATGTTTTTTTCCTCGCCGCGCCTGCGTTGGCTGGCGGCGCTCTGCCTGTTCTGCTGCGCGGCCGGCGCCTACGCCGCGCCCTCGCACGCCAGGCCGGCCCAGGCCAAGCCCGGTAAAACCACGGCCGTACCCGCGCCCGCGCCGCGCCTGCGCATCGGGGAAATCAACACCTACAGGAAGCAGCCGGATTTCGCCCTGCCCTATCGCCGCGGCTGGGAACTGGCGCTGGCGCAGATCAACGCCGACGGCGGCCTGCTGGGACAGAAGGTGGAGGTCCTGTCGCGCGACGACCAGGGCGTGGTCGACGACGCGGTCAAGGCGGCCCAGGCGCTGGTGGACCAGGACAAGGTCAGTGCGCTCTTCGGCGGCTATTCGTCCGAGGTCGGCCTGGGGCTGGCCCATTACGCCGTCGAGAACAAGGTTTTCTACCTGGCGGTGGCGCCCCTGACGCAACGCCTGACCTGGCAGGAAGGCAATCGCTACACCTGGCGCTTGCGGCCGGCCGCCTGGATGCAGGCCGCCGCCGTGGCGCCCAAGGCGCTGGGCCAGCGCAAGCCGCGCTGGGCGCTGGTGTACCGCGACGACGAATCGGACCGCGCCACGGCCGACGCCTTCAAGTCGCTGATGAAGACCTTCCAGCCCAAGGTCGAATTCGTCTACGACACGCCGCAGCCCAAGGACAAATTCGACGCGGAAGCCGTCGCGACCGCGGTTGCGCAGGCCAAGCCGGACGCGATCTTCAACATGCTCACCGGCGATGCCCTGCGGCTGTTCGTGGGCGCCGGCAATGCGCAACAATTGTTCGAACAGCGGCCCGTCGTCTCGCTGTTCACCGGCGACCCGGAGAATCTGCAGGCGCTGGGCGACCTGGCGCCGGCCGACTGGATCGTCACCGGTTATCCGCGCGATGCCATCGACACGCCGGTCAACCGGGATTTCGTCAAGGCCTATACCGACAAATACGGCAGCCCGCCGCAGACGGCCTCGGTGCTCGGCTACACGGCGCTGATGTCGCTGGCCGCCGGCATCAAGCGAGCCGGCTCGGCCGACGCCGACAAGTTGACGGCCGCCTTCGCCAAGCTGCACGTGGCCACGCCTTTCGGGGACATCGAATACCGCGCTATCGACCACCAGTCCACCCTGGGCACGTGGCTGGGCTACACCAGCCGCGTCGACGGGGTGAACGGCATGGACCGGTATGTCTACCTGGCCGGCGCGCGCCTGCAGCCGCCGGATGAAAACATCCGGCGATTGCGGCCGGACACGGGCGAACGCTGGCCGCGGCAGGCGGGCGAGACGGCCGGCGCGGCCAATAATGTGCCGTCAAGCACGGCCAACGCGCCAATGGGCGGCGCAAGCGTGCCCGCCCCGGGCAATCACCTCGCGCCGCGCCGGCGGCTGGACACCAACAATGGCAGCGACGGCGATGAGGACGAAGCGTCCGAAGCGCCGGCAGGCATCGCCGGCGGCGAATCGAACGCCGCCGCGCGAAAGCCCGCGGCCCCCGCCACCCTCACCCCGCCGTCCGGCATGACCCGCGAGCACGCCCCCGCCGCCCTGCCCGCATGGCCCGGCCGCCTGGCCGACAAGCAATCGCAACTGCTGCCGCCGGTGCGCTGAAAAGCCGCTGCGCGGCAGCCGGAAACGTCAGGACGCCAGCAGGCGGCGGCGCAGGGTATTCAGGGTCTTGATCATCTCGCCGGCCTCTTGCAGGCTGCATTGCGCCGCCTCGCCGACGCCCGCCGGGACCGCGGCCGCTTTCTGCTTCAAGGCGCGTCCCGCCTCGGTCAGCGACACGATGACCTGCCGCTCGTCGGCGGCCGCGCGCACCCGCGCGATCAAGCCCGCCGCTTCCAGCCGCTTCAACAGCGGCGTCAGCGTGGCCGAATCCAGGAACAGGCGCTCGCCGATGGCCGACACGGTCACGCCGTCCTGCTCCCACAGCACCAGCATCACCAGATATTGCGGATACGTCAGGCCCATATCCGCCAGCAGGCGGCGATACACCTTGCTCATCGCCAACTGCGTCGAATACAGGGAAAAGCAAAGCTGGTTGTCCAGCAACAGCGCCGCGGCGCTGTCCAGCTTGGGGAAGGAAGAATGAGCCATGGAGCGATAGTAAATCGCGCGCGATGGAGGCGCCAGGGCACACGCCCTGGCGCACGCCCCCCCGACGCCTTAAACGACGGTCAGCGTCACGTCGATGTTGCCGCGCGTGGCGTTCGAGTACGGGCAGACGGTATGCGCCTTCTCCACCAGTTCGCGTGCCTTGGCGGGATCCACGCCCGGCAGCGAGACCTTCAGCTCCACTTCGATGCCGAAGCCGCCCGGGATCTGTCCGATGCCCACTTCGCCGGTAATGCTGGCGTCGGCCGGCAGCGGGAATTTCTCCTGGCTGGCGACGAACTTCAGCGCGCCGATGAAGCAGGCCGAATAACCGGCCGCGAACAACTGCTCGGGATTGGTGCCGTTGCCGCCGGCGCCGCCCAGCTCGCGCGGCGTGGTCAATTTCACGTCCAGCGCGTTGTCCGACGAAACGGCGCGGCCGTCCCGGCCGCCGGTGGCGGTAGCTTGAGCGCGATACAGAACTTTTTCGATCGACATGGAAGACTCCGTTTTTCAGTGGGTTGAGGATCGCTCGACGGTCGCGCCGGGCCGGCCTGCCCGCCCCGGTCCGCGCCCTCTCGCGCATCCATGGAAGGCATATTAAATAGCGCGCTATTCTTTTGCAAGCGATTTTTTAATGCAAAAGGAAGCGCGGCCGCGAAATCGCTTTCGCGGCCGCGTTGCGCGGGACCGGACTCAACGATCCTCCTGCTCCTCGGCTTCTTCCGGCGCGGCCGGGCCGGGAACGCCCGCATTCCCCTCGGCCTTGGCGTTTTCGGCCGCCTCGGCCCCATTCTGCTCGTTGCGGGCCGCGTGCCGCTTGGCCGCGGCCGCGCGCGCCTCCTGGGAATTGAATCGATGGGCCTTGCCCAACCGGTGGGCGGCACGGCCGCCCTGGGCGGCGATTTCCCGCTGGAATTCGGGTCCCATGGCGGCAAATCCTCGTGGCTTGCGCGGCGCTTTTTGCTCGGTGTTGTCGGTCATGTCTGTGCCCCTATAGGTGTCTCTCGCCGAGTTGCGGTGACTGCAGCGTCCCGGCCGTTCCGGTTGGCGCGCCCCGTTCGGAGGCCGGGACGCCCTAAGGATCAGCAAGGCTTACGCCGTCATGTAGGGCTTACCGCAATGCGATAAGTCCCCGCCAGGTATTCCGACGGCACTTGCATCGGCCTGCTCCGAAGCCGCGCCTTGTCCGCCTCGCCCCCTTCTACGCAAGTGCCTTGCCCGGCCTCTTCGCGGAGAAGCCGAGGCCGACGCCGCCCCGTCCGCCGGTTGACACCATCCCATCGAAGATTTATCTTCACGTCAAAATACTTTATATCGAAATATATTCGCGCATCGATCGGTTTCGCCTTCGAGCCGGACGCCTCTTCCTTCTTGCCGCCATGACGCATCCCTCGCCTCCCCCGTCCCCCGATACGACGGACTACGTCGACCACATCCTGTCGCAATGGCGCGCGGCCCGGCCCGACCTGCCGATCGCCCCGATGGCCATCTTCAGCCGCCTGTTCCGCCTGCAGGCCGTGGCCTCGCGCGACATCGACCGCAGCCTGCGTCCGCTGGGCGTCAATCCGGGCGAATTCGACGTCATCGCCACCCTGACCCGCCACGGGCCGCCCCACGCCCTGAGTCCGCAGCAACTGGCCGAATCGATGCTGCTGTCCTCCGGCGCGATGACCAATCGCCTGGACCGCCTGGAGCAGGCCGGCCTGGTGGCGCGCCAGCCGAATCCCGACGACCGGCGCGGCGTCATCGTGACCCTGACCCCGCTGGGGCGCCAGACCGCCGACGCGGTGCTGCGCACCTACCTGGACATCCTCGACCGCATGCTGGCGCCGCTGGCGCCCGACCGGCGCGACCTCCTCGCCGGCCTGCTGCGCGACTTGCTGCTGGCCCATGACCGCCATGCGCCCGGCGGCATCAGGCCCTGATATTCACGGCCCGATCCCATGGCCTGATCCCGCGGCCCCGGCCAGCGCCGTCCGCTTCCCCGGTTTTCACGCTTCGTTTTTTCCATGTCTCACAATCACGTTTCTCCCCCTCCTCTCCTGACGCAGGCCATGGTGCTGCTGATGGCCGTCGCCACCGGCCTGATCGTCGCCAGCAACTACTACGCGCAGCCGCTGTTGCACGCCATCGGCAGCGAGTACGGCCTGGGCTCGGCCGGCGCCGCCGTCGTGACGGTGGCGCAAGGCAGCTACGCCGTGGGCCTGATGCTGCTGGTGCCGCTGGGCGACCGCATCGAACGGCGCGCGCTGATCACCGCCATGACCCTGGTCGCGGCCGCCGGCCAGGCCCTGGTCGCCTACGGCCCCGGCATGGCCAGCGTGCTGGCGGGCACCGCCATCACCGGCGCCACGTCGGTGGTCGCCCAGGTTCTGGTGCCCTTCGCCGCCACCCTGGCGGCGCCCCAGGAGCGCGGCCGCGTCGTCGGCGCCATCATGAGCGGCCTGCTGCTGGGCGTGCTGCTGGGTCGCACCGTGGCGGGCCTGCTGGCCGACCTGGGCGACTGGCGCACGGTCTACCGGGTCGCCGCCGTCCTGCTGGTCTTCGTCGCCGCCAGCCTCTGGCGGGTGCTGCCCCGCCACGCGGGCACGTCGACGATGCGCTATCCCGCGCTGGTGCGTTCGGTCGGCACGCTGTTCTTCCAGGAGCCCCTGTTCCGCGCGCGCAGCCTGATCGGCGCGCTCTCCTTCGCCCAGTTCAGCGTGCTGTGGACCTCGCTGACCTTCCTCCTGGCCAATCCCCCTTATGGCTATTCGAACAGCACCATCGGCCTGTTCGGGCTGGCCGGCGCCATCGGCGCGGCGGCGGCGCGGGTTTTCGGCCGCATGGCGGACAACGGCCACGCCAACCGCAGCACCCGCTTCGGCCTGTGGCTGCTGGCCCTCTCCTGGCCCCTGCTGGGCCTGGGCGGCGGCTCCGTGCTGACCCTGCTGGCCGGCATCCTGCTGCTGGACCTGGCGGTGCAGGCCTTGCAGGTCACCAACCAGGCCTGCATCTACCGCCTGCGGCCGGAAGCCCGCAGCCGCCTGACGGCCGGTTACATGACGGCCTATTTCATCGGCGGCGCGCTCGGCTCGCTGGCCTCCGCCGCCGCGTATGCCCACGGCGGCTGGCTGGGCGTCTGCGCCCTGGGGCTGGGCCTGAGCGTCGTATCGCTGCTGTACGGCAGCCTGGCGCCCAACGCGCGCGCCCCCGAAATGGCCGCCCGCCCTAAGACGGCGTAGCAGAACCTATAATCGAGGGTTTTGATCGTCCGCCGCTCGGGCCCGGTCCCGGGCGGCCCCTTTTTTCCGGTCCATGGAACCCATGCAGGAACGCTACCTCCCCAACGCCGTTGAAGCCGCCGCCCACCAAGCCTGGCAGGCGCGTGATGCCTACCGCGTCGTCGAACACGCGACCGATGCCAACGGCGCCGAAAAGCCCAAGTTCTATGCGTGCTCGATGCTGCCCTACCCCAGCGGCAAGCTGCATATGGGACACGTGCGCAACTACACCATCAACGACATGATGGCGCGCCAGTTGCGCATGCGCGGCTACAACGTGCTGATGCCCATGGGCTGGGACGCCTTCGGCATGCCGGCGGAAAACGCCGCCATCAAGTCCAAGGTGCCGCCGGCCAAGTGGACCTACGACAACATCGCCTACATGAAGAAGCAGATGCAGGCGATGGGGCTGGCCATCGACTGGTCGCGCGAAATGTGCGCCTGCGATCCCGCCTACTACAAGTGGAACCAGTGGCTGTTCCTGAAGATGCTGGAAAAAGGCATCGCCTACCGCAAGACCCAGGTCGTCAACTGGGACCCGGTGGACAACACCGTGCTGGCCAACGAGCAGGTCATCGACGGCCGCGGCTGGCGTTCCGGCGCGCTGGTGGAAAAGCGCGAGATCCCCGGCTACTACCTGCGCATCACCGACTACGCCGAAGAACTGCTGGACCAGGTCAAGACCGGCCTGCCCGGCTGGCCCGAGCGCGTGCGCGTCATGCAGGAGAACTGGATAGGCAAGAGCGAGGGCCTGCGCTTCGCCTTCACCCATGATATCCGCGGCGCCGACGGCGCCCCGATCCAGGACGGCCGCCTCTACGTCTTCACCACCCGCGCCGACACCATCATGGGCGTCACCTTCTGCGCCGTGGCGCCGGAGCACCCCCTGGCGTCGCACGCCGCCGCCGGCAACCCGGAACTGGCCGCCTTCATCGAGCAGTGCAAGCTGGGCGGCACCACCGAGGCCGAGATGGCCACGCGCGAGAAGGAAGGCATGAAGACCGGCCTGACGGTCACGCATCCCATCACCGGCGCGCAGGTCGACGTCTGGGTCGGCAACTACGTGCTCATGAGCTACGGCGACGGCGCCGTCATGGGCGTGCCCGCGCACGACGAGCGCGACTTCGCCTTCGCCAAGAAATACGGCCTGCCCATCCGCCAGGTCATCGACGTGCAGGGCAAGGCCTACAGCACCGACGCGTGGCAGGAATGGTACGCCGACAAGCAGAACGGCCGCACCGTCCATTCCGGCAAGTACGACGGCCTGGACTACAAGGCCGCCGTGGACGCCATCGCGGCCGACCTGGCGCCGCGCGGCCTGGGCGAGAAGCAGACCACCTGGCGCCTGCGCGACTGGGGCATCTCGCGCCAGCGCTACTGGGGCACCCCCATCCCCATCATCCACTGCCCGGACTGCGGCCCCGTGCCGGTGCCGGAAAAAGACCTGCCGGTGGTGCTGCCGGAAGACCTCATCCCGGACGGCAGCGGCAACCCGCTGGCCAAGAACGAGGCCTTCCTGTCCTGCGCCTGCCCCAAGTGCGGCAAGCCGGCGCGGCGCGAAACGGACACCATGGACACCTTCGTCGATTCGTCCTGGTATTTCATGCGCTATACCTCGCCCGGCAACGACCAGGCCATGGTGGACGCCCGCAACGACTACTGGATGCCGATGGACCAGTACATCGGCGGCATCGAGCACGCCGTGCTGCACCTGCTGTACGCGCGCTTCTGGACCAAGGTCATGCGCGACCTGGGCATGCTCAAGTTCGACGAGCCCTTCACGCGCCTGCTGTGCCAGGGCATGGTGCTGAACCACATCTATTCGCGCAAGACGCCGCAGGGCGGCATCGAATACTTCTGGCCCGAGGAAGTCGAGAACGTCTATGACGCCAAGGGCGCCATCGTCGGCGCGCGCCGCAAGTCCGACGGCAGCGAGATCGCCTACGGCGGCGTGGGCACCATGTCCAAGTCGAAGAACAACGGCGTCGACCCGCAATCGCTGATCGACACGCTGGGCGCCGACACGGCGCGCCTGTTCGTCATGTTCGCCAGCCCGCCCGAGCAGACCCTGGAGTGGTCGGATTCCGGCGTCGAGGGTTCGAACCGCTTCCTGCGCCGCCTCTGGTCCTATGCCCATTCGCAGCGCGAGACCGTGGCCGCCGGCCTGGCCGCTTCGGTCGACTGGCAGGCCGCGCCGGCGCCGGTCAAGGACCTGCGCCGCGAGGTCTACAACCTGCTCAAGCAGGCCGACTACGACTACCAGCGCATCCAGTACAACACCGTGGTGTCGGCCTGCATGAAGATGCTCAACGCCATCGAAAGCGCCGACCTGCCGGCCGGCGCGCCGGCCGACGCCGCGCGCGCCGAGACCATCGGCGTGCTGCTGCGCGTGCTGTATCCGGTGGTGCCGCACATCACTTGGAACCTGTGGAAGGACCTGGGCTACGAGACCCTCTACGGCGACCTGCTCGACGCGCCCTGGCCCCAGGTCGACGAAGCCGCGCTGGTGGCCGATGAAATCGAGCTGATGCTGCAGGTCAACGGCAAGCTGCGCGGTTCGCTGCGCGTGCCGGCGGCCGCCGCCAAGAGCGACATCGAGGCGCAGGCCGCCGCCCACGAGGCGGTGGCGCGATTCCTGGAAGGCCGTCCGGCAAAACGGGTTATCGTTGTGCCCGGCAAGCTGGTCAACGTCGTCGGCTGACCGGCGTGGGGATTTTTTCGCATGAATTGGGGTTACGCATGAATTTCGGCGGGTTCTCGGTCAAGGGCGCGGCCCAGGGTGTTGCGCGCAGGGTAGCCCCCCTGCGCCGGCCGGCGCGCGCCGCCGGCCTGGGCATGCTGCTGCTGCTGTCCGCGTGCGGTTTTCATATGCGCGGGGAAACGCCGCTGCCGTTCGACACCTTCTACATCGGGCTGGGCGACAACACCCGCTTCGGCGCGGAGGTGAAGCGCGCGCTGGCGGCCGCCTCGCCGAACACGCGCCTGGTCGACAGTCCCAAGGACGCGGAAGCGCAATTGCAGCAGGTCGCCAATACCCGCAGCATGCGCGAGGTGTCGCTGAACTCGCAGGGCCGGGTCGAGGAATACGAACTGGGCCTGAGCTTCACCTTCCGCGTCATCGACGCCAAGGGCCGCGCCATCGTGCCGGATACCACGCTGGAAGCCTTCCGCGAAATGCCGTACGACGACACCGTGGTGCAGGCCAAGGAAGGCCAGGCCGAGCAGTTGTACCGCAGCATGCAGACCAGCCTGGTCAGCCGGCTGCTGCGCCGCCTGACCTCGGACGACGTGCGCCAGGCCGCCGAGAAGCTGGCCCAGTCCAAGCCGGGCGACGAGGAAGTGCCGGTCTACAGCACGACGCCGCCGGAGCCCCCGGCCAACCAGCCGACGCGCCCGCCGGGCATCATCAACGGCCCGTCGTCGCCCAACGACTACGACAACTGAGCGGCGCGGGCATGGCGCAGACGCTGGACGCCGACCGCTTCCCGGACTACCTGCAACGGGCGGGCGGCCGGCTGGCACCGCTGTACACGATCAGCGGCGACGAGCCCCTGCTCGTCACGGAAACCATGGACGCCCTGCGCGCGGCGGCGCGCGCGGCCGGCTATACCGACCGCACCACCATGGTCATGGACGCGCGCAGCGACTGGAGCGCGGTCATGGCCGCCACGCAGAGCGTGTCGCTGTTCGGCGACCGCCGCATCCTGGAACTGAAGATACCCACCGGCAAGCCGGGCAAGGCCGGCTCCGACACCCTGGTCAAGCTGGCCGGGCAGGCGCAGGACCAGGCCGACCCGGACACCGTGCTGGTGATCGGCCTGCCGCGGCTGGACAAGGCCACGCGCGATAGCCGCTGGGCCCTGGCGCTGGCGGCCGGCGTCACGGTGGACGTGGGAGCGGTGGACCGCAACCGCCTGCCGGCCTGGATCGGCGCCCGGCTGGCGCGCCAGAAGCAGCAGACGGACAACGCCACGCTGCAATGGATGGCCGACAAGGTCGAAGGCAACCTGCTGGCGGCGCACCAGGAAATCCTCAAGCTGGGCCTGCTGTATCCCGAGGGCGCCCTGGCCGCCGAGGACGTCGAGCGCGCGGTGCTCAACGTGGCCCGCTACGACGTCTTCGGCCTGCGCGACGCCATGCTGGCCGGCGACGTCGGCCGCACCGTCCGCATGCTGGACGGCCTGCGCGCCGAAGGCGAGGCCCTGCCCCTGGTGCTGTGGGCCGTGGGCGAGGAAATCCGCATCCTGGCCCGCGTGGCCGAGGCGCGCGCCAACGGCGGCGACACCGGCGCCGCGATGCGGCGGCTGCGCATCTTCGGCGCGCATGAAAAGCTGGCGCTGCAGGCGCTGGGCCGGGTGCCCGCGCGCGCCTGGCCGGCCGCCGTGCAGCACGCCCACGAGGTCGACCGCATCATCAAGGGCCTGCCCGTGCCCGGCCGCCTGGCCGACCCCTGGGAAGAAATGACCCGCCTGGCCCTGCGCGTGGCCGCCGCCGGCCGGCGCGGCGCCTAGCAAGGCCGCCGCCCCCTCTGTCCGGCGGTCCTCCTGATCGGCCGCCCCTTCCGCCCTCCACGGCCCGCGGTCCTCTCGCGGCCCGGCCGCGTCGCCGCGGATGCGGCGCCACGGATACAGATACACTTACGCTTTACGCACGTATTACACGGGCGCCGTGCGCCCCGCCTTCCATGTCGACGCAAACCGTAGAACAAGCCATGCTCACCCTGGGCGAGAACGCCCGCCAGGCCTCGCGCGAACTGATGCGCGCGCCGGGCTCGGCCAAGACCCGGGCCCTGCTGGCGATGGCCGACGCCATCGCGGACCGCCGCAAGACGCTGCAGGAAGCCAACCGCCAGGACGTCGAGGCCGCGCGCGCCAACGCCCTGGACGCCGCCATGCTGGACCGCCTGACCCTGTCCGAGCGCAGCCTGGACCTGATGATCGAAGGCCTGCGCCAGGTCGCCGCCCTGCCCGACCCGGTCGGCAGCCTGGGCCCGACCGCGATCCGTCCGAACGGCATGCGGGTGGCGCAGATGCGCGTGCCGCTGGGCGTCATCGGCATCATCTACGAATCGCGTCCCAACGTCACCATCGATGCCGCGGCGCTCTGTCTGAAGTCGGGCAACGCCGCCATCCTGCGCGGCGGCAGCGAAGCCCTGCGCTCGAACCTGGCGCTGGCCGAAGTCGTGCGCGACGGCCTGCGCGCCGCCGGCCTGCCCGAACACGCGGTGCAGGTGGTCGAGACCGCCGACCGCGCCGCCGTCGGCAAGCTGATCACCATGACCGAGCACATCGACGTCATCGTGCCGCGCGGCGGCAAGGGCCTGATCAGCCGCATGGCGGCCGAAGCGCGCGTGCCCCTGATCAAGCATCTCGACGGCAATTGCCACGTCTATATCGACGCCGCCGCGGATCCGGAAAAAGCCCATGGCATCGCGTACAACGCCAAGACCTATCGCTACGGCGTGTGCGGCTCGATGGAAACGCTGCTGGTCAACGCCGCCGTGGCCGTCTCCATCCTGCCCAGGCTGGCCGCCGCGCTGCTGGCGCACGGCGTGGAGCTGCGCGGCTGCGAACGCACGCGCGAGCTCGTGCCGCAGGCGCGGCCGGCGACCGAGGAAGACTGGGCCACCGAATACCTCGGCCCCATCCTCGCCGTGCGCGTGGTCGACACGCTGGACGAGGCCATCGCGCACATCGCGCGCTGGGGCTCGGGCCACACCGACGCCATCGTCACCGAGGACCTGGGCGCGGCGCAGCGCTTCCAGCGGGAAGTGGACTCCGCTTCCGTGTACGTCAACCTGCCCACGGTGTTCGCCGACGGCTACGAATACGGCCTGGGCTCGGAAATCGGCATTTCCACCAACCGGCTGCACGCGCGCGGGCCGGTGGGGCTGGAGGGATTGACCACCTATAAATGGGTGCTCACCGGCGACGGACAACTGCGCGGCTGAACCCGCGCGTCCCGACGTTTTCTTTTTCAACGCCATCGCCGAGGAGCCTCCATGCCCTGGATCGCCATGCCCTGGATCAAGACGCTGCACATCGTATTCGTGGCGGCCTGGTTCGCGGGGCTGTTCTACCTGCCGCGCATCTTCGTCAACCTGGCGAGCCATCCCGAGCCGGCGGTGCAGACCGTGCTGCTGGGCATGGCGCGGCGCCTGTTCCGCTTCACGACCATGCTGGCCGTGGTCGCCGTCGTCTTCGGCCTGCTGCTCTACGTGGGCTACGGCATCGGCCGCGGGCCCGGCAACGGCTGGATGCACGCCAAGCTGTTCTTCGTGCTGCTGATCATCGGCTACCATCACGCCTGTGGCGTCATGCTGCGCAAGTTCGAACAGGACCGCAACACGCGCTCGCACAAGTTCTACCGCTGGTTCAACGAAATCCCGGTCCTGTTCCTGTTCATCGTCGTCGCCCTGGTGGTCGTCAAGCCCTTCTGACCGTCGCGCCCGGTCCGACGGACCACAGAATCGCCGGAACGTCGAAACACCGGATTCGAGGGCGAGCAGGCGCCGAGGCGTCTTTCCCGCCGGCCCAAGCCGGAACGCGCGCATTGCGCCTGTGTATCTCCACCCCGTTTTTTGCTCCGCCCCACCATGACCGCCGATGACCCGGACCGCCCCCGCAAGACCCTTTCCCTGAAGAAATCGCCGCGCCCGGCCGAGGCCGGCGAGTCGGGCCCGCCGCGCAAGCGCAGCGGCGCCCGCGCCCGCGCGGCCGCCCAGATCGAACGCGCGCGCGATAAACAGGAACGGCTGTCCGCGGCATCGGGCGACCGTGACGCGTCCGAGGACACCGGCGGCCGCGGCGCCGACCGCGCGCTACGCGAGACGAGCGAGACGCGGCGCGGCGACGGACGTAGAGATCGACGCGGCAGCGAACGAAGCAATGAACGTGGCGGCGAACGTGGTCGCGAACGCCCGCGCCATGATGGCCGCGCCGCTCGCGACCACTACAGCGATGACGACGTCCGCAACGTCGACGACGCCTACGACGCGCGCGCCGATGCCGACGCGGGCGGCGACGACGCGCACGGCGGCCGCCGCGGCGGAGATTTCCATGGCGCGGATGACGACCGCCGCGACGGCCAGCGCCGTAATGACCAGCGCCGCGACGATCAACGCCGCGACGACCGGTATCGCGACGACCATCGCCGCGACGGGCGCCACGCCGCGCGCCGCTACGACCGCAACGAGACCTACACCGTCTTCACGCCCTGCCCGCAGGGCATCGAGGAAGCCCTGACCGCGGAACTGCAGGCGCTGGGCTTCGACGACGCCGAGCCCGGCCGCGCCGGCGCGCGCTTCACCACCGACTGGCACGGCGTGCAACGCGCCAATCTCTACTCGCGTCTGGCCACGCGCGTGCTGGTGCAGGTGGCCCACGGCCCCGTGCAGCACGAGGACGACCTGCTCGAACTGGCCTACGCGACGCCCTGGGAGCGCTGGTTCGGCGCGGAACATACGCTGCGGGTCGACACCTCGGCGATCAAGAGCCCCATGCGCAGCCTGCAATACTGCAACCTGCGCGTGAAGGACGGCATCTGCGACCGCCTGATGGACCGCGAGGGCGCGCGGCCCGACATCGATACCGTGCGCCCCGACGCCCGGGTGTTCTCCTTCCTCACCCACGACACCGCCACGCTCTACCTGGACACCTCCGGCGAATCGCTGTTCAAGCGCGGCTGGCGCCTGGACAAGGGAGAGGCCCCGCTGCGCGAAAACCTGGCCGCCGGCATGCTGGCCCTGGCGGGATGGGATCCGGCCGAACCCTTGCTCGACCCCTTCTGCGGCAGCGGCACCATCCTCATCGAAGCGGCCTGGATCGCGCTGGGCGTGCCCCCCGGCATCGCCCGCCCCTTCGGCTTCGAGCGCATGCGCGACTTCGACAGCCGGCGCTGGCGCGACCTCAAGGAAGACGCTCGCGCCCACATCCGGCCGCAGCTCGACACGCCGCTCTACGGCTGCGACCTCAATCCGGAAGCCATCGCCTTCGCGCGCAACAACGCCGAGCGCGCCTGGCTGACCGAGGAAACCATCCAATTCGAAGTCGCCGACGCGCGCACGCTGCGGGCGCCGGCGAAGTCCGGCTGGATCGTCACCAACCCGCCTTATGGCGAACGGCTGGAGGCGGGCGCCGAGACCGACCTGTGGCGCGACTGGGCAAGCTGCCTGAAAAAACAGTTCGGCGGCTGGCAGTTGCACGTGATCTCCAGCGACATGACGCTGCCGCAGCAACTGCGCCTGAAGCCCGCGCGCCGCACGCCGCTGTACAACGGCGCGCTCGACTGCCGCCTGTTCAGCTTCGAACTCGTCGAAGCCGGCTATCGCGACGCCGACCGCGCCCAACGGCGCACGACGCGCGCGCAGGACGCGGACGACGGGCATGACGGCAGCGATGCGCAGGACGGCAACGACGCCTGAAGAAGCATTGCCGCGGGAAGGCGAGAAAAAGGGCCACGACGAATGTCGTGGCCCTTTTGTTCTTGCCCGCGCAGATCCCTCTTATTCTTCCCGCGCGCCATCGCCATGCGACGCGTCCGCCGCCGGCGACATGGCCGCGCGCACCCGCTCGCGCAAGGCCGCCAGCTCGGCGGCTTGCGCCAGGTAGAGCGCCTGCGCCTCCTCCATCTCGACGATGGCGAAGCGCAGCGCCGCGCCCGGCAGCGCCTGGGCCAGCACCGGCAGGTCGACCGTGGCGACGTAGGCGATCTTGGGATAGCCGCCGGCGCTTTGCCGGTCCGCCATCAGCACGATGGGATTGCCGTCCGGCGGCACCTGCACCGTCCCGAAAGCGGTCGCCTCCGAAATCATCTCCAGCGGCTGCTCCAGTTTCAACACCTCGCCGCGCAGGCGATAGCCCATGCGGTCCGATTGCGTATCCACCGTGAACGGCGTGGACGTGAACGCCGCGCGCGCGTCTTCCGTAAAGGCCTGCCACTGCGGACCGCGCATCGCGCGCACCGCCTCCGGGGTCTCCCGCGGCGGCAGGTCGAACAGGGCCGCGGACACGAAAGGCGTCCCGCTTTGCACCAGCAGGCGGCGAGCCCGTGGATAGCCGGGATCCGCGGCGCGCAGGGGCAGGCGGTCGCCCTTGGCCAGCGCCCGGCCCACGAAGCCGCCGAAACCGCCGCGCGCGAAGGTGCTGGCGCTGCCCATCACGGGCTCGACGTCGAAACCGCCTCGCACGGCCAGGTACAGCCGGGCGCCGCGCCGGCACTCGCCGAACGCCAGGACCGCGCCGCGCCGCACCAGCAGGGGCTCGTTCAGCGGCGCCGGCAGGCCGTCCAGGCTGGCGCGCATATCCGCGCCGCACAGCGCGATCAGGCGCTCCTCGCGGAACTCCAGCACGGGCCCGGCCAGGGTGCATTCCAGCGTCGCCACGGTCTCGTCGTTGCCGACCAGGATGTTGGCCACCCGGTGCGCCCACTCGTCCATGACGCCGTTGACCGGCACGCCATAGCGCTGGTAACCGTAGCGCCCCAGGTCCTGCAGTTGCGTCAACGCGCCGGGCTTGAGAACTCGTATCATGAGCGCGCCTCGTACAGACGGTCGAATTGGGCGGGCGTGATCGGCACGAAACGCAGGCGGTCGCCGAGCTGCAGGCGCACCGGCGGGTCCTGCTTGATGTTGAACATGCTCAAGGGCGTGCGGCCGATCAGGTTCCAGCCGCCGGGCATGGCCAGTTGATAGACCGTGGTCAGGTTGTTGGCGATGGCCACCGCGCCGGCCGGCACCTGCGTGCGCGGCGTCTGCCGGCGGGGCACCGACAGCCGTGGGTCCAGCCCGCCCGCGAAGGGATTGCCCGGCGCGAAATAGAAGGTGTAGACGACGAAGGGCGATTCGCCGTGCAGGCGGATCACCTCGTCCGTGCTCAAGCCGCAGCGCCGCGCCACGTCTTCCAGGTCCGGGCCGTGTTCGCCGCCGTAGCAGCAGGGGATCTCCACCGTGCGGCCGCCCAGTTCGACGGGGGGTATCCCCTTCGTCAACACCTCCCGCACCCGCTGCGCCAATTGCGCATAGGGCGCGACGGCGGACCCGTCCTGCGCGTAAGCCTCCGGCTGGTAGTGCAGCGCCACCGTGGTGAAGCTGGGAACCACGTCGACCACCCCGGGCAAGGGATGGTCCAGCAGCCACGCGCTGAAAGACAGCACCGTGCGGTTGACCTCCGCGTCCACGCGATCGCCGAACGCGACCAGCAGGCACCGGTCGCCGACCGGCTCGATGCGCCACGACGAACTGGCGGAAGCGTCTGCACTTGAGTTCATGCCGATGATTCTACGATGCGTCCCCCTCTATGCGCCGCAGTCATCTGCATCCGGCGCGGGCCGATTCCGTGACGCCACATGAACTGTTGTAAATGTGCAGCTTGCATTATCTAGGGTTAACCCCTAAAATTGGGGTTATCCCGTAGTCAAGCAGCCGTAGTAAGGCCGCGTCAGCGTTTGAAGAAATATGGAACGACGTGCTTGGCTATGCTACTCATAGATATTATTGTGAACGACCATAACACCGTGTTTTTGACTGACGAACTGGAACGTCAATTGATGCGCCAGGCGATCGAAGAACAATTCCGTCCCCGTCCGCTCCGTGCGCTGGGCAAGCTGCTGAGCAAGATGGCCCAAGCCGTCCGCTCGCCGGTCCAACGTCACAGCGGTGAAACCGCCAACGCCTAAAAAGAAGATAACGGCGTCAGCTTCTGTACCGATCCCCTTGGGGGCTGCAAAGCCCCTTTTCTAGACCCGTCACTCAGTGACGGGTTTTTTTTGCATGGCGCCATTGGCGGTTGCTGCGGATAATGCCCGGATGTCCCAGCCCTTCCCGTCCGCCGCCGCCACCCTCCCCGCCACGCCCTCGGAGACCACGCCGCCCCGGCTGCGCCGGTTCGCCTGCATGATGTACGAAGCCGTGCTCCTGTTCGGCGTCGTCTTCCTGGCGGGATATCTGTTCGACACGCTGACGCAGAGCCGCAGCGGCATGATGTACCGCCATGGCCGGCAGGCCTGGCTGTTCTTCGCCCTGGGCGTCTACTTCATCAGTTGCTGGCGGCGCAACGGCCAGACGCTGCCCATGAAGACCTGGAACATCCGGCTGGTGGACCGCGATGGCCAGCCGCCCTCGATGGCCCGCCTGATCCTGCGTTACCTGCTGGCCTGGCTGCTGCCGCTGGCGGCGGCCGGCGCCATCCTGGCGGCGACGCTCTGGAGCGGCTGGCCGACCATGCAGCTCCTGATCGTCGCCGCGCCTTTCGCGGTCTTCATCGGCAGTTGGCTGGACCGGGACGGGCAATTCCTGCACGACCGCCTAGCCGGCACCCGGCTGGTCAATGCCGCAGCGGCCAAAACAAAAAGTATCAAATCGGCCGTTTCAATGTAACCGTTTTTGACGGCAGAACGAATAAGCCGCCTCGACGGGGGACGGAAGATTTTCCTATCGGCTTGCTGAGAGGAAATCCCCGTGGCGCTATATCGGCGCTGATATAACGAAGGCGTGCACAGGCGGTTGGCGAGCGGCCGTTCTCCCCTCTGCCTTACCTTTGGCGACATATTCAACACGACCGTTCAGAAAGGCGTCAGCCGGCCGCTTCGACAATTGCGCCGTCCAAAAGTTCCAGAAAAATCATGTACGCCAAACTGCTCGCATCCTTCGCCATCGCCGGCGCCCTCCTCGGCTTCGCGCCCGCCGCTTCCGCCCAATCGGAAGCCGCGCAGCGGGAAATCCAGGCCGCCACGGAAGCGGCCTTCCGCGCCGCCCAGGAAAGCGGCGTCGTCAAGCTGGGCGACCAGGCCACGCTCCAGTTGCCGCCCAACACCATCTTCGTGCCGCGCGCCCAAGCCAACCGGCTGATGGAAGCCTACGGCAACGGCCGCGACGAGACGCTGCTGGGCCTGTTCATGCCGCCGGCGGATTCCCCCGACGACTGGATCGTCACCGCCAACTTCGAGAAGGCCGGCTACATCAAGGATGACGACGCCAAGAACTGGGACGTCAAGGAACTGCTGCAAAGCCTGCGCGAGGGCACCGAGGACCAGAACAAGGAACGCCGCGCGCGCGGCATCGCCGAACTGGAAGTGGTGGGCTGGGTGCAGTCGCCGCAGTACGACAGCGCGCACCAGCGCCTGGTGTGGTCGGTCGAAGGCCGCGACAAGGGCTCGGCCGCCGATGCCGACTCGACCGTCAACTACAACACCTATGCCCTGGGCCGGGACGGCTACATCAGCCTGGACCTGCTGACCAGCAAGAGCCAGGTGGCGGCGCAGAAACCCGCCCTGATCTCCCTGTTGGACAACCTCAGCTACAACGACGGCAAGCGCTACGCGGACTTCAACTCGTCCACCGACAAGATCGCCGAATACGGCCTGGCGGCGCTGGTGGCCGGCGTGGCGGCCAAGAAGCTGGGGCTGCTGGCCATCGTCCTGGCCTTCCTGGCGAAGTTCGGCAAGCTGGCCATCCTGGCGGTCGCCGCGGGCGGCGGCGCCATCTTCAAGGTGTTCCGCCGCAAGAAGGCGGAAGAACCGCAGGCCCCGGCGCCCAGGATCGAGGAACCGAAAGCGGAAGCACCGGCGGCTGAAGAACCGAAGGCGGAAGAGCCGAAGGCGCCGGGCGCCGTCTGATTCCCGCCAGCCCGTTTCCCGCCGTTCAAGGCACGTTCGGTCCTCCGTGACCCGTCGCGCTGGAAAAGGGCTTGCGCCGCGCGCAAGCCCTTTTTTGCCGCCGGGCCGCCAAGGGAGGCCCACCCCCTACCCGCTTCGCGGGCCCCCTCAAGGGGGCGACACCGGCGGACCGGGGAACCCGGCTCCGCGGTGTCTTCGATGGGCGTTGCTTCTTGCCGCCGGGCCGCCCCAAGGCAAAAACGCCCCCTCGGGGGCAGCAAGCGGCGCAAGCCGCGCGGCGTGGGGGCCTTTTTTGCCGCCGGGCCGCCCCAAGGCAAAAACGCCCCCTCGGGGGGCAGCAAGCGGCGCAAGCCGCGCGGCGTGGGGGCCCTTTTCATTTCCCCTTTCCGGATCCGCACCGTGAAACTGCTACTGCTCCTGCTGTCCGGCTTCAAATACCTGAAGTTCAGCAAAGTGCTGCTCTCCGGCGGCACCATGCTGCTGTCGGTGCTGAGCTACGCGCTGATCTTCGGCTGGCCCTACGCCGTCGGCTTCGTGGCGCTGATCTTCATCCATGAAATGGGCCATTACGTGGCCGCCCGCCAGCGCGGGCTGGACGTCGGCGCGCCCACCTTCATTCCCTTCGTCGGCGCCTGGGTCGAGTTGCGGGACATGCCGCACAACGCCGAGACCGAGGCCTACGTCGGGCTGGGCGGCCCCTTCCTGGGCACGGTGGCCGCGCTGTGCTGCTATCTGCTCGCGCGCAACGAAGGCAGCCGCCTGCTGCTGGCCCTGTCCTATGCCGGCTTCTTCCTCAATCTGTTCAACCTGATTCCGCTCTCGCCCTTCGACGGCGGCCGCATCACCGCCGTGCTTTCGCCTCGCATCTGGCTGGCCGGCGTGCCCATCCTCGCGGCGCTCTTCTTCTATCGGCCCAGTCCCATGCTGATCCTGGTCGCCGTGCTGGCGCTGCCCAAGGTCATCCAGGCCTGGCGCTACGATCCGGCGGCCCCGGAGAACCAGGCCTACTACACCACCAGCACGGCCACCAAGGTAGGCTACGCCGCCGTCTACCTGGGCCTGGTGGGCTTGCTGGCCATCATGACCCACGACGTCCACGAGATGCTGGGCGGCGCCTGAGGCGCGGGCGGCATGCCCGCCGCCGTCCATGACGCATTCGACCGACGACAGGTCCGATACATATGACGGCTTCCCCCTTGGTGTCATAAAGCGTTCACGCCTTTTTAACGTTCACGTCATCGCCCGGTGTTCCCATGCTCAGGTGGAAGCAGCCTGCGAGGAGACGCGCCGTGAACGATATCCGCCCCACCCACTGGCGCACCTTGTGGATTTCCGACATCCATCTCGGCACCGCGGGATGCAAGGCGGAATTCCTGCTCGATTTCCTCGAGCACAACGAGGCGGAAACGCTGTATCTGGTCGGCGACATCGTCGACGGCTGGCAGTTGCGCAAGCATTGGCACTGGCCGCGCGCGCACAACGACGTCATCCAGCGCATCCTGCGCAAGGCGCGCAACGGCACCCGCGTCGTCTTCGTGCCCGGCAACCATGACGAATTCGCCCGCGAATTCGCCGGCCATGCCTTCGGCGACATCGAAATCCTCGACGAGGACGTCCATGTCACCGCCGACGGCCGCAAGCTGCTGGTGCTGCACGGCGACCGCTTCGACGGCGTCATCCAGCACAGCAAGTGGCTGGCGCACCTGGGCGACAGCCTCTACCAGATGGCGCTGTGGATGAACCACCATTTCAACCGCCTGCGCCACCGCCTGGGCCTGCACTACTGGTCGCTGTCGCAATACCTCAAGCACAAGGTCAAGAACGCGGTCGCCTTCATCAGCGACTTCGAGCAGGCGCTGGCCGGGGAAGCGCGCCGGCGCGGCATGGACGGCGTGGTCTGCGGCCACATCCACAAGCCGGAACTGCGCGACATCGAAGGCGTGCTTTATTGCAATGACGGCGACTGGGTGGAAAGCCTGTCGGCGCTGGCCGAAGACCACGCCGGCCAGTTGCGCCTGTTGGACTGGGCCACCGTCATGGCCGGACGCAACGAAAGCGCCCCCGCCGCCCGGCGCCGCACCGTCGAACTGCCTGCCCTGCCTTCGGCCCTGCGACGCCAGGGGAAATAGGCGCGCGGGGTTGCCTGCCCCGCCGTCGGCCCCACGCTGGCCTCCCTGCTCCTCCATGCCCGTTCCATATCAGTGGAAACCCTAGCCATTGTTGAGGGAAGCCCTCTGAAATGAACGGGAATGTTGCAGTTCAACGCCCTCTCAGTCATGCTTGCGATTGGGGCAATCCGGCCCCAAAAGCACTGCCGACGAGTCTCCCATCGTTGTAACGGGCGGATGGCCGCCCCCCTATCACAACAGGGCCATGAACGATCAATACCAGGCGCTTTACCAATCCTTCCGCTGGCTCGTGCCCACGCAGTTCAACATCGCGGATGTGTGCTGCCATCGCTGGGCCGCCAACAGCCCCGATGCGCGGCGCATTGCGATTTATTACGAAGACGAAGCCGGCAACCGCGAAGTGTGGACCTACGCGCGGTTGGCGGAAGCGGCCAACCAGCTCGCCAACGGCTTGGTGCGCATGGGCGTGGGCAAGGGTGACCGGGTAGGTGTTGTATTAGGACAACGGCCGGAGACCGTGGTGGCCCACATGGCCACCTACAGCGTCGGCGCCGTCATCCTGCCGCTTTCCTCGCTGTTCGGACCGGACGCCCTGGAAGCCAGGCTGCGCGACGCCGAGGCCCGGGTCGCCATCGTCGACGCCGCTTCCAGCGCCAACCTGCTGGCGGTGGCGGACCAGTGCCCGGCCCTGCACCAGATCATCGGCATCGGCTTCGCCGACGAATGCGTCCTGCCCTGGCGCAGCCTGCTGGCGCGCCAGCCCTCGGAATTCAAGCCGGTGCCGACGCTGGCGACCGACCCGGCCATCCTGCTCTATACCTCCGGCACCACCGGCGCGCCCAAGGGCGCTCTGCTGCCGCATTCGGTGCTGATCGGCAACCTGCCCGGCTTCGTCGCCTCGCAGGACTGGTTCCCCAAGCCCGGCGACGTCTTCTGGTCGCCCGCCGACTGGGCCTGGACCGGCGGCATGATGGACGCCCTGCTGCCGACGCTGTACTTCGGCCATCCCATCGTCGCCACCCGCGCCCGCTTCTCGCCGGAGCGCGCGTTCGAGTTGATGGAGCGCTACCAGGTCACCAATACCTTCCTCTTCCCCACCGCCCTGAAGGCGATGATGAAGACGGTGCCGGCCCCGCGCGAACGCTACAAGCTGGCCTTGCGCGCCATGATGAGCGCCGGCGAGAGCGTCGGCCAGGCCGTGTTCGACTGGTGCCGGACGGCCCTGGGCATCACGCCCAACGAAATGTTCGGCCAGACCGAGATGAATTACCTGGTCGGCAACAGCCAGCGGCGCTGGCCGGCCAAGGCCGGCAGCATGGGCCGGCCCTATCCCGGCCACCAGGTCGCGGTGATCGACGACGAGGGCCGCCCCGTGGCCGCCGGCGAGATCGGCGAAGTCGCGCTCAACCGCCTGGACATCCACGGCTATCCGGACCCCATCCTGTTCCTCGGCTACTGGAACAACCCGGCGGCCACGGCGGCCAAGTTCACCGGCGACTGGTGTCGCACCGGCGACCTGGCGCGCATCGACGCCGACGGCTATCTCTGGTACGCCGGACGCAGCGACGACGTCTTCAAGTCGGCCGGCTACCGCATCGGGCCGGGCGAGATCGAGAGCTGCCTGGTCAGCCACCCGGCGGTGGCCAATGCCGCCGTCGTGCCCAAGCCCGACGCCGAACGCGGCGCCCTGGTCAAGGCCTACGTGGTGCGCACCGCGGAGTATGCCGAGCGCGAGCCGCAGGCCCTGATCCAGGAACTGCAGGATTACGTGCGCGACCGCCTGGCCGCCTATGAATACCCCAAGGAAATCGAATTCCTGGACGAACTGCCGATGACCACCAGCGGCAAGATACAACGCCGGGTGCTGCGGCTGCGCGAGGAAGAACGCGCGGCGAACGCCGCCCACGACGCGACCTGACGGAGACAATGCCGCATGGCGATCTATCAACTCGAAGACCTCGTTCCCGACATCGACCCCGACGCCTGGGTGGCCGAGAGCGCGGCCATCATCGGCAACGTCACGCTGGAGGCCGGCGTCAGCATCTGGCCGCAAGTGACCATCCGGGGGGACAACGCGCCCATCGTGATCCAGCGCGGCAGCAACATCCAGGAATCCAGCGTCCTGCACGTGGATGCGGACAAGGGCCTGGTGGTCGGCCCCTACGTGACCGTGGGCCATCAGGCCATGCTGCACGGCTGTACCATCCAGGAAGGCGCCCTGGTGGGCATGCAGGCCATCGTGCTGAACGATGCGGTGATCGGCCGCAATTGCCTGATCGGCGCCGGCGCCATCGTGCCGGAAGGCCGCGTGATTCCCGACAACAGCCTGGTGATCGGCATCGGCAAGGTGGTGCGCGAGCTGTCGCCCGAGGAAATCGCGAACATGCGCAAGAACACGGAAGGGTATGTGCGGCGCGCCGCGCAGTACAAGCGGGCGTTGAAGCGGCTGGCCTAGGGAAGGTTCGCTCATGCCCCTGCCGGCCGCGCGGGCGGCATGCCGGCCGCGCGGCGGATCGGCTAACATTCCCGCATGACCGATCTCCTCAAGAAATATCTGTTCGAAGACCGCAGCGTGCGGGTGCAGGCCGTGCGCCTGCACCAGACCTGGCTGGATGCCCAGACCAATCACCAATATCCCCCCGCCATCAAGCGCCTGCTGGGCGAGCTGGTGGCGGCGTCCACCCTGCTGGCCGCCAACCTGAAGTTCGACGGCTCCCTGCTCCTGCAACTGCAGGGCGACGGCCCCATCGCCCTGCTGGTGGTGGAATGCCGCTCCGATCTCAGCCTGCGCGCGACCGTCAAGCTGCGCGACGGCCATGCGGTGCCGGAAGACGGCACCATGCAAAGCCTGATGAATCCGGGCGGCAACGGCCGCTTCATCGTGGTGCTGGACCCGCAGCGCAAGGTGCCCGGCCAGCAGGCCTACCAGGGCATCGTGCCCATCATCGGCGAAAGCGTGGCCGAGGCGCTGGCGCACTATATGCGGCAGTCCGAGCAGTTGGATACGCAGTTGTGGCTGGCCGCCGACGAGCAGCATGCCGCCGGCGTGCTGCTACAGCGCCTGCCCGAGCAGGGCGGCAACGGCGAGCCGGGCGCGCCCGGCAGCGCCGCGCTGACCTGGGAACGCGCCGGCCACCTGGCCGCCACCATCAAGCGCGAGGAACTGCTGCAGTTGGACATCGATACGCTGATCCACCGGCTGTTCTGGGAAGAAACCTTGCTGGCCTTCGATCCCCTCGAAGTGCGCTGGCACTGTACGTGCTCGCGCAACCGCGTCGCCGGCATGCTGCGCATGCTGGGCCGGGAGGAAGTCGACAGCGTCCTCGCCGAGCAGGGCAAGGTGGAAGTCGCCTGCGATTTTTGCGGCAAGCCCTATGTGTTCGACGCGGTCGACTGTGCGCGCGTCTTCGCCGGCTCGCAGACGATGCCGGAGCAGGACCCGCCGACCGTGCATTGACGGGGGCGGCGCGGCGCCTTGGATCGCGGCCCGGCAACCGCGCACCCGCAAGGCGCGCGTAGCGGCGCATATCGCGCGATGCGTGCCGCCAGGATGGCGGCCTACGCAGGTCTACGCGCGTAGGTTTCCGTATGGACGGCGGCGGGCCGGCCGCCGACACTGTGCGGCATGGCTGCATCGACGCTCCCCTTCCGACTATCCGGGCCGGCCGCCCAGCGCGGCGCGGCGCTCGCCGGTTTCGTCATATCCCTTCCCGTGCTGCTGTTGGCCGGGCTGGCGGTCATAGAAGCCGCCTACTGGCACATCACCCGCCAGGTCCTGGACGTGGCCCTGCTGGAGGCCGCGCGGGCCGGCGCCACGGCGCATGGGCGTCCGCAAGCCATGGCGACGGCCTTCGAGGCGGCCCTGCGGCCGCTGCCCACCGGCAGGGCCCGCTGGCGGCGCATCCATGACGACAGCGGCGCGCCCGCCTGGCGCATAGACATACTCGCCCCGCCTGCCGCCGCCTACGCCGACTTCGGCGTGCGCGGCCTGGCCGTGCCCCATGGCGCGGGCACGACCGCGATACGCAACGACTACCAGGCCGAGGAACATGCCCGCCGGCGCGCCAAGGGTTGGCCCGAAGGACGCGGGCCCGCGTCCGGGATGACGATATTCGAAGCCAATGTCCTGCGGCTGCGGCTCAGCTACCAGTTGCCGCCGCTGACGCCCATCGTGCGCGCCCTGCTGCGGGCGCTGGCGCCGGCCGGCGGCGACGCGCTGCGCGCCTCGGCGGCGCGGGCGGGGAACGTCCTCATCGTGCACGAGATGGCGCTGGAGATGCAGTCGCACCCCGCGGCATGGCCGCGACGGAGGATAGAACCGGGATGAAGGAAACGCCGCGGAGAGAGAAAAACAGGAGGCGGGACGCCACCCGGCAATCAGTCCCGGACGATCAATGCCGGGCAGCGGGACGCGCGGGGGCGGCGGGACGATTGTTCGACGCGGCCGGCGCGGGCGTGGCTGGCGCGGCGGCGGGGGGCGCCACCGAAGCGCCGCCAGCGGGCGGCGCCGTGTTCTGCGGCAGGATCTGCACGAAAATCTCGCCTTCGCGCATCATGCCCAACTCGCTGCGGGCACGCTCCTCGATGGCGCCGGTGCCCGACTGCAGATCGTGCACTTCGGCGTCCAGCGCGTTGTTGCGCGCCCGCAGGCCGTCATTGGTCTCGCGCTGCGCGGCCAATTGCTTCTGCAAGTCCCAGACTTTGAACCAGCCGCCCTTCCCCGCCCACAACGGGTATTGGATCAGGCCGACCAGGACCAGCAGAACCAGGAACAGCAAACGCATGAGCGGATATCCGTGCAGCGGGCACGCGCCGGCAGGCGCGCGCCCTGATGCGATCAACGCAGGTTGTAGAAGGCTTCGAGGCCGGGATAGGAAGCGACTTCGGCCAGTTCTTCCTCGATACGCAGCAACTGGTTGTACTTGGCCATGCGGTCGGAACGCGACAGCGAACCGGTCTTGATCTGCATGGCGTTGGTGGCCACGGCGATATCGGCGATGGTCGAGTCCTCGGTTTCGCCCGAACGGTGCGACACGACGGCGGTGTAGCCGGCGCGCTTGGCCATTTCGATGGCGGCGAAGGTCTCGGTCAGGGTGCCGATCTGGTTGATCTTGATCAGGATCGAGTTGGCCACGCCCCTGGAGATGCCTTCGCGCAGGATGCGGGTGTTGGTCACGAACAGGTCGTCGCCCACCAGTTGCACCTTCTTGCCGAGTTGATCGGTCAGGATCTTCCAGCCGTCCCAATCGTTTTCGGCCATGCCGTCCTCGATCGAGATGATGGGGTACTTGTCGCACCAGGCCGCCAGCAGGTTGGCGAATTCCTGCGAGGACAGCGAGACGCCGCCTTCGCCGGCCAGGGTGTACTTGCCGTCGCGGAAGAATTCCGAGCTGGCGCAGTCCAGGCCCAGGGCGATCTGCGTGCCGGGCTCGTAGCCGGCTTCGGCGATGGCCTTGAGGATCAACTGGATGGCCGCCTCGTGGTTGGCGACGTTGGGCGCGAAGCCGCCTTCGTCGCCCACGGCGGTGGACATGCCCTGGGCGTTGATCAGCTTCTTCAGCGAGTGGAAGACCTCGGCGCCCCAGCGCATGGCTTCGCGGAAGCTGGCCGCGCCCACCGGCAGGATCATGAATTCCTGCATGTCCAGGGTGTTGTTG
This sequence comes from Bordetella genomosp. 10, assembly GCF_002261225.1. Classification (NCBI taxonomy): domain Bacteria; kingdom Pseudomonadati; phylum Pseudomonadota; class Betaproteobacteria; order Burkholderiales; family Alcaligenaceae; genus Bordetella; species Bordetella genomosp. 10. The sequence continues at coordinate 864,146 of NZ_NEVM01000005.1, forward strand.
GCGTGCGCGCCGCCGTTGATGACGTTCATCATCGGCACGGGCATGCTCATCGGGCCGCTGCCGCCGAAATAGCGGTACAGCGACAGGCCGGATTCGTCGGCGGCGGCGCGGGCCACGGCCATGCTGGCGGCCAGGATGGCGTTGGCGCCCAGGCGCTCCTTGCTGTCGGTGCCGTCCAGTTCGATCAGGGTGCGGTCGACGAAGGTCTGTTCCTGCGCGTCCAGGCCCATGAGGGCTTCGGAGATCTCGGTATTCAGGTTCTCGACGGCGCGCAGCACGCCCTTGCCGAGATAGCGGCTCTTGTCGCCGTCGCGCAGTTCGATGGCTTCGCGCGCGCCGGTCGACGCGCCCGAGGGCACGGCGGCGCGGCCCATGGCGCCGGACTCCAGCAGCACGTCGCATTCGACGGTGGGGTTGCCGCGCGAATCGAGAATCTCGCGGCCGATGATATCGACAATTGCACTCATGGTTTTGTCCCTAGAACGTTTGAAAAGTCTGACCCTCTCCCGGCCTCATGGTACCGCGCCCGCCGGGCGCCGCCATGGGCGGGCGGGAGCGGCGGCGCCATGCCGGCCATGGACCCGGGGCGGCAGGCGGCACCGCCCCCGGGCCAAATCATGCCGCGCCCTTGTTACGCGCGGCCTGGTTGGCCAGCGCGGCCTGGATATAGCTGGAGAACAGCGGGTGGCCGTCGCGCGGGGTGGAGGTGAATTCAGGGTGGAACTGGACGCCCACGAACCAAGGGTGCTTGGGCAGCTCCATCATTTCCGGCAGGTTTTCCGTCGGCGTGCGGGCGCTGATCACCATGCCGGCCTCTTCCAGGCGGGGCACGTAGACGTTGTTGACCTCGTAGCGATGGCGATGGCGCTCGTTGACCTCGGGACCGTAGATCCGCGCCGCCAGCGTGCCGGCCTTGATGGGGCAGCGCTGCGCGCCCTTGCGCATCGTGCCGCCCAGGTCGGAATTGGCGTCGCGCTTCTCGACGCGGCCTTCGCGGTCCATCCATTCGCTGATCAGCGCCACCACCGGGTGCGGCGCGGCGGGATCGAACTCGGTGCTGTTGGCGCCGCCCAGGCCGGCCACGTGGCGGGCGAACTCGATCACGGCCAGTTGCATGCCCAGGCAGATGCCCAGGTAGGGCACGTTGTTCTCGCGGGCGTAGCGGATGGCGGCGATCTTGCCTTCCGTGCCGCGCTTGCCGAAGCCGCCCGGGACCAGGATGGCGTCGAGATGCTTGAGCTGGTCCGTGCCGCGGGTCTCGATGTCTTCCGAATCGATGTACTCGATCTTCACGCGCGAGCGGGTGTGGATGCCCGCGTGCACCAGCGCTTCGGTCAGGGACTTGTAGGATTCGGTCAGGTCGATGTACTTGCCGACCATGCCGATGGTGACCTCGTGCTGGGGATGCTCCAGCGCGTCGACCAGGTTGTCCCACATGGACAGGTCGGCCGGCGGCGGCGTCAGGGCCAGCGCGTCGCACACCAGGTTGTCCAGGCCCTGCTTCTGCAGCATGGACGGGACCTTGTAGATCGAGTCGGCGTCCCACACCGAAATGACGGCGTCCAGCGGAACGTTGGCGAACAGCGAGATCTTGGCGCGCTCGTCGTCCGGAATCGGGCGGTCCGCGCGGCACAGCAGCGCGTTCGGGTAGATGCCGATTTCGCGCAGCTTCTGCACCGAGTGCTGGGTCGGCTTGGTCTTGAGCTCGCCGGCCGAGGCGATGAAGGGAACAAGGGTCAGGTGGATGAAGGCCGCGTTGTTGCGGCCCAGGCGCAGGCTCATCTGGCGCGCCGCTTCCAGGAAGGGCAGCGATTCGATGTCGCCCACCGTGCCGCCGATCTCGACGATGGCCACGTCGGTGGCGCCGTCGAAGCCGGCTTCCGCGCCGCGGGCGATGAAATCCTGGATTTCGTTGGTGATGTGGGGAATGACCTGCACGGTCTTGCCCAGGTAGTCGCCCCGCCGCTCCTTGCGCAGGACCGATTCATAGATCTGCCCGGTGGTGAAATTGTTCACCTTGCGCATGCGGGTGGAGATGAATCGCTCGTAGTGGCCCAGGTCCAGGTCGGTCTCGGCGCCGTCTTCGGTCACGAAGACTTCACCGTGCTGGAAGGGGCTCATCGTGCCCGGATCGACGTTGATATACGGATCCAGCTTGAGCATGGTGACTTGGAGGCCGCGCGATTCGAGAATGGCGGCAAGAGACGCGGCGGCGATGCCTTTCCCCAGGGAGGACACCACGCCACCGGTGACAAAGACGTATTTGGTCATCGTAATGAGCACCCGGTTCGGCCGGGCGCGTGCGGGAAATTTGGATTATAGCTGGGAGCCGGCCGCTGTTTTTGTTTTCCCTGAGCGACGGGGCGTAACAAAGCAACACCACCTTGACAGCGCCCCGGCGCGGCCATGGCGCCCCATTTTGATAAGATCGGGCCCCTCCCCGACACCTCCAGCCAGACAAGGAGATAAACCTGCATGTCCAGCCCCGACAGCGATCGTCTCCCCCTGCCCCGCCTGCTCGCCCTGACCGCCGCCGTCATGGCGCTGCTCCTGTCCCTGGCGCTCATGGCGATCCAACTGAGCTTCGGCGCCTACGCCGAGCAGCTTCGCCATCTCTACATGGACCGGGGATACCTGCTCACCATGGCGCTGGACTGGAGCGCGAACGTGACGCTCACCGCCCTCATCGTCTACGCCTGCGCGCGCGCCCATGAGGAAAACCACGGCGCCCTGCCCCTGGCCGCGCGCCGCCGGGTGCAGGGGCTGACGGCGGTCGCGGTGGTGGTCGTGACCCTGGCGCTGCAGATGGTGTGGATCACGCTGTATCCCGTGACGGTGGCGCCCCTGATGCAGTGGACCTTCACCCATGGCCACCATTACGCCGCGCCCCTGATCATGCAGGGCATCAACCTCGTGCAGACCATCATCGCGGCCCTGCTCGTCAGCCTGGCCGCGCTGGCCTATGCCCGCCGCCTCACGGCCATGCTGGGCCACGACGAGCCGGTGGGTCCCATGGTGCCCGCCGCGCGCTCGGCCGCCGCCGTTTTCGGCTGGACCTGGGCGGTCCTGCAGTTGCAGTTGACGCGTCCCCTCTACAGCCTGTTCGGCACCGACGTCATGCGCGAACACCCGAAGGCCGCGCTGGCCCTCGTCGTCCTGCCCTTGCTGCCCGCCCTGGTGGCCTTTGTCGCCGCGGCCAAGCCGCTGGCCGACCTGCAGCCCTGGCGCGCCGCGCCGGGCCGGGCCATCCTGGCCGCCCTGTGCGCTTTCGTCTCGGCCCAGCTCGTCCACGCCGCGGTGGCGCTGGGCCTGGCCTACACCCTGGGGCTGGCGCTGCTGTCGCAGATCGGCATGGTGAGCGGCGCCGTCGTATTGCTGCTGATCTATCTGGTGGCGCTGGTGCCCCTGAGCCGCCTGTTCCTGCGCCTGTTCTACCGAAGCGAGGCCAGCGCGGGAGCGCCGGCCACGCTGTCGAACGCCAGCGTGGACTGAGCCCCTGAGCCCCTAAGCCCCGGCGGGCCGGCGCCGGCCCGCAAGAAAAGAATTCTTATCGCGCCCGTTCCAGCGGTTCGGTCGCCTGGACCAGCCAGTCGCGGGCCGCGCCCTCGACGTGGGGCAGCAGGCGCTCGCGCACCTCGGCGTGATAGGCGTCCAGCCAGGCGGCCTCGTCGGCCGCCAGCAGCGCGCGGTCGATGCAGCGCGTGTCGATCGGGCACAGCGTCAAGGTCTCGAAGGCCAGGAATTCGCCCAGTTCGGTGGTCTGCCAGGGCCGGTTGCAGACCAGGTTCTCGATGCGCACGCCCCAGCGCCCCGGCCGGTAGAGCCCGGGCTCGTTGGACGTGATCATGCCCGGCTCCATGGCCGTGTGCGGCCCCGCCGGCGCGCGATGCGAGATCACCTGCGGGCCCTCGTGCACGTTCAGGAAATATCCCACGCCGTGGCCCGTGCCATGGCCATATTCCGCGCCGCCCGCCCAGATCGGCGCGCGCGCGATGGCGTCGAGCATGGGCGAGAACACGCCGCGCGGGAAACGCGCGCGCGACAGGGCGACCATGCCCTTGAGCACCAGGGTGTAGTCGCGCTTCTGCTCGGCGGTGGGCGCGCCCACCGCCACCACGCGCGTGATGTCGGTGGTGCCGCCCACGTACTGGGCGCCCGAATCGATCAGCAGCAGGCCGTCGCCGGCAATGGTCGCGTGCGACTGCGCGGTGGCGCGGTAGTGCGGCATGGCGCCGTTGGCGTTGAAACCCGCGATGGTGCCGAAGCTCAGCGAGACGAAGCCCGGCTTGCGCGCGCGCGCCGCGCTGAGCACCTCGTCGACCGTCAGCTCCGTCACGGTCTCGCCGCGCGCCAGGGCCGCCTCGAACCAGGCGAAGAATTCGCACAGGGCGGCGCCGTCCTGCTCCATGGCGGCGCGCACGTGCGCCAGCTCGGCGTCGGTCTTGCGCGACTTGGCCAGCGTGCTGGGATTGATCGCCTCGATGCGCCGCGCCGACGGCGGCAGCGCGGCCAGCACGCCCACCGTCACGCGGGCCGGATCGACCAGCACCGCGGCATCGTCCATCGCCGCCAGGGCGGCGGGCAGCTCGGCGTAGGGCCGCACGGCCACGCCGTCGGCCCGCAAGGCCGCCTGCAAGGCGGCGTCCACCTTGCCCAGCGCCACGAACAGCGTCGCCGCCGAGTCCGTCACCAGGGCGTGCGCCACGAAAACGGGGTTGTATTCGACGTCGGCACCGCGCAGATTGAACAGCCAGGCAATGTCGTCCAGCGAGGAAACCAGGTGCGCGTTCGCCTGGCGGGCGCGCATGGCCTCGCGCACCCCGCGCAGCTTCCCGGCGCGCGTGACGCAGGCATAAGGCGCCAGGTGCTCATAGACCTTGCCCTCCGGCAGCCCGGGCCGGCCGGGCCAGACGGCATCCAGCACGTCCTGGCCGATGTCCAGCGTCACGCCGCGCGGACCCAGCGCGGATGACAGCGCCTGGAAGGCGCCGAGCGACAGCACCTGGCCGTCCACGGCCGCGCGCGCGCCCTTCGGCAGGTGCGCCGCCAGCCAGTCGACATGGCCGGGAACGCCCACCGCGGCGATCTTCATCAGGCTCACGCACGTGCCGGCCAACTGGGCCTCGGCCTGCACCCAATAACGGCTGTCGACCCAGAGGCCCGCGAAATCCGCCGTGACCACCAGGGTGCCGACCGAGCCGGTGAACCCCGACAGCCACTGCCGCCCCTGCCAGCGCGCCGGCAGGTATTCCGACAGATGCGGATCGGCCGAGGGCACGATGCAGGCCGACACGCCGCGCGCGGCCATTTCGTGGCGCAGGGCGGCGATGCGGGCGTCGGCGGCGGAGGACGGGGAAGCGGAAGGCGTCGGTCGGGTCATGGTTCCAGGGTTCAGCGCAGCATGAAGGACATGGCGGCCAGGCTGTTGAGCGTGCGGATGGCCGCCTGCATGCTGTCGGTATGGAACCGCAGGTTGACGCCGTCCACCCGCTCCAGCGAGGGCAACATGCAGAACAGGTCGGCCACGGCCGTGGTCTGGGTTTGCAACTGGCATTCTATCGGGGGCGCGATGCGGAAGGGCTTCAGGCTGCCCAGATTGGCCATGGCGGCCTGCGCCGCCTCGGCGATGGCCGCGCGCGAGGCCGCCGGCGACAGCGTGGCGCCGCTGCCCTGCCCGCGCGCCACCTTGGTCTGCACCCACAGGGCGCCGGGGAACAGCTCGCGCGTTTCGCCGATGAAGACGTCGTCGCCGCTGGCCAGCGCCACCGGCACGCCCAGTTCGCCCGCCAGCGCGCCGTACAGGCCGGCCTCGCCCAGCTCCATGCCGTTGATGCGCACCTTGGCGAAGGCGAAGCTGTTGATCGTGTGGGCCAGGATGCCGCGGCCCTGCGCGCGCGAGTGGTAGCCGATCATGAAGACGCCGTCGCACGGTTCTTCCAGGCCGCCCATCATGCCCAGGTAGCGCGGCTTGCCCATGACCAGGCGGGCGCGTTCGTCGATGCCGTCGAGCAGCAGGTTGCGGAAGCCGCCGTGCGAATCGTTGACCAGGACGTCGTCGGCGCCGCCGGCGAAGGCGCCGCGCGCGGCCGCGTCGGCCTCGCCGGTCATCCAGGCGCGGGCCCGTTCGTATTCGCCGTTGCCGGCCGTGATCTGCTGGGAATGGAAGACGCCGGCGACGCCTTCGATATCGGTGGAAACAAGAATGCGCATGGCAAGCTCACGAGGAAGTGGAGACCGGGGCCGCGGCAAGCCAGGCGGACCAGGACGGAATGGCTTCGGTGATGGCCTGGCGGACGTGGCCGTCGCGGCCGCGCACCGTGACGGCGCGCCACAGGGCGTGGATGATGGCCTGCTCGGTCGACTCGGCGGCGGCCTCGAACAGGGGGTCGATGCGGGATTCGTGCAGCAGGCGCGGCGCGGGCATCTCGCGCTCGGCCAGGTGGGGCACGGTATAGGCGGTGGAAAACGCCAGCGCGATATCGCCGCTGCCGTGGCCGTACACCGAGCCGGTGCGCGCCAGGCCGGCGCCCGCGCGCAGGGCCAGGCGGCGCAACTGGCGCGCGTCCAGCGGCGCGTCGGTAGCCAGCAGGAGAATGATGGAGCCCTTCTCCGGGCCATTGTCCGGGCCTTGGCCCAGGTCCTGGCCGCGCCCCGGGCCATCGCCCGCGGCGCCCGCATTCGCCCCGGCAACCGCAGCATCGCCATCGACAGCCTTCGCGCTTTCCGCCTCCCGCAGCCAGCGCCCGAACGGCCGCCCCGCCACGGTCAGGTTGGGCTTGCGGCCGTAATTGGCCAGCACCAGCGCGCCCACCGTGTAATCGCCGGCCCGGCGCGAGGCCGAGCCGATGCCGCCCTTGAAGGAAAAGCAGGACATGCCGCGTCCCGCGCCCACGGCGCCCTGGTCGAACACACGGCCGGCGGCGGCCAGCGCCTGGCCGTAATGCGCCTCGGTCACGGCCAGGGCCTGGATGTCGTTCAGATAACCGTCATTGCACTCGAAGACCAGCGGATTGACCGTGGCCCACTCCCGGCCCACCTGCGGATTGGCCCGCACCGCGTCGCGGATCTGCGCGTTGGCCACCGTGCCGACGCCGAAGGTATTGGTCAGCGCGATCGGCGTTTCCAGCACGCCCAGTTCCTCGACCTGGATCAGGCCGGTGCTCTTGCCGAAGCCGTTGATCACCGACGCCGCGGCCGGCACCTTGTCGCGATAGGGATCGCCGCCGTGCGGCCGGACCACGGTGACGCCGGTCTGGATCGGCCCGTCGTCCAGGGTGGCGTGGCCGACGGCCACCCCCGGCACGTCGCAGATATTGTCCAGGGGGCCCGTGGGCAGTTCCCCGATGCGTGGCGGATTCCGCTTGCCATCCATGATGCTGTTTCCTGCTGTCTTACTTGCGGTCGATCTTGGGGTCCAGCGCGTCGCGCAGGCCATCGCCCAGCAGGTTGAAGGCCAGCACCGTCAGGAAGATGGCCAGCGCCGGGAAGATGGCGATGTGCGGCGAGGTCACCATGTCGGCGCGCGCCTCGCTCAGCATGGCGCCCCACTCCGGCGTGGGCGGCTGCGCGCCCATGCCCAGGAAGGACAGGCTGGCGGCCGTGATGATGGACGTGCCCACGCGCATGGTGCCGTACACCACGATGGGCGAGATCGTGCCCGGCAGGATGTGGCGCATGATGATGGTCCAGTCCGAGGCGCCCACGCTCTTGACGGCCTCGACGTAGGTCATGTGCTTGATGGCCAGCGTGTTGCCGCGCACCAGCCGGGCGAAGGCCGGCACGCTGAACACGGCCACCGCCACCACGACGTTGACCATGCTGGAGCCCAGGATGGCCACCACGCCGATGGCCAGCAGCATGCCGGGGAAGGCCAGCAGCACGTCGGACACGCGCATCGTGATGCGCTCCCACCAGCCCTCGTAATAGCCCGCCATCAGGCCCATCGCGGTGCCGACCACGGCGCCCAGCGCCACCGACACGAAGCCGGCGATCAGGGAGATGCGCGAACCCATGAGGATGCGGCTGAAGATGTCTCGGCCCAGCGAATCCACGCCCAGCCAGTGGGTCAGCGACGGGCCCGCGTTCAAGGCGTCGTAGTCGAAATAGTTTTCGGGATCGAACGGCACCAGCCAGGGCGCGAAGATCGCCACCAGCACCAGCAGCAGCACGAAGACGGCGGCGGCCACCGCCAGGTGCTGCTTCTTGAACTTGCGCCAGAACTCGCTGAACGGCGTGCGCACGTCGGTCGGCGCGGCCGGGGCGGCGGGCGGCGCCGAGGAAGGGGTAACGGTATTGATGTTGCTCATGGCCGCCTCACTTGTAGCGAATGCTGGGATTGATGACGCCGTACAGCACGTCCACGACCAGGTTGATCGCAATGAATTCGAAGGAGAACAGCAGCACCAGTCCCTGGATCACGGGATAGTCGCGCTGCGTCACCGCGTCGACCAGCAGGCGGCCCAGGCCGGGCCAACTGAACACGGTTTCCACCACGATGGAGCCGCCCAGCAGGAAGCCGAATTGCAGGCCCATCATGGTGACCACCGGAATCATGGCGTTGCGCAGCGTGTGCTTGACCACCACCACGCGTTCGGACAGGCCCTTGGCGCGCGCGGTGCGCACGAAGTCTTCCTGGATCACTTCCACGAAGGAGGCCCGCGTGAAGCGCGCCATCACGGCGGCCACGGCGGCGCCCAGGGTGATCGAGGGCAGGATGTAGTGCTTCCAACTGGAAGCGCCCACGGTGGGCAGCCATCCCAGGCCCACGGAGAAAATCTGCATCAGCATCATGCCCAGCGCGAAGGCGGGAAACGAGATGCCGGAGACGGCCAGCGTCATGCCCAGGCGATCGGGCCACTTGTTGCGCCAGACCGCGGAAACGATGCCGATCACCATGCCGAACACCACGGCCCAGACCATGCTGGTCAGGGTCAGCAGCAGGGTCGGCATGAAGCGGTCGGAGATTTCCGTCGTCACCGGGCGCTTGCTGCGCAGCGAAGTGCCCAGATCGCCCTCCAGCATGTGCTGGAAGTAGCGCACGAACTGCTGCGGCAGCGGCAGATCCAGGCCGAGGTCGTGGCGCACCAGCTCGACGGTCTGCTGATCGGCATCCTGGCCGGCGGCCAGCCGCGCCGGATCGCCCGGCAGCATGTGCACGAACAGGAACACCACCACCGAGACCAGCAGCAGCGTGGGGATCATGCCCAGAAGGCGTTTGACGATATAGGAGAACATTTAGATCATTCCAGCGCGCGGGTCCGTCGGGACGCCGCGCCAACTTGCGGCAAAAGGCCGCGCGCCGGCCCATTGCCGGGCGCGGCGCGCGGATCGTTGCGGCTTACTGCTTGAGGTCGATGTCGCCGTACCAGAAGTTGGTGTCGGGCTGCACGTACACGCCGGTCAGGTTCTTGGATTTCGCATACACGTTGTTCTGCGTCACCAGGAAGGCCCAGGGCGCATCCTTCCAGACGACTTCCTGCGCGTCCTTGTACAGCGCGGCCTTCTCGTCGCGGTTGGAGGTGGCCAGCGCCTTGGTCACGTCCTCGTCGACCTTGGGGTTCGAGTAATAGGCGGTGTTGTTGAACACCGGCGGGAACGCCGCGGTAGTCAGCAAGGGACGCAGGGCCCAGTCGGCCTCGCCGGTCGACGACGACCAGCCGGCGTAGTACATGCGGACCTGGGCGTCATCGGGCTTCTGCACCTGCTGCACGCGTTGCACGCGCTGGCCGGACTCCAGCACCTCGACCGACACCTTGATGCCGACCTGGGCCAGTTGCTGCTGCAGGAACTGCACCACCTTGACCGAGGTGCCGTCGTTATAGGCCGACCACAGCGAGCTTTCGAAACCGTTGGGGTAGCCGGCTTCCTTCAGCAGTTCGCGCGCCTTCTTCGGATCGTAGGGGTATTCGCCGGTCTTCACGGCGAAGTCCACGCCCTGCGGCACCACGCCCGTCACCGGCGTGGCGTAGCCGGCGAAGGCCACCTTGGCCAGGGCCTGCTTGTTGATGGCGTAGTTGATGGCCTCGCGCACCTTCGCGTTGTCGAAGGGCTTCTTCATCGTGTTCATGGACAGATAGCGCGCCATGATCGAGTTCTTGTCGTTGACCAGGTCCAGCTTGTCGTTCTTGGCAAGCACGGCGGCCTGCTCGAACGGCACCGGGAAGGCGAACTGCGCCTCGCCCGTCTGCACGACGGCCGCGCGGCTGTTGTTGTCCGTGACGGTGCGGAAGGTCAGCGTATCGATCTTCGGATAGCCCTTCTTCCAGTAGCCGTCGAACTTCTTCACCTTCAGGTATTCCGCCGGCTTCCATTCGACGAATTCGAAGGGGCCGGTGCCGACCGGGTGAAAGCCGATGTCCTTGCCCCATTTCTTCAGGGCGGTCGGCGAGATGATCATGGCCGACGAGTGGGCCAGCGCGTTGATGAAGGCCGAGAACGGCTTCTTCAGCGTGATGCGCACGGTGTAGGGGTCGACCACTTCGGTCTTGGCGACCTGGTTGAACTGCGTGTACCGAGCCAGGTGGTTTTCCGGATTAGCGACGCGGTCGAAGTTCACCTTGACGGCGTCGGCGTTGAAATCGGTGCCGTCCTGGAACTTGACGCCCTGGCGCAGCTTGATCGTGTAGACCAGGCCGTCCGGGCTCACTTCGTAGCCGGTGGCCAGCAGCGGCTGGATCTTCAGGTCCTTGTCGAATTCGAACAGGCCTTCGTAGTAGGCCTTGCCGGCCGCCTGGTTCAGGGTGCTATTGGTGTTGTAGGGGTCCAGCGTCTCCAGCGCGATGGCGACGGCGAAGGTCACGTCCTTGCTGGCGTGGGCCAGCGGGGCCGCGATCATCCCGAAGGCCAGCGTGGCGGCGGCCATCATGCGGGTCGGGCGCAGTAGTTTCATGATGAAGCACTCCTGTTGTCGAGGAAGGAGGTTTGGTGGTTGAAAGACAAAGCGATCGTCTGGATGGGGACTGCCGGACCGCCGCGGCGAAGGGGAAGGCGCCGCGGCAATCCTTTCAATACGCGCCGCCCAGCGCGTGGCGGGCGACGTAGTGATCGGGACCGACGTTCACCAGCGGCTCGACCAGGGGCTCGTCGCCCGGCTTGCGCACGGGGCTGGGAATCTCCTCGGTCAGCAACTGGCGCTTCAGGTGCCGGCGCTGCGGATCGGCGATGGGCACGGCGGCCATCAGCTTCTTCGTGTACGGGTGCTGCGGATTCTCGAAGATGGCGCGGCGCGGGCCGATCTCCACGATCTGGCCCAGGTACATCACCGCCACGCGGTGGCTGATGCGCTCGACCACCGCCATGTCGTGCGAAATGAACAGGAAGGACACGCCCAGGTCGCGCTGCAGGTCGATCATCAGGTTGACGATCTGCGCCTGGATGGACACGTCCAGCGCGGACACCGATTCGTCGGCGATCACCACCTTCGGATTCAGGGCCAGGGCGCGCGCGATGCAGATGCGCTGGCGCTGGCCGCCGGAGAACTCGTGAGGATAGCGCTGCGCCACTTCCTGCGGCAGGCCGACGCGGTCCAGCAGCTCGGCGACGCGGCGCTCGGCCTGCTTGCCGCTGGCCACGCGGTGCACCAGCAGGGGCTCCATGATGGAGAAACCCACCGTCACGCGCGGATCGAGCGAGGCGAAGGGGTCCTGGAAAACGAACTGCATGTCGCGGCGCAGCGTCTGCATCTCGGCGCCCTTGAGCTTGCCGATGTCGCGGCCTTCCAGCAGGATGGTGCCGGACTGGCTTTCCGTCAGGCGCAGCAGGGAGCGGCCGGTGGTCGACTTGCCGCAGCCGGACTCGCCGACCAGGGCCAGCGTTTCGCCGGGATAGAGGTCGAAGCTGACTTTTTCGACGGCGTGCACGCGGCCGCGCACCCGGCCCAGGATGCCGCCGCGCAGATCGAAGCGGGTCACCAGGTCGCGCACGCTGAGCAGCGGCTCGCCGCCGTGGCTGGACGGCGCCGACGGCGGCGCTTGCGTGGTCTCGGGCGCGGGCGCCGCCGCGGACCGCGGCGCGCCCTCGACCTGCACCAGCGGGAAGCGGGCCGGCAGGTCGGTCCCGGCCATGGAGCCCAGGCGCGGCACGGCCGACAGCAGGGCCTTGGTGTAGGGATGCTTCTGCTGGGAGAAGACCTGCTCCGAAGGCCCTTCCTCGACCTTGTCGCCGCGGAACATGACCAGCACGCGGTCGGCGACTTCCGCCACCACGCCCATGTCGTGGGTGATGAAGATCACCCCCATGTGCATTTCTTCCTGCAGCGCGCGGATCAACTGAAGGATCTGCGCCTGGATGGTCACGTCCAGCGCGGTGGTCGGTTCGTCGGCGATCAGCAGCGCCGGCTTGCAGGCCAGCGCCATGGCGATCATGACGCGCTGGCGCATACCGCCCGACAACTGGTGCGGGAAGCGGTTCATGATGGAGCGCGCTTCCGGGATGCGGACCAGTTCCAGCATGCGCAGGGCCTCGGCGCGGGCGCCCGCCTTGTCCTTGCCCTGGTGCAGGCGGATCGACTCGGCGATCTGGTCGCCGGCCGTGAACACCGGGTTCAGCGAGGTCATCGGCTCCTGGAAGATCATCGCCATGTCGGCGCCGCGCACGCCGCGCATGGTGCGCTGGCTGGCGCCGGCCAGCTCCAGCAGCGAGCCGTTGCGGCGGCGCAGTTGCATGCTGCCCTGGGCGATGCGGCCGCCGCCGTGCTCGACCAGGCGCATCAGCGCCAGCGAGGTCACGGACTTGCCGGAACCCGACTCGCCCACGATGGCCAGGGTCTCGCCCCGGTCGACGTGGAAATTGAGATTGCGCACCGCTTCCACGGTGCGCTCGGCGCCCACGAAGCGCACGGTCAGGTCACTGACCTGGACAACCCGGTTATCCGGCATCGCCAGGCGTTCGGCTCCATCGGCCATCGTTCTGTTTCCTTGCTTGCTCAATACGGGAGACGGGTCCGCCAGCCGCCCGCTTATCGGTAAATCGAAGCCACCGGGGCCTCGCCCACGCGGGCGTAGCCGCGGTACATGCCCTCGGTGTTGAAGGGCAGCGTCACGTTGCCCTGCGCGTCCACCGCGATCAGGCCGCCCTTGCCCTGGATGCGCGGCAGCTTTTCATGGATGACGGCATGCGCGGCCTGCTCCAGCGTGGCGCCGCCATATTCCATCTGCGCCGCCACGTCGTAGGCCGCCACCATGCGGATGAACATCTCGCCGGTGCCGGTGGTCGACACCGCGCAGGTGGCGTTGGCCGCATAGCAGCCCGCGCCGATCAGCGGCGCGTCGCCGACGCGGCCGACCTGCTTGTTGGTGATGCCGCCGGTCGAGGTGGCGGCGGCCAGGTTGCCCTGGGCGTCCACCGCCACGGCGCCGACCGTGCCGAACTTGCGGTCGGCGTCGATGGGCTCGGGCGCCGGCTGGGCGCGCGCCACCATGGCCTGGCCGTCGTGGTCCAGCACCGCGGCGTCCGGCTGCTCGCGCTGCACGCGCAGCAACTGCTCGCGGCGCGCCTCGGTGGAGAAATAGGAAGGATCGACGATCTCCAGGCCCTGCTCGCGGGCGAAGGCCTGCGCGCCCTCGCCCACGAAGAACACGTGCTTGCTGTTCTCCATGACCTTGCGGGCCGCCAGCACCGGATTGCGCACGCAGTTCACGTTGGCGATCGCGCCCGAGCGCAGCGTGGCGCCGTCCATGATGGAGGCGTCCAGCTCGTGCGTGCCGGCGCTGGTGAACACCGCGCCGTGGCCGGCGTTGAACAGCGGACAGTCCTCCAGCAGGCGCACGGCCTCGGTGACGGCGTCCAAGGCCGATCCGCCCCGCGCCAGCACGGCCTGGCCGGCACGCAGGATGCCTTCCAGCGCGTCGATGTACTTGCGTTCCTGCTCGGCGGACATGGCCGCGCGCGACATGGCGCCGGCGCCGCCGTGGATGGCGATAACGGGTTGTTGCTTCATCTCTTGCGGTCTCCTGCGCCGTGGATCAGCCACGGCATGACGGACTGGGTCACTTCCAGCGCCGCCTGTATCGAATCCCTGGCCTTGTAGGACACGGCCGCGCCCAGCGCCTCGATCAGGCACAGCGCGGCGGCTTCCGAATTGGACGAGTACTGTCTTTCGCTGTGGGCGTAGAGCGCCCCGACCGTGGCGGTGGGCGCCAGCGGGGAGGTCGGCTTGTCCGTCATGGCCAGCACCTGCACGCCGGCGGCCTTGGCGGCCGTCGCCAGCGTCACGGTGTCGTTCAGGTAGCGGGGGAAGGAAATGGGGATCAGCAGGTCCTTGGGCGTCAGGCGGTAGGTCTGCCGCGCCGCCCAGGACACGCCCGCGGGCGTGGCCAGCGACTCCACCGAGCCGCGGTACACGAACAGCGCGCGCTGCAGCAGGCCGGCCAGGAAGCCGCTGGCGCCGAAGCCGACGATGGCGATGCGGTCGGCGGCCAGCACCGCGTCGACCGCGCGCTCGATCACGCGCGGGTCCATCGTTTGAAGCGTGCGCTCGATATTGCGCGCGTCCTCGCGCAGCGAGGTGGCGAACACGTCGGCCGCGCTGGCCGGCTGGGCCAGTTGGGTGCGCAGCCTTTCCACCGGCGCCAGCGCCGATTCGAACCCGCGCGCCAGCTCGGCGCGGAACTGGGCGTAGCCGGGCAGGCCCAGCGTGCGCGCGAAACGGTTGGCGGTGGCGATGGACACCCCGTTGGCGGCGGCGAACTCGTCGATGGTCATGGTCGCCGCGCGGAACTGGTGCGCCAGCACGTACTCGGCCAGCTTGTGCTGGGCGCGGCTCATCGTGTCCTGGACGCTGGCAATGCGTTCGGCAATGGAGGCGACGGGCGCGTCGTTCAAGGGGGCATCCAACTTGGGTAAGGCTCTCAGGACAGGATGTAAATTTAATTACGGCATAATTTTAATTAAGAAAATAAATTTTCAAAGTCGGGGTAAACCCCAAAAAACGCCCCCACGCCGCGCGGCTTACGCCGCTTGCTGCCGCGTTTTTGCCTTGGGGCGGCCCGGCGGCAAAAAAGGCCGGGCATAAGCTTCGGTGCCCATCCAGGGCGTAGCGGAGCCGGCTTTGCCGGTCCGCCAACGCCGCCCCCTTGAGGGGGCCCGCGAAGCGGGTAGGGGGTGGGCCTCCCTTGGCGTCACGGCGGCTTGCAGATTTAGATTTCCGGATTGATTGGGTGAAATAGGTGGATTTTGAGGACTGTAGACGTCCAGATGAAGCCGGAAGGGTTCA
Organism: Bordetella genomosp. 10; assembly: GCF_002261225.1. NCBI lineage: Bacteria > Pseudomonadati > Pseudomonadota > Betaproteobacteria > Burkholderiales > Alcaligenaceae > Bordetella > Bordetella genomosp. 10. The sequence continues at coordinate 879,357 of NZ_NEVM01000005.1, forward strand.
GGGCCGCATGGCGTGCATCCGCGCCTCGCGCGTTTTCGTTTCGCCACGCTCCCCTGCCCCTTCGCCCCCGGCGCCGGTCCGTGGCGGCGCTGCGCCGGCGTCGCCTTCCGCCTCGGCCTCGTCCTTCTCCGCCAGCTTCGGCAAGCGGGCCTCCAGGAAGAAATACAGCACGGCGGCCAGCGCGAACGGCCCCAGGTAGTACACGGCGCGATAGGCCAGCAAGGTGCCGATGATCTCGTAGTGCGGCACCTTGCCGCCCAGCATGGCGACGAAAACCGCCTCGACCACGCCCAGTCCCCCGGGAATATGCGTCACCGCGCCCGCGATGCCGCTGAGCAGCAGCACGCCGAGGACGAAGGGGAACGACACGTCGTGGCGCATCAGCGACCACACCACCAGGCCGATCGACACCCAGCAGGCGCCGCCCAGCAGGCTCTGCGCCACGGCGATCTTGAACGCGGGCAGCTCGATTTCGTGCCCGCGCACCGACCACGCCCGCCGGCGCGACAGCCCGCACAGCGCCACGTAGGCGGCGGCCGCCGCCACCATGGCCACGCCGATGCCGCGCAGGGCATAGCCGCTGATGCTCCAGTTGTCGGGGATGGGCAAGCCGCCCCAGGCGAATATCCCGCCCGCGACCCAGAGATATCCCAGCCAGTTGGTGGTCAGGCTCAGGCCGATGATGCGGGTGATCTCGCCCGCCGCCAGCCCCAGGCGCAGGTACAAGCGGAAACGGAAGCCGACGCTGCCCACCAGCGATCCCATGTTCAGGTTGAAGGCATAGGCGACGATGCCGACCGCCATGACCCGCAGCGGCGGGATCATGTGGCCGAGGTAGGGAATCGCCAGCAGGTCGAAGCAGCTATAGATCAGGTAGCTCAGGAGCGACAGCCCCGCAGCGCGCAGCAGCACCGGCCAGGTGTAGGCCTGCACCGCGCCCAGCACCTTGTCCCACTCGACGTGGCGCGCCTGGTCGGCCAACAAGCCGATGACCAGCAGCGCGAAGGCGATGAAGAAGATCTTGCGTAACAGCGGCCAATGACGGCGCAGGCCGGCGGCGCGACGACGGCCGTGCCCGCCCGTCCCCGCGCCGATTCGCGCTTGGGGCGGCCCGGCGCGCTCATGCCGTTCGTTGCGCATGCCGCCCTCCGTCCATCGCGCCGTCGTCCTGCATCGACTGCTTTTCATGGGGCCGCCCAGCCGATTCCGCGTACGGGGTTTCCGCAGCCGCCGAGGCGTCGGCATCGGCCTGGATGACCGGATCTGCCGGCCCGGCCGATGCTTTCGGCCGCCAGGGTTGCAGCCTGGGCTTGTGCGCCGGCAGCCAGCCGGTCCACGAAGGAAAGCGGCGCAGGAAGTGATAGACGAACACCCCGAAGAACAGGCGGCGCAGCTTGCGGCTGCCCAGCGGCGCCGGCTCCGGCTGGCGGCAATGATGCGCGATCAGCCATTCCAGCCGCTCGTTCAGGACGCCGGCGAATTCGCGGTCGCGGATCATCACGTTGGCTTCCAGGTTCAAGGACAGGCTCAGCGGATCGAGATTGCTGGAGCCCACCGTGGCCCAGGTATCGTCCACGCTGGCGACCTTGCCGTGCAAGGGCCGCTCGCAGTACTCATGGATCTGCACGCCGGCCGCGGTCAGGTAGTCGTACAGCATGCCCGCGGCCAGCTTGGCGATGGGCATGTCCGGCTCGCCTTGCAGGATGAGGCGCACGCGCACGCCGCGCCGGGCCGCGTTGCGCAGTTCGCGCAGCAGGCGGTAGCCGGGGAAGAAATAGGCATTGGCGATGATGACGTCGCGCCGCGCCAGGCGGATGGCGGCCCGGTAGTGGCGTTCGATGTCCGTATGGTGGCGATGGTTGTCGCGCACCACGAACATGGCTTCGGCCGATCCCGCTTGCGGCGGATTGGCGGCCGCGTGCGAGCGCTTGCTCCACCAGCGGCGGCGGCGCGGCGGCTCCAGCGCGTTCAAGGCGAAGCGATGGATTTCGCCGACGATGGGGCCATGGACTTCCACCGCATAGTCCTGCTTGGCCTGGGGCCCGAAATCGCCCAGGTGATCCGCCGAATAATTGATGCCGCCGACGAAGGCGAGCCGGCCGTCGACGACCACGATCTTGCGGTGCATGCGGCGAAAGACGTTGGTCCGCAGGCCGAGCACGCGGGCGCGCGGGTCGAAGGCCTGGATCACCACGCCGGCGTCGGTCATGCCGCCGATGAAGGCGTCGGACAGGCCTTCCGAGCCGAAGCCGTCCACCAGCAGGTTGACGCGTACGCCGCGCCGGGCCGCGTCGATCAAGGCCTGGCGCAGGGCCTGGCCGACCTTGTCGTCGAACAGGATGAAGGTCTCGACCAGCACCTCGTCGCGGGCCTCGCCGATGGCCTCGATCACGCGCGGAAAAAACGCTTCGCCGTTTTCCAGCAGCTTGAAGTCATTGCCCGGTATCCAGCGCACGCTCACGATATGCCCTCCTGTCGCTTGAGACGGCCCGATAGGCTCATCGATGTGCCCTCCTGTCGCTGCGCGATCGCCTCCCCGAGAGAGAATGCGCGCTTGGGACTTCCCTGCTCCCTCATAGCTCCACCTCCGCCGCCAGCGGCGCGTGGTCGGACAGGTGCATCCAGGGGCGCGTGGCCAGCGCCAGGGGGCGGAAGCGGCCGATGTTGCGCACGTAGATGCGGTCGAGCCGCAGCAATGGCCAGCGCGCGGGAAAGGTCCGCGCGGCCACGCCCTGCGTGCTGACGAACACTTCCTCCAGGCCGGCGCAGCGGCTGAGCTTGCCGTGCGCGCGCAGCCGCCAGTCGTTGAAGTCGCCGGCGATGAGCACGGGATGGCCGCGCGGGATTTCCCGCTCGATGCGCGCGCACAGCAGATTGAGCTGGCGCTGCCGGTGCGCCTCCTGCAAGCCCAGGTGCACGCAAATGGCATGCACCTGGGGCCGCCCCGGCGGCTCGATCACGCAATGAAGCAGGCCGCGCTTTTCGTGCCCGTCCACCGACACGTCCATATTCTCGGCGTGCACGATGGGAAACTTCGACAGCACCGCGTTGCCGTGGTGGCCTTGCGGATATACGGCATTGCGCCCGTAGGCGAAATCGGCCCAGATACTGTCGGCCAGGAATTCGTATTGCGAGGTCGCGGGCCAGCCGGCGAAGCGCGCGGCATGCCCCTCGTGCGCGCCCAGCACTTCCTGCAGGAAGACCAGGTCCGGCCCGACGGCCCGGACGGCGTCGCGCAATTCGGGCAGGATGAATTTGCGATTGAAGAAGGTGAAGCCCTTATGGGCGTTCACCGTCAGGAGTTTGAGAGAAAGGGGGGCGTCCCCGTTCAAGCCGGACATGGATTCCCGCGATCGTTATAAGACCGACGGGTAAAGCAAGCCCCGTGCCCGGCAGGCCGCGCAGCGGGTACGGGGTGGGCTTCCCCTCGCCGCTCAGGCCGCGATCTTGCCCGTATCCAGCGGCGCGCCGGTCTTGGCCTTGATTTCCTCGACCGTCACGCCCGGCGCCAGTTCGACCAGCTTCAGGCCGTCGTCGGTGACCTCGATCACGCCCAGGTCGGTGATGATCAGGTCGACCACGCCCACGCCGGTCAACGGCAGGTTGCACTCGGGCAGCAGCTTCAGGTCTTCGGTGCCGTCCTTCTTGCGCGCCACGTGCTCCATCAGCACGACCACGCGGCCGACGCCGGCCACCAGGTCCATCGCGCCGCCCATGCCCTTGACCATCTTGCCGGGAATCATCCAGTTGGCCAGGTCGCCCTTGGCCGACACCTGCATCGCGCCGAGGATGGCCAGGTTGATCTTGCCGCCGCGGATCATGCCGAAGGAATCGGCCGACGAGAAAATCGACGAGCCCGGCAGCGTCGTCACCGTCTGCTTGCCGGCGTTGATCAGGTCGGCGTCGACTTCCGCTTCCGTGGGGAAGGGGCCGATGCCCAGCAAGCCATTTTCCGATTGCAGCCAGACTTCGACGCCGGCCGGCACGTGGTTGGCGACCAGGGTGGGCAAGCCGATGCCCAGGTTCACGTAAAAACCGTCTTGCAGCTCGCGCGCGGCGCGCGCGGCCATTTCGTCACGGGACCATGCCATGATGTGTTCTCCTTACGCGGCGGGGCGGATGGTGCGTTGTTCGATGCGTTTTTCCGGATTCGCGTTGACCACGATCCGGTGCACGAAAATGCCCGGCAGATGGATCTGGTCCGGATCCAGGTCGCCCGTGTTCACTACCTTTTCCACTTCCACGATGGTGATCTTGCCGGCCTGCGCCACGTTGGGATTGAAGTTGCGCGCGGTCTTGCGGAACACCAGGTTGCCGCTGCGGTCGGCGATATGCGCCTTCACCAGCGACACGTCCGGCACCAGCGAACGCTCCATCACGTATTGCTGGCCGTCGAATTCGCGGATTTCCTTGCCTTCGGCCACCAGCGTGCCCACGCCGGTGCGCGTGAAGAAAGCCGGAATGCCGGCGCCGCCGGCGCGCAGCTTTTCCGCCAGCGTGCCCTGCGGCGTGAATTCCAGCTCCAGCTCGCCGGCCAGGAACTGGCGTTCGAACTCCTTGTTCTCGCCCACGTAGGAGGCGATCATCTTGCGGATCTGGCGCGTGGCCAGCAACTGCCCCAGGCCGAAGCCGTCGACGCCCGCGTTGTTGCTGATGCAGGTCAGCCCCTTGACGCCCGAGTCGCGCAAAGCGGCGATCAGCGCTTCCGGGATGCCGCACAGCCCGAACCCTCCCACGGCGATCATTTGGCCGTCCTTGACGACGCCGGCCAGCGCCTCGGCGGCGCTCGCATAAACCTTGTCCATCGCTCCAACTCCAGTAAGGTCAGTAAACCGGCCTGTCCCGTTCCCGCCGCATCCCCGCAGGGCCCGGCGCGGGCGGCCGGATTGGTGTTATTGGTCCAGCACGTCTTTGCATCGGCCGGCCGCTTGCGCGCGGCAGCCGATGGGCGCGGTCGATTTTACGGGGGAATGCCGCAATGCGAAAACCGGCGGCGTGGAAAGGTGTTCTGCGAATCCGGAGGATGCAGCGCCGGGCGGGCCGGCCCGCCGTCCCTCAAGTCCCCACGCGCAGAGGCCCGCCGAGCTTGCGCAGCACCGCCAGCACGCTCAGCGCCGTGATGCGGCCGGTCTTGGGATTCTCCGACGGGATATTCTGGATTTCCATCGAGAACGAGGCTGAATCGGAATCCACCACCACGCGGTGCGTATTGCGCTCCAGGTGCGGATCGGCCCAGATCTCCAGGGTCGTGCGGTCCGGCCCGATGCCGGCCAGCGACACGCTGACCGCCACGTTCAGGTTGGCGGGAAAGCCCACCGCCGCCTCTCGTGGCGTACCGCGGAACACCAGCGTCGGCTCGGTGATGCCGGAGATATCGATGCCGTTCTTTTCCAGATAGGGAGCGCCCAACAGCCCGCGCACCGGCTTGCGCGTGATCATGGTGACCGAGTGGATGACGCCCTCGGCCGCCGCGGTCAGGGCGTCCAGGCCCAGCACGGCGCCCGACGGCACCAGGATCTGGCCGCCCTTGGCGCGCGCCAGTTCGATCAGTTCCGGATGCGACAGCAAGGCGCCCGAACTGAGCACCACCAGCTTCTTGCCGGTGCCCAGAATGGGCTTGGCGATCTGGCCGAAGACCGCCGCCGGCGCGCATTCGATCACCACGTCGCACAAGGGCTCCAGGCCGTCTATGGTCGTGAACAGCGGCGCCTGGCCCTGCCACGCCATGGCGGCGTGGCGCAAGGGATCGCGCACGGCGATGGCCGCCAACGCCAGGCCGGGCACCACGCCCGCGTCCAGCGACTTCGCCACCGATTGCCCGATAGCGCCAAACCCAGCAATACCCACTCGAATCCGGTTCATTTACATCCTTGTCGAAAAAGCGGTGAACGGTCTCGCCGCCATGCCGCGCCCATCCTAGACGGGTGCCGGCGCGCGCGGCAAACGATTATTTTTGCGCGCCAGCCCCATCGGCGCTCATGGGCGCGGCGGAGATCGCCCCGGCGAACTCGCGCGCCTGCTCCAGCACCCAGGCACGAAAAGTCCGGATGGCGGGGCGTTCCCGCACCGCGTCCTGGATCAACAGGTAGTACTCCCCGGCGCTCTTGACCGGCCGCGCCGGCCGGAACGGCACGACCAGCTCGCCGCGGCCCGGATAGCCGTCCAGCAGCACGTCCGGCACCAGGGCGATGCCCTTGTGCTCCTGCGCCGCGCGCAAGGCGATGTAGAAATGCCCGACCTCCAGGTTGGCGCGCCGGCGCGGCAGCCCCGCGCCCTGCGCGCGCAGCCAGTCGCGCCACGCATTGGGCCGGCTGGCCGTGTGGATGAGCTCGAAGGCGGCCAGGTCGGCCAGGCTGTCGATCGGGCCGCCCTGCTCGTACAGCCGGCGCGACATCACCGGCACCATCACGTCGTCGAACAGGTAGTCCGCGCAGACACCTTCCCAGCGCTGCACCAGCGTCAGGTCTATGCCCGGCAGGTCGCGCGCATAGTGGCGGCCGGCCAGCGGCCCGACCCGGATGGCGGCGTCGATGCCGTCGGCCTGCATGTCCAGGGGCCGGATATCGGAGACCACACGCACCTCGATGTGCCGGTGCGCGTCGGTGAAGGACGCCAGCCGGGGCATCAGCCAAAGCTGCCCTATCGTCGGAATGGTGCTGATGATCAACAGTTCGTTGCGGTCGCGGCTGCGCATGCGCCGCGTGGCGTTTTCCAGGTCCGCCAGCACCCGCCGGCAGGCTTCGAAATAGGCCGCGCCATCGGCGGTCAGCTCGACCCTGCGCGGGTGGCGCAGGAACAGCTTCTTGCCCAGATAGGCTTCCAGCTTGCGCACCTGCAGGCTGACCGCGCCCTGGGTCACCGCCAGTTCGTCGGCGGCCAGCGTGAAGGAGCCGTGCCGTGCCGCGGCCTCGAAAGAGCGCACCGAGGACAAGGGTGGCAAGCTGCGCGTCACGGCCATGGCCGCATGGGCTCCAGGGGGATTACTGCATTTCGATATGGGCGTCGCGGATGACGCCCGCCCAGGTCTGGTTTTCGGCGCGCACGTAGTCCGTGAACGCGGGCCGCGCCAGCGGCAAGGGATCGATGCCGTGCGCGCGGAAGTCCTTCTGTAGCGCCGGATCGGCCAGCGCGGCCGACAAGGCCTTGCCCAGCTTCGCCACGATCGGGGCCGGCGTATCCTTGGCCACGAACAGGCCGAACCAGGTGCTGGCATTGTAGTCGACCCCCAGCTCCTTCAGCGTCGGCACATCGGGCAACGTCGCCGAGCGGACGTCGGTGGTGATGGCCAGCGGCCGCACGCGGCCGGCCTTGACGTTGCCCAGGGTAGTGGGCAAGGGATCGACCAGCAGGGCAATCTGGCCGCCGATCAGGTCCACCGTCGCGGGCGCCCCGCCCTTGTACGGAATATGGCGGAAATGTGTGCCGGCGCGGATATTGAGCATTTCCGCCTGCATATGGTGGCTGGTGCCGAAACCCGCCGAGCCGTAGTCCAGCGAGCCCGGCCTGGCCTTGTCCGCCGCCACCAGGTCGGCGAATGTCCGATACGGCGAATCGGCCGACACGATGACGACGCTGGGCACCGAGGCGATGCCGCCGACGGCTGTCAGGTCCGCGGCCGTGTAGCCCGGATTGCGGTACAGATGGGGCGCCACCGCCATGGTGCTGGCCGCGCCGAGCAGGATGGTGTAGCCGTCGGCCGGGCTGTTGATGGCGCTCACCGTGCCTATGGTCCCGCCGGCGCCCGGCTTGTTCTCGATGACGATGCTGGCGTTCAGCTTATCGCCCAGGGCCTTGAACGTCACACGGGCCACGATGTCGTTGATGCCGCCCGCGGGGAAAGGCACCACCGCGCGGATCGGCCGCGACGGGTAATCGTCGGTCGCCTGCGCCCGCGCGGCGGCGGGCGCGAGCCCCAGCCATGCCGCGCACAACATGGCCACGAGGCCCAGTCTGGATCGTTGCACATCACGCATTTGCTGGGCTCCGCGGTGGTAGGGGCATGCCCGCCGCGCCGGCGCGGCCAGGGGACAGCGTGAAGTCTACGAGCGGCGGGAAACGCCAGGCAAACGATTAATTGCGCGGGCCGGCGCGAGTAAAACTCATGCACGGGCCCGGTTCATGCGCACCATCGTGGGGCGCCAGCCTAAGGCCGCATGACCCGCGCCAGCGCGGCCAGCGTCTCCGCCGGCCAGGGGGCGGAGCGATTGGCGGTGTTGTCCATCCAGACCAGCACGTTGCGCCCTCGCGCATAGGGCCCGCTGTCGTCGCCGACCTTCTCCAGCAACAGTTCGAGCTCCATGCTCGAGCGCCCGACGCGGGTCACCACGTGCGTCACCCGCACGGTGGCCGGATAGGTCAGCGAACGCAGGAAATCGCAGGACGCGTGCGCCAGGATGGGGCCGTCGCCGCCCGGCACCCGCAACCCGGCGGCATACAGGATCTGCACGCGCGCTTCCTCCATCAGGCGGAAATACAGGGTGTTGTTCAGGTGGTTGAGGGCGTCGGAATCGCCCCAGCGCAAGGGCAGTTCGGCGACGTGGCTGGCGCCGGGCGCCAGGACGGCGGACGGGGCCGCCGCGGAGGCGGTCCGGGCGGCGTCCGGGTCAGTGTCTGAAAGGCAATCGGAAAGGGAATCTGACATGAAAACCTGGCGGAATATCGCCGCGGCGCCCCGGCGCGGCGCGATGGGCGCGGGCGTGTTCGCGGCTGCAATACAATCGAGGGTTGAGCCTGGATCATACTTCCAGCAAACGCCGCCGGAGCGCGGCATTCTTCGCCAGGAAAACAGAGGGGCAAAAGCGCATGTCAGAACGCGAAAGCATGGAATACGACGTCGTCGTCGTGGGGGGCGGCCCCGCCGGCCTGGCCGCGGCCATCCGCCTGAAGCAGTTGGCGGCAGAGAAAAACCACGAGGTCAGCGTCTGTGTGCTGGAGAAAGGCGCCGAACTGGGCGCCCATACCCTGTCCGGCGCGGTCATGGACCCCGGCGCGCTGACCGAACTCATTCCCGACTGGAAGGAAAAAGGCGCCCCCCTGACGGTAGCCGTCACCGAGGACAAATTCCTTTTTCTCAGCAATACCGGCGCGCGCCAGACGCCGGACTGGCTGCTGCCCGAATGCTTCCACAACAAGGGCAACTACATCGTGCGCCTGGGCGACGTGGTGCGCTGGCTGGGCGAACAGGCCGAAGCCCTGGGCGTGGACATTTTCCCGGGCTTCGCCGCCGCCGGCGTGCTGTATGACGAACAGGGCGCCGTGCGCGGCGTCTACACCGGCGACATGGGCGTGGCGCGCGACGGCAGCCACACCGACCAGTACCAGCCGGGCATGGAGCTGCTGGCCCGCTATACCCTCTTCGCCGAGGGCTCGCGCGGCCAACTGGGCCGCGAACTGATCGCCCGCTACAAGCTGGACAAGGACTGCGACCCGCAGGCCTACGGCATCGGCCTGAAGGAATTGTGGGAAGTCGACCCGGCGCAATCGCGCCCGGGCCTGGTGGTGCACACGGCCGGCTGGCCGCTGGACGCCGACACCTACGGCGGCTCCTTCCTCTATCACCTGGACAACAACCTGGTCGCCGTGGGCATGGTGGTGGGCCTGGATTACGCCAATCCCTGGCTCTCGCCCTTCGAGGAATTCCAGCGCTACAAGACGCATCCGGCCATCCGCCCCACCTTCGAGGGCGGCAAGCGCATCGCCTATGGCGCGCGCGCCATCACCGCCGGCGGCCTGCTGGCCTTGCCCAAGCTGGTGTTCCCAGGCGGCGCGATGGTGGGCTGCGAGGCCGGCTTCCTCAATGCCTCGCGCATCAAGGGCAGCCACGCCGCCATCAAGACCGGCGCCATGGCCGCCGAAGCCGCCTTCGACGCGCTGGTGGCGGACCGCCGCCAGGACGAACTGGCCGCCTACCCGGCCGCCTTCCAGTCCTCCTGGCTGCACGCCGAACTGAACAAGGCGCGCAATTTCAAGCAGTGGTTCAAGAAGGGGCGCACCGTCGCCACGATCATGACCGGCATCGAGCAGTGGCTGCTCAAGGGCAAGATGCCCTGGACCATCCATCGCACCAAGCCCGACTATGCCTGTCTGCAGCCGGCCTCGGAATGCGCGCGCATCGACTATCCCAAGCCGGACGGCAAGCTCACCTTCGACCGCCTCAGTTCGGTATTCATCTCGAATACCAACCACGACGAGAACGAGCCCGTCCACCTGACGCTGAAGGATCCCACCATCCCCGTGGCCGTCAACCTGGCCAAGTACGGCGGGCCGGAGGCGCGCTACTGCCCCGCCGGCGTGTACGAATTCGTCAAGGACGATCACGGCGCCGACCGCCTGCAGATCAACGCGCAGAACTGCGTGCACTGCAAGACCTGCGACATCAAGGACCCCACGCAGAACATCGTGTGGGTGGCGCCGCAGGGGGGCGAAGGCCCCGTCTACAGCGGCATGTAGGCCGGGGCCGCCGCCGATGCCCGCCGTTCCCGCAGCGGATGCCCGCGCCGAGCGGATCCTGCTGGCGGGGGGCGGCGACCTGGGCATGCGCGTGGCGGCGCGGCTGCTCGCCACGGGCCCCCTCTGGGCGCTGCGCCGCCATCCGCCGGCCGCGGCCGGGCCGATCCGGTGGCTGGCCGGCGACGTCAGCCGTCCCGCCACGCTGTCCGGCCTGCCGCGCGGCATCACCCGCCTGGTCTATGTCCTGGCCCCGGACGCGCGCGATCCGCGGGCCTATCGGGACGTATTCATCGACGGGCCGCGCCACCTGCTGGACGCCCTGGACACCAGCGCCTTGCGCCGCATGGTCTTCGTCTCCTCGTCGGCGGTCTACGGCGACCATGGCGGCGACTGGATAGACGAGGACACCCCGCCGGCCCCGCAAGGCATGAACGGCGAAATCCTGCTGCAAGCCGAGCAATGGCTGGCCGCGCAGCGCCTGCCCGTCACGACCCTGCGCCTGGCGGGGCTCTACGGCCCCGGCCGGCTCCAGCTTCTGGCGCGGCTGCGCCAGGGCCAGGCCCGCGCGCCGCGCGCGGCGCCGCACTGGGCCAACCGCATGCACGCCGACGACGCGGCGGCGGCGATCGCGCATCTGGTCCGCCTGGCGGACGCGGAACCCCTCTACCTGGGCGCGGACGACACGCCGCTGCCGCTGGACGTCCTCTACGATCACCTGGCCCGCCTGCTGGGCGCGCCCTTGCCGCCCGACGGTCCGCCGCCGGCCGGCGTGGGCAGCAAGCGGATGCGCAACGCCCGCCTGCGCGCGAGCGGCCTGCGGCTCGACTGGCCGGACGCGCGCGACGGCTATGCGCGCCTGATCGAATGCGCCGGAGACGGGTTCGGACCGGCTGGCTGTTACGTTAATTTGTCGCCATATAGGCACAAATAGCGTATTCTGCCGTGACCACGGCGGTCCGTCCCCGTGGTCACCCTGCCGTTCAACGCAGACGGGAGCCGCTTATGCTGGACCACGCCCAAGCGCTTCGCCCCACCGCCTTGCAGGTAGACCTGGCACGCCGCATCGCACGGGAAATACTGGCCGGCGCGCATGTGGCGGGAACCCACCTGTCGGAAGAGCTGCTGGCCCGGCAATACCAGGTCTCGCGCACGCCCGTACGGGCCGCCCTCAAGCTGCTCGCCACGCAAGACCTGATCAGCTACCGGCAGAACAGCGGCTATTTCGTCTGCGAGTTGGCCGAGAACGCGCAGGCGCCGGAATGGCAGTCGCAGGGCTTGACCAGCGACGAACTCTATCGCGTCATGATCGAGGACCGCGCCAACCGCCAGTTGCCCGACAGCCTCACCGACCGCGACCTGCTACAGCGCTACGCCGTGACGCGCAGCGTGCTGGCCAAGACGCTGGTGCGCCTGAGCGCCGAGGCGCTGATCGAAAAACGCAAGGGCCACGGCTGGCGCTTCCCGAATTCGCTGGAAGACGCGCAAGCGCGCGCGGAAAGCTTCCGCTTCCGTTCCGCCGTCGAATGCGCCGGGCTGCTGGAGTCGGACTTCCGCGCCGACCCGGCCGCGCTGGCGCGCATGCGCGCCAGCCACCAGGCGCTGGCCGAGGAAAGCGACCCCGAAGCGATGGCGCAGGGTTTTTTCGCGCTGAACGCCGAATTCCATGAAATGCTGGCCCGCTTTTCCGGCAACCGCTTCGTCCTGCAGACGGTGCAGCAGCAGAACCAGTTGCGGCGCCTGGCCACCCACGGCACGCGCGTCCAGGCGCCGCGCTACGCGGCCTCCATCCAGGAGCACCTGCAGATCATCCAGGCCGTGACAGACAACGAGCTGGAATGGGCCGCGGCGCTGATGCGGCAGCACCTGCGCCTGGACTACAAGGCGACAGGCGAGTAAGGAAACAGGGAACAAGAAACAGGGAACAGGGACCACGGGCACGGGGACATGGAGACCGGCAGTGGCATGCCGCCCTCCGGTCCCCGGCCCGCGAGCCGTAGCTCGAACTACGCCTGCGTGGCGAAATAGGACTTGAAGATCCCGACGGCGCGATCGACGTCCGCTTCCGATACGTCCAGGTGCGTGACCAGGCGCATGGCGGCGCCGTAGACCGGATTGATCGCCAGCCCCTGCCCGGCCGCGTAGGCGCCCAGCGGCGCGCTGTGCTCCGGCGCCACCGAGACGAACACCATATTGGTCGCCTGCCCGTTCACGGTCACGCCCTCGATCTCCGCCAGGCCGCGCGCCAGGCGTTCGGCATTGGCATGGTCCTGGGCCAGGCGCTGGAGGTTGTTTTCCAATGCATACAGGGCAGCCGCCGCCAGCACCCCGGACTGGCGCATGCCGCCGCCCAGCACCTTGCGCCAGCGGCGCGCGCCGTCGATCAGCGCGCGGCTGCCGACCAGTACCGAGCCGACCGGCGCGCCCAGCCCCTTGGAAAAGCAGATCGATACGGTATCGAACGGCGCGCACAGGTCGGCGATGGATTTGCCCGTGGCCGCCGCGGCGTTGCAGACCCGCGCGCCGTCCAGGTGCACGCCCAGCTCGTGCCGGCGCGCGAAGGCGGCGGCCTCGACGATGTAGTCCTGCGGGATCACCCGGCCGTGGCAGGTATTCTCCAACGCCAGCAGCCGCGTGCGGGCATAGTGCGGGTCTCCCAGCGGCTTGATGGCGGCCGCCAGCCTGGCGATCGGCAGCGATCCGTCGTCGGCGTGCTCGATGGGCTGCGGCTGGATGCTGCCCAGCACCGCCGCGCCGCCGCCTTCGTATTTGTACGTGTGGGCCAACTGCCCCACCAGGTACTCGTCGCCGCGCCCGCAATGGGCCATGATGCCCGCCAGGTTGCTCTGCGTGCCGGTCGGAAAAAACAGTCCCGCTTCCTTGCCGGCGCATTCGGCCGTGCGCGCCTGCAGGCGCAGGACGCTGGGGTCGTCGCCCATGACGTCGTCGCCCACCTCGGCGGCGGCCATGGCCGCGCGCATGGCGGCGCCGGGCCGGGTCACGGTATCGCTGCGTAAATCGATCATGCTGGTTCCCTTGTCGAAGTTGTCGTTGGCGCGATGTGCCGGATGCCAGATGCCGGATGCCATGGGCCATGGGCCGGCGCGCGGCGCATCGCCGCCGTGCGTGCTTTCAAAATGATCGGGCGCTTATCCAATGCCGCGCCACGGCGGCGGCCTCATACACTCGCCCTGCGAACCGCGCCGATGACAACGATGGAATCGCGCCTGAACGCCGCCCCGGTCGACAATTTCAAACGGAAAATGCGCGATGAGCAATACGTTCAACATGACGATCAAGGCCGGCAAGTTCGCGGACACCGGATACGGCGTCCTGATCCGGCCGCCCGAGGGCTATCCGCCGAACAGCTCCAACATGCAAACGTGGCGCGTTCCGGAGAACGATACCAGCATCTCGGAAATCGGTCCCAAGTCATGGTCGGGACAGGTCGTCGCCAAGGGCGCCAAGGCCTACAACACCTGGGTCTGCGAAATCCGGAGAGCGCTCAACGTCCTGGGCACGGCCACCTTCCAGCTCCAGCTCAATAACGACGGCGTGCTCGTCGACGCCGCGACATACGCGGGCGACGCGGAAAATTTCGTCAACGCGGCGACCCTGAACGGGAACGACTGCCTGAACAGGACGGTGTCGGACACCGAAGGCGATCTCATCGTCACGATAGGGCCGCCCCCGGCCTCCTAGCGCGGCCCTGCTTCGACCCGCAAGGCCATCGACAACCCGACGCGCAAGGTCCGCCGCCATGAACGCTTCCCCGTCCGCCATCGAGATCCTGGAACGCCACAGCCGACAGCCCGCCGGAACGCTTGCCGCGTTGGGGATCGCGTCCCTGGCCGGCATCGTCCGTATGCGCAAGACGACCTTCGTCGCGAAATACCATGAAGGCCTGGGCGGCAAGGCCAACGCGTCGCTGCTCTATCGCTACGCGCTCTCCCTCCTGCGCCATGCCCGCTCGCGCCAGGCCACGCCGATCGTCTCCGGCCAGCCTTATATCGGCGTGGCGCCCGACGACATCTCCGATCCGAACGAATTCCCGCCCACCTGGGTCAATCAGTTCGGCGTGGGCGGTCCCTATGCCGCGCAAGGCAGCCTGGGCGCGCAGGACTCGCCGGTGGCGTACGCCGCGATGCTGTACGACCTGGCCACGGAACTGGAGACGGAATTCGGCGACAGGTTCGAACCGGACGACCCGGGCCACGACTACCGCCACAAGATGATCCCGCTGTCCCAGCGCCGGGCCGATATCGCCAGGATCGCGCTCACGTCCGTGACGGAAAGCCAGGTCATCCCGAAACTGGATCTGGTGAACCGGGTATTGCAGCAAGGCGTGGACGATTACCTGGCGTCCGTGTTCGGCGCCAGCCCCCCGGACAGCGCGACGCGCGAGGAATTCACGGCCCGCATCGCGTACCCCGCCGACAAGCTGCCGTATCACGCCGCCTACGACCAGGCGAGGCAGGCTTGCGACGCCAGGCATCTCTCGCTGTTCCAGTTGATCTACGCCACCGACGCCGGCTTCCCCTGCGTCGACAAGATCTGGCCCGGCGCGGCGACCGACGCCGACATCCAGGCCGCGGGGCTCAGTCCCGCGCTCATCGCCGTCCTGGAATCGCAACCGGGAACGAGCAGCGGCGCCTCCGGCGACGGCGACAGCGAGGGCGACGACGCTGACGATCCCCAGGCGGACTATCGCAGCCGGTACTACGGCAACCCCAACATCAACGGGCTCAACGACGTCGCCACGCTCGGCGCCAGCCTGGGCGCGCCGGCCGATCGCATCAAGGAAATGCTCTGCGTCGACGGCGCCGGCAACAACACCGCGGTCACGCTGACGGCGTCGTATGCCTGGACACCCCCGCGCACCGAACAGAATGCCTACGAGAACAACCGGCTCCACGGCGCCCGCTACCTGTGCGCCGACGGCCCCCTGTGCCTGCTCGGCCTCGCCACCCCGGCGGCCGAGACCATGCGCCTGGCCAACACGCCCGCGGACACGCCCAGCCTGAACACGGCCGTCGCGCCCTCGTTCTTCGTGAAGATCCACAAGCTGATGCGCCTGCACGACGCCACGGGCCTGCCCTTCGACCAGCTCGACGCGCTGATCGTCGCGGCCGCGAGCGCTTCGCTGGACACGCCGCCGGCCGCCGCGCCGGACTTCGGCGCCAACACCTATCGCCTGCTCGGCCTGTACGAGCGCTGGAAGGCCAGCCATGGCGCGACGCTGGAGGACATTTGCAGTTTCGCCTACCGGCTCGCGCTCGGGGCGGTCGGCAATGCCACGCCGCAATTCGATCGCATCTTCAACAGCGTCCCGGGCATGACGCCGCTTCGCATCGACGACGGGCAGACCTTCGACCCCGCCGATTCCGGCGACGCCATCGTCGTCGCCCTGTGCGCTGCGTTGAAGATCGACCATGCGACGTTCCGCGCCATCGCCGCCGGGCTGCCCCAGGTGTCCGGAAAAATCGCCTTGTCCCTGGACAACTACACGGCGCTGTTCAACCTGGTGCGCATTCCTTCCTACCTGGGCATTTCGCCGCAGGCCTTCGAGGCGCTGATGCTGCGCGTCCCCGACCGTCCCAACGCCCGCATGCTGGAGCGGCTGCGGGCCAATGGCCCACGGCTCAAGGCTGCCGAGGGGGCCGCCGACGGGACCGATCAAGGCCCCGATCTCATCGACTGCCTCAACTATCTCGAATACGTGCTGGCCCTGCTGAAGCAGCGCGGCATCTCCCTGGCCGCCTACCTGGCGACCACGGCGCTCTACTACGACGGCAAGGACGAACTTCCCGCCCCGGCCGTGGCGACGCAAAAGGAAGTGGAACTGGTGAACGGGGCGATCAGCCAGTCGCTCCCCGCGCGCGTCAACGTGACGGAGCTCCTGCAAAGCCTGCCCTTGCAGCGGCAGGACTACGCCGCGCCGCCCGTGACGATAGACTGGCAGCAAGCCATCGCGGCGACCGGCATCGTGGACGGCCACGGGCTCATCGCCATGGAGTACGACGCGGACCGCACGGCGGCCTTCCGTCTTGCGCTCGACGGCTACCAATGGGTCGCCGGCCAGAAGACCGTGGACAACGCCACGCCGGAAGCCATCGCCAACATGGACGCCGCGTCGCTGCCGCTGCGCGAGGCGTTCGACGCGGCCTATCGGAATCAATGGCAGGTGACGGACAGCGTGCTACAGCAGGCCCTGGGGCTGGACAGCGCCGAGCTGATGCATGAAATCATACGCACCTGGGCCGACGGCGTCGTCAACGACGGCGCCGCCTCCGACTTCGCGGGCCGCCCGGGCGCCAGCTACGTCTTTCTTTCCGCCTGCGACGCCCTGAACGACGGACTACCCATCGCGGACGCCGGCCAGATCGACGGCAGCGCCGGCCTGCTGAAGCAGCTCGGCCTTTTCTCCCGCATGGCGCTGGTGGCGATCACCCACGGGCTCGGCGCTCCCGCCGTGCGGGCCACGGCGTACCGGCAACCGCTCGACGACGACACCGTGCAGAATTGGTTCGGCTTCGTCCCGCGGACCATGATGGGCAGCCTGTACATGCTGACGCCCGGCGCGTTCCTGGTCTTCTGCGCCTACGGCACATGGCGGGAACTGGCCGACAGCGAGGACGACGTGCTGCAATACCTGGCGGACGTCCATCTGCGCGGCGACGACATGACGGCGGACCAGGCCGCGCTGCGGCTGTCCGGCCAGATCGGCGCCGCCATCGAGGACGTCAAGGCCGCGGCGCCCTGGGCCGGCGGCGACACGTCCGCGACGAAAATCCTCACCGTCGCCCAGATGCTCAAGGCGCTGGGCCTGCTATCGACCGCCGCGCGGGCGGGCCTGACGGCCGCGCAACTCCTGCGGACCGGCGCATTGGCGTACAAGGCGGACGGCGGCATCGCCCTGAACGTGGCCGCGGATCCCGCCTACCTCGCCTGGCGCGGCGCCGCGGCGAATCTGCTGGCCGGCGTCGGCGTGAAGTCCGACAGCCGCTTGTGCCCGCTGGCGCCGGACGACGCCGGCATGGAAACGGTGCGCGGCGCGCTGGCGCGGAACCGGCGCAACGGCCTGTGCGGCGCATGGCAGGTTTTCATCGCGCGCCAGATCTACCGCAATGCCGACCTGGCGCTGACCCAGCAGGAAGTCTCGGAATACCTGCTGACCGACACCCAGGTCACGCAGGACGTCGACACCAGCGTATTGGCCGACGCCATTGCCTCGCTGCAGCTCTACATCAACAATATCTTCAACGCCACGGAGCCCGGCTACGAGGGCGTGCAGTGGGCGCAACTGGATTACGCCACCGTCCTGGACGACTGGCAGCAGATCGATGCCCAGTACAGCACCTGGGCCGCCAATGTCGAACTGGGCGAGTATCCCGAGAACTACCTGGCCCCGCCGCTGCGGCCGGACCAGACGCAAAGCTTCCAGGCCTTCTGCACGAACCTGCAGCAAGGCCCCATCGACGAACCGCGCGCGCTCGACGCATTGCAGAAGTACCTGAGCGCGTTCGAACGCATCGCCAACCTGACCGTCGTCAGCGGCTACATGGACGAAATAAACGGCGGTCGGACCGATGCCTATGCCTTCCTCACGGGCCGCGTGCACCTGATCGGCAGGACGGCCACCGAGCCGGGCGCCTATTTCCTGCGCCGCGTCGATCTCATGCGCACCGACGACAAGGGCTACCCCCTGACCGACGCCTGGACGGACTGGCAGGAAATAACGGTGCTCGGCGACGCCGGCAGGATCGTGAGCATCCCGCGCGTGGCCACGCACAATTCGCGTCCGTCCGTCTGCTGGTTCGAACGGGAAATCATCGAGGACAGCGAACAGAACCGCTACTTCGAGGAAAACAATACCTACGCCGGCACCCACGAAAACCCGCAGAACGCCGTCATCAACCCCCTGGTCAGGCTGACGGGCTACGTCTCGTTCCTGATGCTGGATGGCACCTGGTCCATGCCGCAGGAAGTCGCGAGCGCACAGGGCACGACCTACGGCAGGAACTCCCTCTTTTACTACTACAAGGAATCGGACGGCGTGGACCCCGTGGAATCCGACTACTGGACCATGGCGTTCGAACACCGGCCCACGCCCGGCCTGCCGCCGGTCCTCTATGCGGTCCTTTACGCCGACGCGGCGCAGGCAAAGTCTCCCGACGATCCGGAGAACGGCTGGCAATACGCGCTGGTCGGCACGCTGGACGCGTTCGACGAGGCCAATACGACGAATGGCGCGACCGTCCCCGCGGACTACTGGGAAACGTTCGCCGGCACCACCGGACTGACCGACGATGAGAAAAAGCAGGTGCAGAACCCGGCGCTGACGGGACAGTCCCGCGTCCAGGCGGGCGCCGAAGGCAATGCCGAACTGCCGAACGGCAATACGCAGGTCATCGTCGACGATTTTCCCGTGCTGGCTTCCGGCTTCGACGGCGCGGCGCCGCAGGCGCTGGCGCGCCTTACCGCGGAAACGCCGCAGATCGGCGATGCCGTCAACGTACTGCGCTGCAAGGACAAGACGGGCAGGTTCACCTACCAGCCGGGCCTGAACCTCCATGGCGATTCGAGCAATCCCGTCAATCCTCGCTTCTATCAAAGAGGCTGCACGTTCAGCCAGCCCAACCTGATCGAAAAGGGCTCCTGGACCGTCGATTTCAGCGACAGCGATTACCACCGGTGGACGGGGACGCTGTATATCAAGCTGGCGTCGAATTGCGGCTTCACCTTCAAGGAGCCCGACCTGTCCGCGATAGGCGCGTCCAATGTGAAGCGCTATCTGCCGCAACTCTATTTCAAGGACTACAGGCAGTATCAGTGGTACACCCGGAAGATCTGGACGTATGCCGGTCTCGAACTGGAAGTGGATCTCGTCTTCTACGATGACAACGACGTCACCGACGCGCGGAACAATACGCCGGCCGGCGCGCTAAGCTACGATCATTGGGGCGACTACCTGATACGGTTCTCCGACAACAATTGCGTCAATCCTTCCTCCGGGGACATCAACGCGCACCTGAATCCCGACACCCTGAACGTCACCGTGCAAACGCCGGGTTACGACAAATCGGGTCCCAGGCCGAAGAGCGGCAAACAGACGCACTGGGCCATCGACGCGGACAATTCGGCGCCGATGAATTTCAATACGCTGTACACGCCGGCCATCTCCCTGGGCAACTACCGGGACAAATCGAACTGGAAGGACGGCAACGGCGTCAGCCTAGCGCTTTTCAATCCCGGGACCAACAAGCAGACGGTCCAGGAGATCACGCCCTCCACCACCTTCGATATGACCTTCTCGTACACCAGGCAGGGCGCCGACATGTACGTCGGCATCCTGGAGACGGACGAGAACGGCGGCAACATGAAGACGGTCTGGCGCGGAGACTTCTTCCGGGAGGCGGGCTTCTTCGCCCTGCAGGATAAAAGCTATCCCTTCCTGGACAGTCATCTCGACCCGGATTTCGGCACCGCGCAGATGCTCAACATGCTGGGCAATCACCGCGACACCAACAGCAAGGACACCTTCCCCCTCATCCGCCTGAATACGACCTTCGCGCGCATGCTGGTGGGCAAGGCGTCGCAGGGCCTGCAGTCCCTGTATGCCTGGAGCACCCAAAGCGCCTACGAGCCGAAGCTGTCGGCCACGGACGCGATGCAGCCGCAATTGGACTACGAAGGCGCCAACAGCATCTATTTCTGGGAGATATTCTTTCACTGCCCGGCGATGATCGCCTATCTGCTTTCCGCCCAGGGCGACCACGCCGGCGCGCTCGCATGGCTGCAACGCATCTTCGATCCCCGGGCGCGCAACCAGATCGCCACGCTCGTCATCCCGGACGCGGACGGCACGCTGCGCCAGGCGGAGGTCGCCCCGTACTGGAAGAGCGAAGCCGTCACGCCGACGCGTCCCGGCTCGACCCAGCGGGCCTCGGAACAGCCCTGGCGCGCGATCGCGCCCTTCGCGCTGGCGTACGCGGACACCACGCATTACCGCAAGTGGACGTATATGCAGTACATCCGCGCATTGACGGCCGTCGGCGACGACTATTACCGCCGCCTCACCCGCGACGGCGTGAACCAGGCCTATCAATGCTATGCGCGCGCGTTGTCCTTGCTGGGCCCGCGGCTCTTCCATTCGATCTCCGCCTTCCCGCCCGGCCTGGCGCTGGCGGACGTGACCATCGACTTCAAGGAGGCCGTCCGCGAGGAAATCGCCGAACTCGTCCCCTGCCTGCCTATCCCGGTCCCCGCCCTGCTCACGCAGGCCGCCCCCGCCGTCAAGTGGGCCGATACCTTCGATCCGACCACCAACCCGCAGCTCGAAGGCCTGTGGGACACGCTGGACGCCAGGCTCTACAACATCCGCCACAACCTGGACATCAACGGCACGCCCATGCGCCTGCCGCTGTATGCCGCGCCGGGGGATCCGGGCGAATTGCAGTCGCGCGCCGTCGGCGCGGCCACCGCCGGCGCCGTCGTCGCCGCGGATACGATGCCGATTCCGCCCTACCGCTACCAGGCCATCGCCGGGCTGGCGGACAAGGCCGTCGGCGCCCTCTCCTCCCTGGGCAACACGCTGCTGGGATTGCGCAGCAGCCAGGACGGACGCCGCCAGGAACAGTTGCAGATGTCGCAGCTCCTCCAGTTGTGGTCGTTCACGGACAAGGCGGCGCAACAGGGCATCGATATCGCCAGGGCGACGTTGAAGTCCCTGAACGCCAGCCTCCAGGCCAACAAGGAGCAGCAGGAATACTATGTCCGGCAGATCCGGGGCGGAGACTCGCCCCTCGAAATCGCCGCGCTCTCGCTGCTGACGGCGGCCACCACGGCGAAGCTCGGCGCGCAAGGCCTCCTGCTGGGCATAGGCGGCTTGCGCAGCGCGCCCAACATCTTCGGCCTGGCCGTCGGCGGGCAGGACTACGGCGCCCTGCCCAGCGCGCTCGCCGGCATATTGATGGCCACGTCGGATATGGCGTCGACCGCTTCGCAGGGGCTGTTCCAGCAGGCCGGTTTCCGCCGCCGCCGCGAAGAATGGCAGAACACGCTGGACAGTCTCAAGGCCACGGAGAAAGTCACCCGCGCCCAGATCGAGGCGCAGGAAATCCAGTTGCAGGCCGCGACCACGTCCAGGGAGCTGGCGCAGGCCCAGCACAGGCATAACCTGGAAATGTACGACTTCCTGCGGCATCGCTTCACCAACGACGCCCTGTACGGCTGGATGGCGTCGCGGATCGCGCCGCTGCAGTACCAGGCCTACGATGCCGCGCTGAGCCTGTGCCTGCTGGCGCAGTCCTGCTGGCGCAACGAGGTGGCGGACTGGACCACGACGTTCTTCCATGACGGAAGCTGGAACAGCCGCTACCAGGGCCTGCTCTCCGGCGAACCCCTGGCGCTGGCGCTGCTGCAGATGCAAAGCCTGTGGTACGGCTCGCGCCACGCGCGCCGGCTGGAAATCGTCAAGACGGTGTCCGTGAAGGCGCTGATGACGGAAGCGAAATTCAATGCCGCGCGCACCGGCGCCGGCGCCCGGCAATTCGCCTTCAGCCTGACGCAGCGGAACTTCGACGAAGACTATCCCGGCCATTACCTGCGCCAGATCGTGAGCGTGGCGATCACGCTGCCCGCGGCCATCGGGCCGTTGCAGAACGTCCGCGCCATCGTGCAGCAGACCGGATCGGCCATCGTCCTGGACATGAGCGATCCGGCGGCCGCGCTGGACGCGGTCGACAAGAAGACCGTCGCGGCGCCCTCGATCAGGTTCGATTCGAACGCGCGGCAGTCGACGGCGTTGTCCACGGGGCTCCACGACGGCGGCGTCCTGGGCGGCGACGACGGCCGCTACCTGCCGTTCGAAGCCACCGGCGCGGTCTCGGACTGGACCGTGACGTTTCCTTATTCCGGCAGCAACAAGACCGGCGCGGACCGGCCGCAGGCCGACGTGGAGCAGGACGCGGTGCTGGCCAGCCTAGACGACATCATATTGACGTTGACGTACACGGCGCAGGACTCGGGCAAGGGCAGCGACGTATCGGCCTACTGGAACAACCACGACATGAGCGTCGTGTCCCAATGACGCAGGCCGGAACGGCCGCCGCCCGGGAGCAAAACGGAAATGGGTAAAACGCCAACCGCGCCGGCCGTCACGCCCGCGCCGCCCACCCTGCCCCAGCCCGGCGCCGGCGGCCTGGGCCTCGCATCGGTGGAAGCCGCGCCCATTGGCAACCAGGGCGGCACCGGCTTTTCGATCGACCTGCCCATCTCGCCCGGACGCGGTCATGCGCCGCGGCTGGCGCTGGCCAGCGGCGCCGGCGACGGCGCGTTCGGCTGGGGTTGGGACGCCGGCATCCCGTCGATACGGCGCCGCCTCGATCACGGCTTTCCCGGCTACGAACGCGACGACGACTTCGTCGGGCCGGACGGCGAGGTGATGACATTCGTCGCGGAGCCCTGCCCGCTTTCCTGGACGCCCGACCAGTACGCCACCCGCCAGTACATGCCGCGCAAGCAGAGCGACTTCTCGCGCATCGTCTACATGCAATCGCCGGCGGGGCAGGACGGAGACTTCTGGCAGGTCTCGACGGCCGACGGGGAAATACAGTGGTTCGGCAGAACCGCGGCGGCGCGCGTGCGCGACCCCGCCGACGCCACCCGCACGGCGGTCTGGCTATTGCAGGAATCCGTCACGCCGGACGGCCAGCACATCTACTATGAATACAGCGCCGGCCCCGACGCCGGCCAGGCCAGCCGCTACCTCGCCGCCATCCACTACGGCAACGTGGCTTACGAACAGCGCCCCTTCCTCTATCTCGCGGATACGGACGCCGCCCAGGGACCCGACGGCCAGCAATGGCTGTTCACGCTGCTGTTCGACTACGGCGTTCCCACGCTTCCCTGGCAGGCGCCGGCGCCCTACGACACCCTCAGGTCCCGACCCTGGGCCGGCCGGCGACAGGACCGCCACGTCGACCACGGCTACGGCTTCGCGGTCGCCGCCGACTACCTGTGCCGGCAGGTGCTCATGTACCACCGCCTCGACGGCAAGCGGCAGTTGAGCGGCAGCGGGACGCCGGCGCTGGTTTCCCGCCTGTGGCTGGACTACGAGGAAACGCCCTCGGCCTCGCGCCTGATGGGCGCGCAGCGCATGGCCTACGAGGCCGACGGCGCGTGGCGCTTCCTGCCCATGGTGGACATCGAATGGACGCCGGACTTCGTCGCGCCGGCCGACGCGGGCTGCTGGACGGCCCTGGCGCAAGCCATGGCTCTTCCCATCGGCGGCGACGCCCCCGAACCCGATCCCATCCTGTATTCGGCGGCCGATCTGTACGGCGAAGGCATGGCCGGCCTGCTGCACCGGACAGGCAACTGCTGGTACTACCGCCGCCCCGTGCGCGACCGGCGCCCAGGCGCGACGGCGCGGGCGATTACCTACGGACCGCGGACATTGCTGGACGGCGTTCCCGTCATCAGCGGCGCCCCCGACAACCTGCTGATGGACATCAACGGCGACGGCTGCCTGGAAAGCCTGAAGTTCGGCGCGGTCGGCCCGCGCGGCTATCACGCCATGCAGGCCGACCGGACGTGGTCGGCTTTCGTCCCGGTCCAGAGCTTGCCCGCGGAGATCGGCGCCCCGTATGCGCGCTTCGGCGACATGCATGGTTCGGGCCTGCCGGACCTGTTCGTCCTGTCGCCCACCTCGGTGCGCTACTACGCCAACCAGTCCAGCGATACCGGCGTCGCTTTCTCCGCGCCGCGCGACGTCGCACAGGATGCCGGCGTCGTCCTGCCCATACCCGGGCGCAATCCCCGCGAATGGGTGAATTTCGCCGACGTGCTGGGCTCGGGGCAGGCGCATCTGGTGCGCCTGCGGCACGACTCGCTGACCTATTGGCCCTGGCTGGGCGACGGCCGCTTCGGCAGCCCCGTCACGATGACCGCGTCGCTGCCTTTCGACGCGGCCGCCTTCGACCCCGAACGGGTGTATTTCCTGCCCCTCTTCGGACCGCGGGCGCCGGATCTGGTCTACGCGGACGTGGACGGCATCCGGATCTTCCAGAACCAGTGCGGCAACGGCTACGCCGGCACGCCCGTCACCATCCCCTACCCCGCCGGCTTCCACCTGGGCGCCCTCGCGCAAATCCGCTGTTCCGATCTCGCGGGCACCGGCGGCGTCAGCATCGTGCTGGTCCAGCCCTATGGCGACGTGACGCCGCCCCACGGCTATCCCGGGTCCGGCGCGACCCGCTACTGGCGCGTCGACCTCAATGCCACGGCGCCTTATCGGCTGGCCGCGCTGGACAACAACGCGGGCGCCCGCACCCAGGTAAGCTGGCGCAGCTCGATCCAGGACTGGCTCGACGAGAAAATCGAGACCGGCGATCGCGCGCCGGGCAACCGCCCCGGCGCGCGCATGGTGGTGGACCAGATCGCGAAGATCGACTACATCGCCAATCTGCAACGCATCTCGACGCCCAAATACCGCGATGGCGTGTGGGACGGCCGCGAACGGGAACCCCGCGGCTTTCGCTATACCGAAATCGCGCAGCAGACCTGCGACTGGCCCGGCGCGACGCCGGTATCGGCGCTGGCGCCTTCGGTCACCAGGACCTGGTTTCACGCGGGCAGGGATACGGACGACCAGCTTACCTCCGCGCCCGGCACGCCCTATTTCTACGGGACGCCTTATTCGGAGCCGTCGGCTTTCGCCGACATGGCGACGCGGTATACCGCATTGAACAGCGCCACGACGGCCCAGGATCCCTGGCACGACACCGTGGTTGCGCCCTCCTACCAAAGCCTGCGCTGGTGGCAAGCCCGCGCGCTCGCCGGCTGCCCGCTGCGCGTCGAAACCCATGGCGCGGACGAGGTGCCGCTGACTTCCCGGCACCTGCGTTGGCAGAGCCGCATAGCGTGGCCCTCCGAACGATATCCGGTCGTCCTGCCCATGCAACTGGAGTCGATGACCTACGACTACGAAGGGTACGCCACCGACCCCTTGATCACGCAGACCGTGGAGATGGATGCCGACCACTACGGCTACGCCACCTGGCGCCTGGACATCGCCTATCCGCGGCAACTGGAGGCCAGCGCCGCCAACCCCTATACCGACGAACGCCTGGATCCGGCGCGGCGCATTCCCTTCCCGGTGGCGGGCAACGGCGCAAGCGCCATCGCCGGCCTGAGCTGGACCTCCACCTTCGACGCCCAGCAGACCGTGCTGCGCATCACGGAGTCGCGCTTCCAGGCGCGGCACATGGACGGCGCGGACTATCGCCTGGGCATCCTGGAGGCCGAACGCCGGAACGTCCTGACATACGACGATTGCAAGGACGCGCAACCCGGCGGCGCCGGCCTGCACGTCGAGTCATTGTCGGCATTGGCCGACCCCGCCTGCCTGCTCGCGCCCGGACAGACACGACGCCTGCTGGCGCAGTCCAGCCATGAATACGTGGACGGGCTGCCGGGACCGCTGGTCTTGCCGGCGTTCACCGATAAAGCGCTGCTGACCGCGGCGGACTACGGCACGCTGCTGGCCAACGGCCTGGACGCCGACGACATCGCGCGCGCCGGCTACGAGGCCGGCGGCCTGCTGCTCACCGTGCCCGGCGGCGCGCCGGAAACGGACAAGGTCTATATCGGGCGGTTCGATATCAATGTCTATTACCTGGGGGATGCGTTCTGGACACTCGCCTGCCGGCAGACGTCCTCCCTGGCCGCGCGAAGCGACGGTCAGCCCGTCTATCCCGTCACGATGTTCTCCTGGGACACGCATTGCGTTCTCATGACGAAGGCCACGGACCCGTACGGCAACGTCGTCGCCGCCCAGACCGTCGACTATCGCTTCCTGGCGCCCACCACCTTGTTGGACCCGAACATGAACAAGCGGCAGGCGCAGTTCGACGCGCTGGGACGGGTGATCGCCACGAGCTTCTCCGGCACGCAGCTCAAGGCCGAGGGCGGCGGCGCGGTCGTCGAACAAGTGGGCTTCGACGATCTCGACGCGACCCCCTACGACGGCAATTTCGACGGCGCCGCCCCGCAAAACCAGGCGTCGCGCATCGATTACCAGGCCAACAACATGATGGCGGCGTTCGTCGCCGTCACGTTGGAGAAGTACGCAGGCGGGACCACCACCAACGATCGCCTGACGGGCGCGCGCTACGCCTTTCTCGACGGCCCGGCGACGGAGGGGACCACCCGCGGATTCCTGCGCTCGCGCGGCCGCGCGTGGCTGGCGGGCAATCCCGCCCCGCGAACGCCGTGGGACGACCACTGCCTGCAATACCTGCAAATCGAGCAGGCGACCGCCCAGCCGCCCCTGGTGACCACGCAGACGGCCGATGCGTTTTCGACCAGCGCGGCCCCCGTGCCTGCCGCCGCGCAGCAACTGCTGTCGACCACGACCTACCTGGACGGATACAACCGCGAGCTGGCCACGTTCGTGCGCGTGCCCGGCGGCGTCCAGGCCTACGTCGTCGACTGCAACGGCGCCCTGGCCACGCCCGCACCTGCCGCCGATCCCACCGCGGCCGACGCCCCGGTCCACGCCGTCCGGGACTACGCGCGCCATGCGCCCGACGGGCAGACGCTGGCCAGATGGCCCGCGTTCTTCCTGCAATACGACGCCGAACTGGCCACGTTGTATTACCCAACCTTCCCCCGGGCCACGACCTTTCCGAAATACGGCCAGCTTCCGGACTCGGTGCCGCCCGACCGCTATCTCTACGACGCCCTGGCCAGGGAGACCCGCGTCGTCACCGGCCGCGTCAGCGACCGCACGGGCCAGGCCTACGAGCGCAGGACGTACCGCGCGCCGTGGTTCACGCTGGAACAGGACGAGAATGACATCGACGACGAACTGCCGGACCAGCCCGCGCCGCAGGCGAGCGCCGCCCGATCGCTTTTCTCGCGCATCGGGAAGCGCTCGTCCAGAAAACGACGGCGCTGACGGCGAGGCAGGTCAGACCGACTTCGACAACTGTTCGAGGATCTGCGGATTCTCCAGCGTCGACACGTCCTGGGTCACCTCCTCGCCCTTGGCCACCACGCGCAGCAGGCGCCGCATGATCTTGCCCGAGCGCGTCTTGGGCAGGTTCTCGCCGAAGCGGATGTCCTTGGGCTTGGCGATGGGGCCGATTTCCTTGGCCACCCAGTCGCGCAGTTGCTTGGCCACCGCGGCGGCCTCGTCGCCCTCGGGGCGCGCGCCCTTGAGCACCACGAAGGCCACCACGGCCTCGCCCGTGGTGTCGTCCGGACGGCCCACCACCGCGGCCTCCGCCACCAGCGGGTGCGCGACCAGCGCCGATTCCACTTCCATGGTGCCCAGGCGATGGCCCGAGACGTTCAGCACGTCGTCGATGCGGCCCATGATCCAGAAGTAGCCGTCCGCGTCGCGCTGGGCGCCGTCGCCGGCCAGGTAATAACCGCGCAGCTCGGGCGGGAAGTAGCTCTTCTTGAAGCGCTCCGGGTCGCCCCAGATATTGCGGATCATCGCCGGCCAGGGTTTCTTGATCACCAGGAAGCCGCCGTTGCCCTGGTCCACGTCCGCGCCGGTCTCGTCGACCACGGCGGCGGCGATGCCCGGCAAGGGCAAGGTGCAGGAACCCGGCTTGGTGGGCGTGGCGCCCGGCAGCGGGGTGATCATGTGGCCGCCGGTCTCCGTCTGCCACCACGTGTCGACGATGGGGCAGCGTTCGCCGCCCACCTTCTTGTGATACCACATCCACGCTTCCGGGTTGATGGGCTCGCCCACCGAGCCCAGGATGCGCAGGCTGCTCAGGTCGTAGCGTTCCGGGTCCGTATCGGGCGCGGCGGCGGACGCCTTGATCAGCGAGCGGATGGCGGTGGGGGCGGTATAGAACGTCGTCACCTTGTGGCGCGCGATCATGTCCCAGAAGCGGCCCGCGTTGGGATAGGTGGGCACGCCCTCGAACACCACCTGGGTCAGGCCGGCCGCCAGCGGGCCGTAGGCGATGTAGGAGTGGCCGGTGATCCAGCCCACGTCGGCCGTGCACCAGTAGACGTCGTCCGGACGCGCGTCGAAGGTCCACTTGACGGTCAGCAGCGACCACAGCAGGAAGCCGGCGGAGGCATGCTGCACGCCCTTGGGCTTGCCGGTCGAACCGGAGGTGTAGAGGATGAACAGCGGATGCTCGGCTTCCACCGGCACCGGCTCGCACTGCCCGGACTGGCCGGCCATCACGTCATGCAGCCACAGGTCGCGGCCCTCCACCCAGGCCGTCTTGCCGCCGGTGCGGCGATAGACGATGACCTGGCGCACGGCGTCGCAGCCGCCCATGGCGAAGGCTTCCTCCACCGCCGGCTTCAGCGGGATGGTCTTGCCGCCGCGCACCTGCTCGTCCGCGGTGATCACCAGCGTGGCGCCGACGTCGACGATGCGCTCCTGCAGGCTCTTGGCGGAAAAGCCGCCGAACACCACGGAGTGGGTCACGCCCAGGCGCACGCAGGCCTGCATCACGACCACCGCCTCGATCGACATGGGCATGTAGATGATGGCGCGGTCGCCCTTCTTGTAGCCCAGCTTCTTCAGGCCGTTAGCGAGTTGGCAGACGCGCTCCAGCAAGGCGCGGTAGGTGATCTTCTCGACCTTGCCGTCGTCCGCCTCGAAGATGATGGCGGTCTTTTCGGCGTTGCTTCCCTGCGCGTGCCTGTCCAGGCAGTTGGCCGAGACGTTGAGCTCGCCGTCGCCGAACCAGCGGTAGAACGGCGCCTTGCTGTCGTCCAGCACCTGGGTGAAGGGCTTGGTCCAGACCAGGTTCTCGTTCGCCAGGCGCCGCCAGAAACCGTCGAAGTCCTGCTCGGCTTCCAGGCACAGCTTTTTGTAGGCATCCATGCTGCCGATGGCCGCGCCGGCGGACGCGGCGGGCGGCGGCGGAAACACACGGTTCTCGACCAGCACGGATTCGATGGCGTTGGACATGACGCTCTCCTTCAGAGAATTTTGACGCTGCTGTTTTGCTTGCAAATCTATTTATATTCGTCGGGCTATGTGTGTCCGGCTCTATACCGCGGGCTCCATATGTCGGGCTCCATATGCCGGGCTCCATACATCGGGCTCCATACATCGGCTCCCATACTTCGGGCAATCCGATTCTAGCCCTTAGCCGGCCTCGGCGAGGACCTGCCGTATCGCCTGCTCGAAGGCCTCCACGGGCTGGCCGCCGCTCAACAGGTACTTCTGGTTGAAGATGATGGCCGGCACCGATTGGATACCCATATCGATGTATTCCCGTTCTTCCGCGCGGACCTCGTCGGCGTACTGTCCCGTTTCCAGCACCCGACGCGCCGCGGCGCCGTCCAGCCCCACCGATTCGGCAACCTCGACCAGCACGTCGTGCTGGCTCGGGTCCTTGCCCTCGCCGTGGTAGGCCCGCAGCAGCGCCGCCTTGAGCGGCAACTGCCTGCCTTCGAGGCCGGCCCAATGCAGCAGGCGATGGGCGTCGAAGGTGTTGTAGACGTGCGTGCGCGGCCCGAAGGCGAAGCCCACGCTGGCGCCGCGCGCGCGGATCATGGCCTGCGATTCGGCGATCTGCTCGGGGGTGCGGCCGTATTTCCGTCCCAGGTAGTCGACGATGGCCTCGCCTTCGGGCCGCATGTCCGGATTCAATTCGAAGGGATGGAAGACGATGCGGGCGTCGACCTCGTCCCCCAGGTTCGAAAGCGCCCGTTGAAGCGACCACAGCCCGACCGCGCACCAGGGACAGGCGATGTCCGAAACGTAGTCGATTCGTAGAGATTGCGTCATTTTTTCCATCCTGGTCGATGCGGGTCGATCTGGTCCCGGCCCATCCTGGTCCATCCGCCGGCGGCAGCGCCGCCGTGCCTCAAAGGCCCAGGGCCGCGATGCCGGCGTTGGCGATGGCGACGTCGTCGGTCGACTTCACGCCGGACACCCCCACCGCGCCGACCACCACGCCCTGCGCGACGATGGGCACCCCGCCTTCCAGCATCCCCGTCATCGGCGCCGACAAGAAGGCATAGCGGCCGTTGTTGATGGACTCCTCGTAGACCTTGGACTCGCGCCGGCCGAGGGCGGCGGTCTGTGCCTTGGCCGGGGCGATCTGCGCGGAAATGGGCGCGGCGCCGTCCAGCCGCAGCAGGCCCAGCAGGTGGCCGCCGTCGTCGGCGACGGCGATCGAGACCGCCCATTTGTTGGACTGCGCATGCGCTTCGGCGGCCGCCAGGATCTTCTTGACGTCGTCGGCGGTAAGGACAGGCTTGCTATTCATTTCAGCGATTCCTTGATCAGTTCCAGTGCGTTGGGATCCTCGATCGTCGCCAGATCGCCGGGATCGCGTCCTTCGCACACCGCCACGATGGCCCGCCGCAGCACCTTGCCGGAACGGGTCTTGGGCAAGGCGGCGACGAAACGGATGCGCGCCGGCCGCGCCACCGCGCCGAGCTGCTGATCGACCACGCGCATCATATCGCCTTCCAGCGCGCGCACGGCCTCCTCGCCCTCGGCCTGCGCGGGATCCTTCAGCACCACGAAGGCCGAGGCCACCTGCCCCTTCAGCGCATCGGCCACGCCCACCACCGCGCATTCGGCCACCTTGGCGTGGCTGCTGATGGATTCCTCGATCTCGCGCGTGCCCAGCCTGTGGCCGGCCACGTTGATCACGTCGTCGGTGCGCCCCAGGATGAACCAATAGCCGTCCTCGTCGACCCGGCCCCAGTCGAAGGTCGAATACACCTGGCGGCCCGGGATGGATTCGAAATACGTGCGCACGAAGCGTTCGTCGTCGCCCCAGATGGTGCTCATGGCGCCCGGCGGCAGCGGCGGCACGATGGCCACCACGCCCTTGCGGCCCGGGCCCAGGTCCTCGCCGGTGCTTTCGTCGATCACCCGCACGTCGTAGCCATACGTCGGGAAGGAGGGGCTGCCCAGCCGCGGCGGCGTGCGCTCCACGCCGGGCTGCGCCGACAGGATGGGCCAGCCGCTTTCGGTCTGCCAGTAGTTGTCGATGATGGGCTTGCCCAGGGCCTCGCCGATCCAGCGCGCGGTCGGCTCGTCCAGCGGCTCGCCGGCCAGGTAGATGGCGCGCAGCGAGGACAGGTCGTGCCGCCGCAGCAGCTCGGGATCCTGCCGCTTGAGCACGCGCACCGCGGTCGGCGCCGAGAACAGCGTGTTCACCTTGTAGCGCTCGACCAGCTTCCACAGGATGGCGCCGTCGGGCCGCACCGGCGTGCCCTCGTAGAGAATGGTGGCCTGGCCGCCGATCAGGGGGCCATAGACGATATAGGAATGGCCGACGACCCAGCCGATGTCGCTGGTGCAGAAAAACGTCTCGCCCGGCTTGCCGTTGAAGATGTACTCCATCGACGCGGCCAGCGCCACGGTATAGCCGCCCGTGTCGCGCTGCACGCCCTTGGGCTTGCCGGTCGTGCCGGAGGTATAGAGGATGTAGCTCGGTTCGGAGGACTCCAGCCAGGTCACGGGCACGCGCGCGCCCTCGTGCCGCGCGCGCAATTCGGCGTAGTCCCATTCGCCCTCGCCCAGCGGGGCCGGCGCCAGGCCGCGGTCGAGCACGATGACGGCGGCGGGACGGGAGGCGCTCAGGGTCAGCGCCTGGTCCAGCAGGGGCTTGTAGGGCGTGACCTTGCCGCCGCGCGAGCCGGCGTCGGCGGACACGATGACCTTGGGGCGCGCGTCGTCGATGCGCTGCGCCAGGTTGTGCGCGGCGAAGCCGCCGAATACCACGGAATGGATGGCGCCCAGGCGCGCGCAGGCCAGCATGGTGAACACCGCCTCCGGCACCATGGGCATGTAGAGCAGCACCCGGTCGCCCCGGCCCACGCCCTGCTCGCGCAGCATGGCCGCCACCGCATTGACCTCGTCATGCAGTTGCGCCTGCGTATATACCCGCTCCTGGTCGACCTCGGTGGAGACCCAGATCAGGGCTTGTCTATCGGCTTGAAGGGGGAGCCAGCGGTCAACCGCGTTGTAACAAAGATTCGTCTTGCCGCCCACGTACCAGCGCGCGAAGGGGGGCCGGCTGTCGTCCAGGGTCCGCTCGGGGGGCGTGTCCCAATGTATGCGGCCGCCTTCGCGGCGCCAGAACTCGTCGCGGTGATGCACCGAGGTGTAGTGGAAATCCCGGATTTTTTGCATGCGTGTCTCCTGTTATGGTCCGACTGTTTCAGATTCTTGACGATCCTTACCAGTTATTTAGTCTGATCTAAATGACTGAGAAGTGCTTTCAAGACATCGCTGCGGTGCTTCCCCGGCGCTGGGCTGCTCGCATCACTGCAAGGCCCCCCTGCTGCTCTTTTCGAAGCTCTTTAGATTCTAGCCATAACAGCGCCGCATAGCTTATGCAGCTTGTTACATCTTTAGTATACGCAGCACCCTGGTCATCTGTACGCAAGATTGATAAAATCACGCGAGTTATTACAGTCCAGTTCCAGCTCTTCCGTTCGTCACCCCTCTTAAACCACGGCGGTCGTCCGTCGTCTTCCAGGCGTTTTCCGGCGCCTTCAAGCGAACAATGAACCGATACGGCCACCGTCTCTCGCGCATCCTATCCCCCCTCCTCCCCAATACCCGCCTGTTGCGGCTCGGCAGCGCAGCGCTCGGCGCCGCCATCCTCGCCGGCTGCGCGAACACCGGCACCTCCCAGCGCTACGACTACGCCTCGACCGACCTGGAAGGCTATGAAGCCGAATGGGCCAGCAATGCCGACGATCCCATCGGCATGCTCCTGGCCGAAAAGCTGCGCCGTCCGGTGCGCGGCGGCGGACAGGGCCTGGCCTACAAGGGCGGGAACGGGACCGACAACGTGCTGCTGGCGGGCGAGGCGCTGAACTACCTGGGCATCCGCTACCGCTTCGGCGGCACGTCGCCGTCGACCGGCTTCGATTGCAGCGGCCTGGTGTCCTATGTCGCCCAGCAGTCGCTGGGCCTGAAACTGCCCCGCAATGCCGCCGAGATGTAC
Organism: Bordetella genomosp. 10; assembly: GCF_002261225.1. Taxonomy (NCBI): domain Bacteria; kingdom Pseudomonadati; phylum Pseudomonadota; class Betaproteobacteria; order Burkholderiales; family Alcaligenaceae; genus Bordetella; species Bordetella genomosp. 10. The sequence goes on from NZ_NEVM01000005.1 coordinate 912,773, forward strand.
CAGAAGGTCGGCGTATCGGTGGCCCGCAACGACCTGCAGGTGGGCGACCTGGTGTTCTTCAACACCATGGGCCGCCGCTATTCGCACGTAGGCATCTACCTGGGCGACGATCGCTTCGTCCACTCGCCCAGCGCCGGCGGCAAGGTGCGCATCGAAAGCATGGAGCTGGCGTACTGGAGCAAGCGCTACAACGGCGCCCGCCGCATCGACGGCGCCCTGCTCGCGCAAGCCCGCGCCGGCAACTGATCCCGCGCGGGCGGTTTTCCTGCCCGCTTCATTTCCCCGTATTGAACTTGAACGGCTGCCCGGCGCCCGTGGACGCCGGCGGCCGCGGCTTGCCGATCATGGCCCGCAACACGCCATCGCGGCGGATCAGCCCGTGGTACAGCGCCGCCGCGAAATGCGCGACGAAGGTCAGGAAGAACAGATAGGCCAGCCAGCGATGCGCGAGCCGCAGCCAGGCGAACAACGCGGCATCGGCCGGCGCGATCGGCGGCAGGGTCACCCCGGCGGCCAGGGTCACCGGATAGCCGCCGGCCGACAGCATCGCCCAGCCGATCAGCGGCATGGCGATCATCAACGCATACATCGCCACGTGCGACCCATGCGCGGCAAGCTTCTGCCATGCCGGCAAATCCCGCGGCAGGGCCGGCGGCCGCGATGCCAGCCGCACGACCAGGCGCAGACAGGCCAGAGCCAGCACGGCCGCGCCCAGCGGCCGGTGCAGGGACAGCAATGCCTCGTGCCAGGTCGACACGGTAGCCGTCATGCCCACGCCGATAAAAAGCATCGCGACGATCATCGCCGCCATGACCCAATGCAAGGCGCGCGCGGGCCAGCCAAATACGGTTTTCATCATTTCTTCTCCGAAGACAGGGGAGCCGCGCCGGGGATGCCGGCCTCTTCACTGGTGCGGCGCAGATAGGAATCCGCATAGGCGGCGGCCCGCGCCGCCAACAGCGGATCATGGGAAACCTGGATGCCGGCCGGCAGGACGGTCGGGTCGTAATTGACGTCCCTGCACGGCCCGCTGTCCTGCGGCGCGACGCCATCGAGCACCAGGGTGCCGGCGTCTATCGTCGTTCTGTCCGCGGGCCAGCTCCTGGTCGCGTCATCGACGGGATCTCCGGGAGCCGCCAGCGTGAGCAGCAGCTTCCAGCGCTGCGGACCGGCGGCGATGCGGCGCGGCAGGTCCTCCCGCAGGATGTCCGGCTCGCCGGCGGGCGCCGGGTCGCCGGCCCCGCCGGCTTGTTGGGGCGCCATCCGCCACCGCACCGCCTGCCGCTTGCCGTCCTTGTCCACCAGGTAGAACGCGTTGAGGGAGTAATAGGTTTCCGTGGCGAAACTGGCGCTGGGCCTGGCCCCTTTGACCCATGCCAGGAACTGGGCCATTTCCGGATGCGCGCCGACAAAGGCCTTCAGCTTTCCGGGATCGGGCTTGCCGGTCTTCGGGTCGGGCGCGCTCGCGACGGCCTGTTCATAGAACGCCTGCGGCGTCGCCAGGGGGAATACCGGCATACTGTTCATGCCGGTTCTCCACTGCTCCCCGTCCGGCGCGGTGAGCCGCAAGGCCATGCTGCGGATCGGCACGCTGCTGTCCGGCGCATAGGGATTGCCGCCCGGCAAGGCGAAGCGGCCCACCACCGGGGCCTTGCCCACGGCGAAGAAAGGCGCGGTCGAATAGACGCTGGCCGCGCCATTGCCCTCGAAGTAACCGCTCACGCAAATGCCTTTGGCGTGATTGCGCCGGTATCCCGGATGCAGGCCGCCGTTGGCCTGCAGGGCATCGACGATCCGTGCCGGCGTCAGCCGCGCGGGCGCCAGCCAGCCGCCGACATAGCCGAAGGCGAGAACCACCCCCGCCACGGCCGCGCCCAACACCGCCCAGCGCAGCGGCTGGCGCGCCGGATCGCGCGGTGATGTAGTCTGTTCCATCGAAATCGCTCCCGACCATGAGGTCCTGTGTAGAACCGCTGTAAGACGCCGGCCCTCCCGCTTTATTCCCTGGGATATTTTTTCCGCTCCCATGGAATAAACCGCGGCCTCGCGCGTCTTACGGGTTCCGACTGGCGCTTTTCGCGCGCGCATTCCCTTCCCCGCCCGCTCCCGCGTATCCGGGAAACCTGGCCCGCCATGCCTTCGACTTCGACCGAACAAGACGATCAACTGCGTGAACTGATTCCACGGCTACGGCGCTTCGCGCTGTGGCTGACCCGCGACGTCCACGCGGCCGACGACCTCGTCCAATCCACCCTGGAGCGCGCGCTGTCCCGCTGGGCCAGCCGGCGCGGCGGCGACACCCTGCGCAGTTGGCTGTTCACGATCCTGCATCGGCGCTTCATCGACGGACAGCGCAGCGCGAAACGCCATGCGCGGCTGCTCGGCAGCCTGCGGGAGCCCGATGAAGCGCACTGGCCATCGGCCGAACACATGGCCGCCACCCGCTCCACGCTCAACGCCTTCGGCGAACTGTCCGCCGAGCAGCGCGGCCTGCTGCTCCTGGTGGCCGTCGAGGGCTTCAGCTACCAGGAGGTCGCCGACCTTCTCGACGTGCCGATCGGCACGGTCATGTCACGGCTTTCCCGCGCGCGGCAGGCATTGCGCCAGCTCAGCGGCGGGAAGCGTCCAGCCCCCTTGTTGCGAGTCATGAAATGAGCATTCCTCCAGACGAAGACGATCTCCATGCCTACGTCGACGGCCGGCTCGACGACGAGACGCGCGAGTCCCTCGAACGCGCGTTCGCGCAAGATCCGGGCAAGGCCGCGCGGGCGCAACGCTGGCTGCGGGACGCCCGGAACCTGCGGGCCGAGCTGGACGACCTGCCGCTGCCGCCCGCGAATCCGGCGCTCGATCCGGCGGCGATCCGCGCCGGGCTCGCCGCGCGCGCGCGGACACGCTGGGCGATCGCGGCGTCCATGGTCCTTTGCCTGGGGTTGGGCACGATGGGGGGCTGGCAGGCGCGCGGCTGGCGGGGCGGCGTGGACGCATCCTTGCGCGCCGCGCCCATGAGCGACGCCATCGCCGCCTACAGATTGATGGTGGTCGACCGCAGCGCGCACATCGATTTCACGGCATCCAGCGTCGGCGAATTGCAGGCGTGGCTGGCGCGCAGCGTGGGGCCCGGGGCCAGGCTGCCGGATCTGGCCGCGGCGGGCTTCCACCCGGTCGGCGGAAGATTGTTCGCCACCGAGGGAGGCGCGGCGGCCATGGTCCTTTACGAGGATGCCGCCAAGCGCACGCTCAGCTTCTACCTCCGGCCGCCGGAAATGCCGCGGCAGCGGCTGCCGGCCGGCAAACGCACGGACGGTGGACTGCTGGCGCGCTATGGCACCCTGCACGGCCTGCTCTATGCCGTGGTCGGACCGGTGGAAAGCCTGGACGAGAACGCCGTTGCGCACGCGCTGGACGAACAGACATGAACCACGCCGCGCGGCTGCGCCGCTTGCTGCCCCCCGAGGGGGCGCTTTTCATCTTGGGAGCGGCCCGGCGATGAAAAAAGCCGTTGCATGAACCGACCCCGGAGGTCGACCCATGCAACGGCCCTTGCTTGAAGTATCCAGCCCTGCCCTGCCCGAACGCCGCGCTCAGTGCGTCTTCACGCCGCTGTTCGGGTTGTTCGGACACAAGCCGCACTGGTTCAGCGCCTGCTGCATGCTGCATACCGAGCGCCGGCACGCCACCACCTTGATGCCCGCCCGCTGGGCCGAATGGCGGAACGTCTTCATGACGTTGTGGCCGAGGAAATCGGTCAGCAGGATCACCAGTTGCGTGCCCGTGGGCAACGACAAGCCGCGTTTCTGATGCGAAGGATCACGCCCGCTGATATGGTGCGTGATCGAAATGTTGTGTCCTTTCAGCAAGTCCGGGATGTTGCCTAGCCGGTCCGCCCCCACTACCACTGCGCTTAGTCCCGCCATGAGATTCCCTCGTTGCGTTCGTTGATGTGGGATTAATGATAATGATTCTTGTTTGTTTGGGCAAGTAAATGAGAAAACTTCTTATTTATATTTTTTATTGAGAAAACTGAAGGCATAGTGGGGATCGGGGAGAGGCGTCTTCCAGGACAGCCCCTACGATCCCACCGCAACCGCCGCCGCGGCTTGCGTTGGATCAAGAAGGCCCCGCTTCGGCCGCGCAAAAGACAAACGGGCGGCGCCATCGCTGGCGCTGCCCGTTTTGGGGGACACAAGGCTTCCCGGGACTGCCCGGGCGGCGTTCTAGTCGGCCTGCTGCCCTTGCACCGCCTTGGCCACGACGTTGCGCGTCAGGGCCGGCGCCAGCATCTCGATGAAGGTATAGACGTAGTCCCGCAGGAAGACGCCCGCCTTCACCCCCACCCGCGTCGTATGGGTGCCGAACAAGTGCCCCACCGGCAGGCCGATCAGGCCGCTGTCGCGGCGCGGATCGTAGGCCACGCCGGCGATGATGCCGATGCCCAGGCCGACGTCGACGTACGTCTTGATCACGTCGGCGTCGATGGCCTCCAGCACGATGTCCGGGTGGATGCTCTTGCTGGCGAAGACCTCGTCGATGGTCGAGCGGCCGGTGAAGGCGCGGTCGTAGGTCACGATCGGATAGGCCGCCAGTTGTTCCAGCGTCAGCCGCTTGGCCTCGCTGGACTTCAGTTCGGCCAGCTCGTGGTCCGGCCGCACCACCACGGTGTGCTCCCAGGTATAGCAGGGCAAGGTCGCCAGGCCCGGCGTCAGGGCCAGGGACTCCGTGGCGATCGCCAGGTCGGCCTGCTCGTGCAGCACCATTTCCGCCAGTTGCGACGGGCTGCCTTCGGCCAGGGACAGGTGCACCTTGGGAAATTGCTTGCGGAAGGTGGGAATCACGCGCGGCAACAGGTAGCGCGCTTGCGTATGGGTACACGCGATCACCAGGCCGCCCTCGTCGCGGCGGGCGAACTCGTCGCTGACCTTCTTCAGGTTATCGACCTCGCGCATGATGCGATCGATCACCTGGGACACGGCCAGCCCGGGCTTGGTCAATCCCTTGATGCGCTTGCCATGGCGTTCGAAGATCTTGACGCCCAGTTCATCCTCGAACTCGATGATGGCCTTGGACACGCCGGGCTGGGACGTATAGAGCATGCGCGCGGCTTCGGTAAGGTTGAAGTCGCGGCGGATGGTTTCTCTGACAAAACGGAATTGTTGCAGGTTCATGGGGGATTCCTGAGCAGGACCCCCGATTATAGGTAATAAAGAACGCATTCCAAATTACATATTAGTATAAGCTTAGGCGCTATACGGCCATGGAGAAAGGCCGCATCGCGCCGGCGCCCCGCAAAGACGCAACGCATCGTCAGTCCGCGAACGCCAAGCCCTCGCCCGGCGTCCGCGAACATCCCCCTCTTACTTCATCGAAATAGTCGAATTCACCGTCCGGCCATGGCCCGACCAGCGGGCCGTGACGGTCTTGGTCTGGGTCCAGAACTGCACCGCCTGCTTGCCGTTGGGGCCCAGGTCGCCGAGCTTGGAGCCGCGTGAGCCGGTGAAGCTGAACCAGGCCACGGGCACCGGGATGGGGATGTTGATGCCCACCTGGCCGACGTCGATGTTGTTCTGGAAATAATGCGCCGCGGCGCCGTCCTGGGTGAAAAGCGCGACGCCGTTGCCGTTGGGATTGCCGTTGACGAAGGCCACGGCGTCCTCCAGCGTTTCCACCTCCACCACGCACAGCACCGGTCCGAATATCTCCTCCGTGTAGATCTTCATATCGCCCTTCACGCCCGAAAACACCGTGGGGCCGACGAAATTGCCCTTCTCGAAACCGCTGACCTCGATGCCGCGGCCGTCGAGCAGCAGTTGCGCGCCTTCGTCCACGCCCTGCTGGATCAGGCCCTCCACGCGCTTGCGCGCCGACGGCGACACCAGCGGGCCGAGATCGGCCTGGCGATCGACGCCGTTGTTGACCTTCAGCTTGCGCGCCCGCTCGACGAACTCGGGCAGCCACTCGCGCGATTGACCGACGAACACCGCCACCGACGTCGCCATGCAGCGCTGGCCCGCCGCGCCGAAAGCCGCGCCCAGCAACTGGTTGAGCACCACTTCGGGGTCCGCGTCGGGCAGCACCACGCAGTGGTTCTTCGCGCCCATCATGGCCTGGCAGCGCTTGCCGGCTTCCGACGCGCGGTGATAAATCTCCGTGCCCACGCGCGTCGAACCGATGAAGGAGACCGCCTTGATATCCGGATGGTCGCAAATGCCCATGGCGATGTCCGGGCCGCCATGCAGGACGTTCAGCACGCCCGGCGGCAGGCCCGCCTCCAGCGCCAGTTGCGCCAGGAACAGGGAAGACGTCGGATCCTGCTCGGAAGGCTTGAGGATGAAGGTATTGCCGCAGGACACGGCGATGGGGAACATGAAGCAAGGCAGCATCACCGGAAAATTGAAAGCCGTGATGCCGGCGCACACGCCCAGGGGCTGGATCAGCGTGTAGACGTCGATGCCGGACGCGGCGTTCTCCGCGTACTCGCCCAGTTGCAGGCTGGCGATGGCGCAGGCGTGCTCGACCACCTCCAGGCCGCGTCCCACTTCCCCCTCGGCATCGGGCAGGGTCTTGCCATGCTCGCGGGTGATCATCTCGGCCAGCTTGCCGGTGTTGTCGCGCAGCAGTTGCTGGAACTTCAGCATGACGCGCATGCGCGTGCCCTGGCCGGCGTTGCGCCAGGTCTGGTAGGCCTCTTTCGCATTGGCGACGGCGCGGTCGAGCTCCTCCCGCGTGGCGAAAGGCACTTGCGCCACCACCTCCTGGGTCGCGGGATTGACGACGTCGCGCCACTGCGTGGTTTTCGATTGCACCAGCTCGCCGCCGATCAGCAGCGGCAGGCGGGGAATGTCGGTCATGATGGTCTCCTCGTAAGCGGGTTCATTGGCGCGCGGACTGCTGCACCAGCGGGCAGGTGGAATCGGCCAGCGGCTGGAAGGCGTCGGCGGCGGGAATCACCGAGACCAGCTTGGAATAGTCCCAATCGCCATGCGATTCGGACGGCGTCTTCACCTGGTACAGATACATATCGTGGATCACGCGGCCGTCGGCACGGATGGTCGCGTGACGCATGATGGGATCGTCGATGGGCATGCGGCGCATCTGCGCCGCCACCTTGTCGGCGTCGGTGGTGCCGGCCGCCGCGACGGCGCGCAGGTAGTGCAGCACGCTGGAATAGACGCCGGCCTGGGTCATGGTGGGCTTCAGGCCGCGGAAGGCCTTCTCGAAGCGCGCCGACCATTTGCGCGAGGCGTCGTCATAGTCCCAGTAGAAGCCGTCCACATAGGACAGGCCCTGGGCGTTCTGCAGGCCCAGCGCCCGCAGGTCGGACAGGAAGACCAGCAGCGCCACCAGCCGCTGGCCGCCGGCGACGATGCCGAATTCCCGCGCCTGCTTGACGGCGTTGACGGTGTCCTGGCCGCCGTTGGCCAGGGCCACCACCTGCGCCTTCGAGGACTGCGCCTGCAACAGATAGGACGCGAAATCCGGCGCGTTCAGCGGATGGCGCACGCTGCCCACCGTGGTGCCGCCCAGGGCCTTCACGGCCTTGGCGGTATCGGCCTCCAGCGCATGGCCGAAGGCGTAGTCGACGGTGATGAAGTACCAGGACTTGCCGCCGTTGGCCACCGTGGCCTTGGCCGCCGCCACCGATTGCGAATAGGTGTCGAACATCCAATGGAAACCGGTGGGCGAGCATTCCTTGTTGGTCAGCGCCGTGGTGGCTGGCCCGGAGAACAGCGCGATGCGGTGCTTTTCACGGGCGATGCCCTGCACCGCCAGCGCCACCGCGGAGTTGGTCAGGTCGGCGATGGCGTTCACGCCGTCCCGGTCGAACCACTCGCGCGCCCGCGCCGCGCCGACGTCGGCCTTGTTCTGGTTGTCGGCCGACACCAGCGAGATCTTCATGCCCTTGCACTGCGCCGCCAGGCAATCGTCGATGGCCATCTGCGCGGCCGCCACCGACCCGGCGCCGCCCATGGAGGCATAGTTGCCGGACATGTCCGTCAACACGCCGATCTTCACCGTCGGCTGGCCGGCGGCGTGCGCGGCAAGCGGGAACAGGACGCCCGCGGACAGCGCGGGCGCGAGGCGGCGCATGCGGGACAGGACGGAGGGAAGCTGCGCGCGGACGCGCGCCAAGGCGCCCAGCGGTGCTGGCGCGGCATTGCGGAATTTCATGGACTTGTCTCCTGGTTCTTCGCTGCCGGCCGCATGGGGTCTGACGCCTCCTCCAGCCTGGGCGGCCTCTATGGACCGTAGCCCAGTGTAGATGTGTAAAAATCCCCCAGCAATTGGACAAAATGCACATGACTTGTGCGAAATTACACAAGAAAACGGATCCGCCCGGTTTTGCCCGGCGCGGCGCGAAAACGGAGCAAGACGAGATGCTGGACTGGGACAGCCTGCGCTATTTCCTGGCCGTGGCGCGCACGCAGCGCGTGAGCGCCGCCGCCCGCCTGCTGGGCGTGGAACACACGACCGTCGCGCGCCGCGTGCGCGCGCTGGAAGCCGAGATGGACGTCCTGCTGTTCGAGAAGTCCCGCAGCGCGGGCTTCATGCTGACCGAGGACGGCCAGCGGCTGTTCGTCCATGCCGAGCAGATGGAAACCTGCGTGCACAACGCGCGCGAGAACCTGTCCGGCGTCGGCCAGGCGCCCTCGGGGCATATGCGCATCGGCGCCACGGAGGGTTTCGGCAGCTACGTATTGACGCCGCTGGCCGCGGATTTCCAGCGCCGCTATCCGCACATCACCCTGGACATCCTGCCGGTGCCGCGTTTCGTCAGCCTGTCCAAGCGCGAGGCGGACCTCGCCATCACCATCGAACGCCCCCAGCGCGGGCCCTACGTGTGCAGCAAGCTGTGCGACTACGCCCTGAAACTCTACGGCACGCCCGACTACCTGGCGCGCCATCCGGCCATCCGCCACCGCGACGACCTGTCCGGCCATACCTTCATCGGCTACGTGGACGAACTGCTTTTCAGCGAAAGGCTGCGCTACCTGGAGGACGTGCTGCCCGCCAGCCGGGTGG